>CABYJX010000008.1 GCA_902519405.1 uncultured Gammaproteobacteria bacterium
AAATCCGGGTAATAGCAAGGTGTTGTTGTGTTTTATCACCTTAATCTCGGGAGAGAGAGACGGCATTAGATCGTGGGCATCTCCGATCTTTAAAACATGACCTTCCTGGATGACAAGTAGACCGTCCTCGAAATACTCATATGCCTTTTCTCCAAGTTGACCACCCGGATCTCCGAGAAAATGAAGAATTCTGGACCTATGAGCTTGCTGCATTTACGAGAAATCCTCCACTTAGATTCGAATTCAAAAATCCACAAAAAGTTCAACATTTTCCGGAATACGCTTCTCTTCAAGGTTTATCCCCGGACCAGTTCGATCTATTACGATAAATCGTGTTCTCCCATTCAAACACAAAGAATGGTGATGCCAGGTACCTTTTGAGTAATTGATACTTTGATCAGGACGACCAACAAATGCCTTTAAGTTATCCAAATCAAATCGGCCCGCCTTTCCAACCACGATCACATAAGGGTTACAATCAATATTGACAAAAGCCTGAGTCCCAAGAGGATGTCTTTCCATTATGCGCAATCTATAGGGTAAGATGATTGGTTCGGTGTCAAAAAGTCTCATCGTGGTAGTGCCATTTTTATCCAGTGTATCGATCTCTGATTGCCGCACATGACATTTTGTTAGACCATAGTTGATTAGCTCGACACCCCCCGAGTCGCCACTGGAAATTACCTCCCCAAACTCTTCAAATGTTTCGTGAGTTAGCGGCTCTAGCTTGAGCGTCAGAGAACTCACTAGCTACCTCTATAGGTAGAGTACCCAAATGGAGAGAGCAAAAGTGGCACGTGATAATGCTCCTCTGGGTTGTCAACAAAAAACGTTATGTCTGCATAAGGAAAGAAACTAATCTTTTCTACTTTCGCAAAATATACTTCCAAGTCGAACCTCAGTTGATAGACTCCTTTTTGCAGAGTTAGAAGGTCATCGCACAGGTTACCGACTCGCCCATCTGAATTTGTTCTTCTCGTGTTCAAAGTTTGTGTATCTTTTGAGCCATCTGTGTCAAAGACCTTTAATAAGGTGATATCAATTCCGGCCGCTGGTTTACCGCATGAAACGTCTAAAACATGAGAGGTGATTTGGCTCATAACAATTTTCCTAATCGGATCTGAAAAATTTTCCTTTGCTCTTCAGCAGCATTAGATATCTCTACACATTTATCGTTATTGATTCGTGCCTCTAATAGTTTCAACATCTCACTGGCACTCTTCCCTGTTGCACAAACAATAAAAATAAATCCAAACTTACGCTCGTATTCGATATTGGCGTTTGCAAGTCGCCCAATTACAGAATTATCCGCTTCCCTAACACCTGATTGTTCCTCGCAGGCCATTTGACGTGTATTACTATATTTTTCAGTTAACGAGGAAAGGTCGCCTATTTTCGGGTGAGCGCGAAAGGCTTCCAAATAGTTTTGCACCGACAACTTGCTCCAAATGAGATTAGCCTGATGACGTAACTCCTGCTCGGATTCATACGGTCGATTGTCGAGCAAGCCTTCGACCCACGTATCACAGTGGCAACACCGTGAAAGAATTACGCGAGCATCCTCACGTTTTAATTTGTTAAGCTCCAACAAGTTCACTCGGGCTATCCCCAATTGGGCAAACCCATTATCTTGACCCGACTAAGACCGCCATCTGGCAAGATGTTCACCCTTACGTGTGTGAATTCACAAGTACTACTCGGCTCGATTTCTTTGATAAATGTATGTTCCTTATGCCCAGACAGCAGTGATTCGGAAATCACATTCTGCCAGAGAGTTTCCGCGTTTGGTGTCTGGCCAGGCTCTAGCTTTGCCCCCTCAAGACTTACTCTATCAGGATAATTTCCCTTAAAGTGGTTCGTATCAATAATCACTTTTAAAATACTCCCTTTGAGACCTAATTTAATAATTACCCAGTCATTAAGAGAATCACGACGACGTTTAGTTTCCCACCCGTCCCCCATATTTATTCCTCGACCGGGCATTATTAAGTTATTTGGCGGGCTAAAAAAGCTATTGCTCGCTGCCACACAAAATCCTCCATGGGATATAGAGGACAGTTCAACAAGCTCCCCCTTAACAAAGTCATCTCGTTGTGCTGAAGCCACTCCATAAACTCTAAAACGCGCGACTCCGCCATCCGGAAAAATATTTAGCCTAACGTGGCTCCACATTTGTTTTCTTTGACACTCAAAAAGATTTTGTCTGTCTGATCGCAGTGGACTTTTTGAAAGGATACTTGTCCACCCAGCACTTGGCCCCGGATCTTGTGATAAGTTTACAGCCTCTACGGAGGCATATTGTGGCGCATTCCCCTGGAAATGATTTGTATCAATATCAAATCCTAGTACGGTTCCTGGAATACCGAGCCGTAAAATGCACCAATCGCTCTCCTCTCCAAATCTCTTTTGTCGCCTACCAAAACCGCGGCGTGTCTCCCATCCGTCCATCCATTGCCCCGTCGATACGAAATGACCCTCTCGGTAAATACCCCTTCCGGGTTGCACGAGATTATGGGATGGGGCAAACCACTCATCACTGCATGAGAGCGCAATCCCTCCTAAACGACCGCTTAGTAAGTCAACGTAAGTAGAGGAAAATCGATTATCAATCGTCTCGTCTGGAATCGTTGGATAATTTATTTCACTCATAATTTTCCTATTGTGCTAGCGTGAGCATTTTTTTGAGCAATCGCTTCTTCACGGAGCTGTCGCTTAAGTACTTTCCAGTCAACTCCTCTTTGCTTTTTTTTCTGGCACTGACCTGATTGATAATCAGCAATAATCTCTGCGGCAATTGAGATGGCTACTTCAATTGGTCTCTTACCAGTCACAGTGTTTAAGCCGACAGGGCAGCGAACTTTGTTATAAAAACTAGGCTTATAACCTTTATGAGCAAAGCGTAATTTAAATTTTTCCCACTTAGTGGTCGATCCTATTAGACCCACATATTTTGCATCATTCCTTGTTAAGATCTTCTCGATAATGTCAAAGTCTAGAGAATGCTTGTGAGTCATAACAATGAAATATGTGTTTGAAGACGCCTCTAGCACAGCTTCTATGGGTTCTTCTGAAATTATTTTTTTAACTGTAGAGGGTATGATTTCTGGGAATTCATCTGCTCGACTATCAATCCAACGTAGCTTGCAAGGCAGTTGATGCAAGACACTGACCAAAGCTTTGCCTACGTGTCCGGCTCCAAAAAGCATTATATTAAGGTTCAATCCTTCAAAAAGTTCAAAAAGCAAGGTGACATTCCCGCCACAGCACTGGCCAAGTGTCGGACCTAATGCGAATTGCTCAATTCGTTGGTTCTCTTGCCCATCCGATAGCATCTCCTTCGCCAGATCTATCGCTTTGTATTCTAAATGTCCGCCACCGATTGTGCAGTAATTTTGGTCGTCACAAACGACCATTTTTGTCCCTCCATCTCGCGGAACGGAACCTCGCTTACCAATCACAGTAATAATCACATACGGCTTGCCTAATTCGACAAGCGTACTCACCGCATCATGCCATTGCATTAGTGCGAGAGTCCTTCATCATAACTTTCATTCTCGTGCACGCGCGCAGTACCCTCTCGGGAGTCGCAGGCGCATCAAGTTCAGGTGCAAATCGATATCCGCTGATGCTAGAGACGCCATCTCGAATAGCGCACCAAACAGAAATACCGAGCATTAACGGAGGCTCGCCTACTGCCTTAGATCGAAAAATAGTTGCCTCTTTATTTGGACTGTCCGGTAGCAACTCGACATTAAAAATCGGAGGTGTGTCCGATATACTGGGTATCTTATAGGCAGCAGGGCTGCTCGTTTTTAAGACTCCATCTTCGTCCCAGACTAATTCCTCAGTTGTCAACCATCCCATTCCCTGTATAAAACCTCCCTCGATCTGTCCTATATCTACAGCCGGATTTATTGAACGTCCCACGTCATGACAAATATCCACTCTTAATACCTTGTACTCTCCGGTCAAAGTATCAAGCACTATCTCTGAGACTGCTGCGCCATTCGCATAATATAAAAAGGGTCTTCCTTTACCAATACTGCGATCATAGTGAATCTTTGGAGTTTTATAATGACCTGAGGCTGAAAGGTTAACGCGATTTCGATAAGCAAGCTGAACAAAGTCATTAAAAGAAAGTGATTTCTCACCCATAGCTACTCTTCCGCCTGAAAATCGGACTTCTTCTGCATCTATTTCGAAATGATTACATGCAAACCTAATCAACCGCTGCTTTATTTTCTCTGCTGCTACTTGTGCTGCCATCCCATTTAGATCGGTGCCCGAGGACGCGGCTGTCGGCGATGAGTTGGGAACCTTATCGGTTCGGGTTGCGGTACACATTACTGTTTCGTAGTCGACGCCAAAGACATCGGCGACAATCTGAGCTATTTTCGTGTACAGGCCTTGGCCCATTTCAGTACCACCGTGATTAAGTTGTATGGAACCGTCGGTATAAACATGCACGAGCGCTCCAGCTTGATTAAGATGCTGCACCGTGAATGATATACCGAACTTTACAGGAGTAAGCGCCAAACCTCTCTTGAGAACTCTATTTTCCTGATTGAACTGATTTATCTCCGATCTCCGACTTCGATACGCTGATGTACTCTCTAAACGACTGACTAGATTTGGTATAACGTGCTGTTCTATTTTTTGTCCGTAATGCGTCACATCTCTATTCCTATCTGCCGAATAAAAGTTGGCTTTTCGAATATCAAGAGGATCTTTGCCAACGTGACGAGCAATACGATCGATGATATTTTCCATCGCTAAAATACCCTGTGGACCTCCAAAACCACGAAATGCAGTATTGGAGACGGTATTAGTTTTTACCCGATGACCAACCACTCTCGCCGCCGGTAGAAAATACGCATTGTCAGCATGAAACATTGCGCGATCGACTATAGCGTCAGATAAATCAGGCGAATTGCCACAACCTGCAAGAAGGGCTAGATCAAGACCATTAAAACGGCCATCCTTATCAAACCCCACTCGGTAACGACTTATAAAATGATGTCTCTTACCTGTGGACATCATGTCATCAGAACGTGCGAGGCATGCTTTTACAGGACGATTTGTTTTTAGTGCCATTAGAGCCACGATGCATGTCCATTGATTAGAGTTCGTTTCTTTACCTCCAAAAGCACCTCCCATGCGCCGTACTTCCACATTTACGGCATTGAAAGGAATATTTAGAACCTCAGCAATAAGCTTCTGATTTTCAGCAGGATTTTGACTTGAGGTAATAACATGCATTCCTTTTTCTTCCGTAGGTATGCATAGAACGGCCTGACTCTCAAGATAAAAGTGCTCCTGACCTCCGATATAGAGTTCTCCACTTATTTCGTGCTCTGCACTTTTTATCCCGCTTTCAGTATCCCCTTTACTTTGCTCGTGAGAGGGTCGAACAAAGCTGCGGTTGGACCAACCCTGCTCTATAGAGATATCAGGAGCTCCTTGCTCATATTCAATCTTAGCGAGTCTCGCCGCTCTTCGTGCCTCAGTTCGGCTCGAGGCACACACAGCAAAAATCACTTGGCCGTGAAACTCTACCTCATCATTTGGGCCAATCATGATCGGATCACCGGGGAATACAGCACCTACATCCGTTTTTCCTGTCACCTCATCCAATGTAAGGACCGCGAATACCCCAGGTGCTCGCCTAACCTCCTCAAGATCAATGGTTTTAATTCTCCCGCACGATACTGAGGCGAAGCCAAAATAGGCATGAAGAGTCCCTTCAGGAGCAGGAATATCATCTACATAAGCGGCCGTTCCAGCTACGTGCCGCATTGCACTCTCGTGCTCTATACCTGATCCAACTATCTGATTGGACTCTGCTTTATCTTGGATCTGATTTTCATTAACCACAGGGGCGGAATTAGATCTGACGAAACTTGATTTTTCGTTATTAAACATATTGCGTAATCCGAATCAACGATTCAGGAGTCGAATTCCTTTCAAGGAAATAACGTAGCAGCAAATTTTTGGACACCTCAAGCCTATACTCACTAGATCCACGAAAATCGGAGATGGGAGAGAAATCTTGCTCCAATGCTTGCATTCCCTCAGATATTGTCTCTTCCGTCCATGACTTGCCATTAAGCGCTTCCTCACAGTGTCTGGCTCGCTTGGGAATTTCGGCCATCGCACCAAAGACGATGTTAGATTCCTGAATAAAATTATCTTTTATTTCCAAATTGATGGCTGTACAAACTGAGGAAATATCGTCCTCAAACCGTTTACTGATTTTATATAGCTTTAAAGTACCGCGATTTTTTAGCATGGGAATCCGTATATCCTCAATGAACTCAGAATCTTTCAAAGCTGTCTTTTTATAGCTTTTGAAAAAGTCCTCGATCAAGATAGTCCGTCGATCTTCACCTCTACGAAGAGTAAGCGTGGTATTCATCGCAATCAAGAAAACCGGCATATCCGCTACCGGCGAAGCGTTTGCTATATTTCCTCCCAACGTGCACTGATTTCGAATCTGTAGCGATCCGAATCGGCCGATTAGTTCCCGCAGATTTGGGAAATTATCAATTAGCGTAGATTGAAATTGACTGAAAGTCGCAGCGGCACCGATTATCAAGTGACCGTCGCTGATACTAATAGTCTTCATTTCCTCCACGGACGAGACAGAAATCAGTGTTTTTATATCTCGTAAAGATTGATTTATTTCTAGTACTAAATCCGTTCCACCTGCTACTACGCGCGCCTCAGGATGAGTAAGGAGTAACTGTGCAAGCTGATCACTAGTGCGAGGGCAAAAGAATTGTTTTTCATTTTCTACTATAACTGGTATCTCGGTCTTTTGCTTCATCATGCCGAGGCTAACAATGGTTTCATCACAATTACGCTCAAACTTATCAGGGTTTCCGCTACTTAGCATGTGCAGTCCTGCACTTATTATTGGCCGGTAACCAGTGCACCGGCAGAGATTTCCACCCAATGCTTCTTTTAAAGTCTCATGCGCTGCTACGTCATGAGTCTTATAATAAGTAAAAAGAGACATCACAAAGCCGGGGGTGCAAAATCCGCACTGTGAGCCATGGTGCTCAACCATCGCTTTTTGGCAAGAATGGAGATCGCTTCCATCTTCCAAATATTCCACTGTGATCACTTGTTTTGCATCTAAACTACCAACTAAGGTCATACAGGAATTTGCGGATAAGTATTCAAGACTTTGAGTTTCTGAACTGAGACACGCGAGGGTTACTGTACAAGCACCGCAATCTCCCGAGGCACAACCCTCTTTGGTCCCTTTGAGCCTCAAGTCCTCTCGTAAGTATTCCAATAGCGTGGTGTTTGCTCCAGCATCGCTCACTGCACAAACTTTATCATTCACCAAAAACTCTATCACACGCGCTCATCCTCTATTATCAAGCACTTCGCACAACATGGTGCCAGTTTGTGAACTAGTTAGGTTGCTAGCTGCCGATTTAGCTCCCTCTATGTCGAGCGAACTATTACCTTTTTATAGAAGCTCTACCTTTTTAGCTTAAAAAAACTTGACAGTGGTGTCAACTATTCAACGTTTATACCAAGATCAAGTGGACCAAAGTGATCAATCGCAACACGGTTAGAACTTTTTGGACAAGCTCTTGATAAGTGAAACTCAAGTAGTTAGTCTCCATAGCCCAAGTGAACCAACCTGTTAAAACGAATTGAGGTTTCTACTTAGGATGATGGTCTGCAACTCATTTCCTAAGGCATACGAATCCAATAGATAGTAAGCGGTCACTTTAGCAATTAATCTGGCAAAATGCGGGCGAGCATGCGCAAACAAGGTCTCCGTTGATGAAGCAAAATGAGGTGGCAAAGACCATCTGGATCAGGAATCCTAAAGCGGTCCTATCTGATTTTGACTGCGGCGGCGGGATTGTCATTGCTGACAGCATAATCACCGAACTACTCTCCTCAGGTGATCGACCGAAAAGAAAGGTAGACGTCGTTTTCGACGCATCAGATCTAGTGCTATTGCCGGGACTCGTCAATACACACCATCATTTTTATCAAACATTGACTCGAGCTTTTAAGGGTGCTCTAAACAAATCGCTTTTCCATTGGTTAAAAAGTTTGTACCCAGTTTGGGCAAAACTCGAGCCAGAAGATATTCACATTGCGACTCAACTAGCACTGGCGGAGTTATTATTATCTGGGTGTACTACAACAGCAGATCATCACTATCTTTTCCCAAAGGGAGCCGAAGACGCCATGGATGCGCAGGTTGTCGCCTCTCGAGAACTTGGTATGAGAGTGACCATAACTAGAGGGTCTATGTCGCTAGGGGAGGATCAAGGGGGACTACCCCCTTCAGAAGTCTTGCAAAATGAGGAGGCCATTCTTTGTGACAGTGCGAGAGTTGCGAGTGAGTATCATGATCCGGAGCCTGGTTCTTTTCTTCAGATAGCACTTGCACCGTGTTCACCGTTTTCCGTTACCACCGAACTTATGAAGGAGACATCCTTACTAGCGAACAAGTTGGGATTGCGTATGCATACTCATCTAGCTGAAACAAAAGATGAGATAGACTTCTTCGCAGAGAAATTTAATACAGCCCCTTTAGATTATCTAGAGGATTCAGGATGGTTAAATGACCGGGTTTGGATTGCCCACGGAATTCATTTTGCTGATAAAGAAATATTGCGTTTAGGGAAGAGTAAAGTTGGTATAAGCCACTGCCCTTCCTCCAATATGGTCTTGGGATCCGGCATATGCCCTGCTTCACGCCTCGAGGAAGCTGGATGCCCACTGGGGATTGGCGTTGACGGATCGGCATCGAATGACTGCTCGAATATGATTCAAGAGTTAAGAATTGCATTTTTGCTCCAAAGATCAAAATACGGTGCACAAAATATCTCTCACCTTGACGCCTTTCGATGGGGGACGAAAGGGTCAGCAACCTGTTTAGGAAGAAATGATATTGGGGAAATAGCTACGGGAAGACAAGCGGATTTGGCGTTCTTTGAATTAAGTGAGCTACGCTTTAGTGGAGCTAACGACCCACTAGCGGCTCTCTTGTTGTCAGGTGCTCATCAAGCAAAGCACGTTATGGTTGGTGGTAACTGGCGGGTGAGGGACGGTCAAATTTGTGATCTTGATATAGAAGATCTGATGTATCGCCATCGCGATGCAGCTGAGCAGCTTCTTGTTAGAGCGGGATACTAACCAATATGGGGTTCGCTACTTAATGCCACAGCCTTTCAAGATTACCTGAGTTATGGTTTTAGCGATATTCTCGTATTGTAAATCATCGAGACTTGCCATGTTAAGACCACTCTCAACTTGTACGCTGAAATCAGCGTAAAACTGGGTCGAACCCCAAATCATGAACATAAGATGATGCGGATCTATCGGGTCCATTTTTCCAGCTAGTGCCCATTGTTCAATAATCGATGTTTTCTCTTTCAACCACTGCTTATAATCATTCTTCAAAAACTCACCAAGATTGACTCCTCCATGAATGATCTCCATAGCAAATATTTTCGATGCCAGCGGGTTCGTCTTAGAATACATTACCTTTGCGTGAATATACTCAGAGATTACCTTACCAGGATCGTCTCCAGCAGATATACCATCAAATGTCGAATTCCATAATTCTAGAATGTTCATTAAGATCTGTTGATATAATCTTAATTTACTCGAGTAATAGTAATGAAGATTAGGACGAGGCATCCCAGCCCGTTTAGCAATATTTGTAATTGATGCCCCTTTATAACCAAAGCGAGCAAACTCTTCAATCGCTGCTTCTAAAATGACACTTTGCTTTTCCGCGCGTCCCCTACCGATTCTCTTGACATGACTGCTGATGGCCATAAATTTTATTATTTTCTGTGCGCATGTGAATATGGATATGCCTAGCTAAAGTTTAACATGTATAAACCTGCTGAGAAGCTTCCAGATCGGTACAGATTTAAATTTATACCTCAGACCAGATTGCATTTGATGGTATTGCTCTGTGGAACTAATATGTACAACACCATATCCGCGAACCTTATCAGACAAGTTCTTTTGCTCAACCAGACGATTCATATTTTCGGAAGTTGACTCTGGCAATAGAGACTCAATCATATCCTTGTAGTCAGTGATTGGCCTTATCCGACATCGCAATGTCTACCAACTATCTTTGATACTAACGCAATTTAAGATCTAGTAAGATGGCTAATATTGCACCTGTCGCCACTGGAAAACCGAGGAGAACGATCAAATATTCTGGAATAAAATCATTCAAAAAAGCAAGAGATTGTGTGGCCTCCCTTGCGAGAATAGCCACCGCAAAAGATATCCCTAGAACAAGTAGACTTTTACCATGATCATTATTTTTAACAATTTTAAGACCAGTGAAGGTGATTAGTAAGAACATTAACCCAGTCGTTGAATGCAGTGTGCCTCCGGGTATCAGCGTGAAAAGGTGACTTATTTGCGGTGTTGAACCCAGCGCGATCAGCATAAAAGCGAGAAAAATACCTACTCGCCGACTGGCGTTACCGGTGACCCTAATGACGGCGTTATTTTGGCTAAAGGTAGTATTGGGAAAGGTACCAAAAAATCCAGCAAGAATAGTATTAAAGCCATCAGCCAATACGCCACCGCGAATCCTGCTTACATACACAGGACCACTGATTGGTTCATTTGATACCATGGACGTCGCGGTTAAATCACCGATACTCTCCATCAACGAGACAAGAAAGACTGGAAGTAAAAGTGCGAATATCAATAGATCAAAATGAATAGAAAAATAGAGAGGCTCGAGAAGAAATATAGAGTCTGTTATGTCAGTTTGCTCGACAGCTGCGCCACGGAGAAACAGAGCAATCAAAGTCCCAGTCATGAGCCCCAGAGGAATACTGGCGGCCCTGATGATAGCTTGTTCTGACCGCATCAGCATTAAGATCGCGACAATGGTGGTAACACATTCAGCTACAATTAAAAGATTTCCATTACCTGTCGCTCCGATGAAGACTGTCGAAAGATTTTTAAGTGCGGACTCAAACAAAGTGAATCCCAGTAGAAAAATCGCGGTACCAGTCACGGTTGGCGTAATTATTTTTTGTAATGTTTCTAGGAATAAGCTGGCGAGCATCATCGCCACGCCACACACGATGCAAGTCCCAAGAATTTTACCCACGAGCATCGCGTCCCCGACATTCGAGGTGCTAGACAGCGCCGCTAGGTACGAGATTGGTCCGACAAACGCAAAACTCGTACCCTGAACGGCAATCATTCCACACCCTAAGCGACCGAAACGGTAAACCTGGATGAGGGTTGCCAGGCCAGAGACGACTAGCGAAGCGCTTAAAACGTAGCGGGTATCCAGTGTATTCAGTCCAAGTGCACCGCAAATCAGTAGTGGTGCGGTCATAATGCTAGCGACTATTGCTCCGCAATGGCTTAACGCCGCTGCGAACGCTTGCGGAAAACTAGGTGTATCATTCATCCGAAACAGCAAATCAACTTTCTTCGATTCGGGTAATTTTTGCTCTCTTGTCATTGTTTTATCCGTCGCTTCACCTTACTGAGATAGTGGTATCCATCTCCCGGAATCAAAAAAAGTGTGTCTATGGTGCACTACTTCCCGCGATCGGGATTCAAAAGTTATGCTGATTATTTTTGTATCAATGCAAACCCCCTGCCAACACCAGATCTAAGATAGAAATTGAGATTTTAGTTTGTTAAATAAAGTTCATTTAAGCACCAACACATCCTAGTGCCAATTATATAAATTGAGCCGGGCCAGAGATCATACTCAGGATTTAGAATTCCGTGGATAGAGAGGAATGTAACTAGCTATTGTTGTAATATTTCTGCACTAAAAGTGGTACTTGATTCCACAGAATGCACCATATCGGCACATCTTTTGGTTCTAGGATTCAATATTTAGACTTAAAACCCAGTTTGTGATTTTTTACTAAATTTTTAAGCATGTCATAAACGCCGCATTAGTTCCTCCCCTGATTAACCTTTTAGATTGAAACATGTTGTTCCAGAAGTGATAATCCTGGTTTGGAATTATGAGGTAAACTTGGCGATTTCATCCCGTTTTGGTTGTTCACTTGCCAGAAACAGGTTCCTTGCGTGGTCCAAAATACGGTTATGTGGAGAAGTTCGTATGTTGTCCATAGAGAGGGAAGTACCTAGAAGGTCAATTGTGAGAGAAGACTTAAGTTTTTGGCACAAATATTGCCTATAATTCATACAAAAATTATAGTAGTGGGTAAAAAATACCGTTTTATCCGTTCATGTGGAACTAGGGGAGATCTTATGATTTTTAGTAACTGTAAAATAAAATTATTACAGACATGTGTTGTGTTGCTTTTTTCTACTCTTACGCTCAGTAATGCTGGGGCGCAATCGCTAGTTATTGAGGAGGTCATTGTTACTGCCGAGAAGAGGGCGGAAAGTCTCCAGAACGTATCTAAGGCGGTTACCGCTTTAACCAGTGAGGATTTAGAAGAGAAACATATAACCGATTTTGTTGGGCTAAGCGCGATTGCACCGGGCGTTACGGTCGCGAAAAATGAAGGATATAAGACTATCATATCTATCAGGGGTGTCGGTGATGAGACAAATCAAAATGCCATAGCTGCTCCCTCCGTCGCTCTTCATATGGATGGAATTTTTGTTGCTTCTAAGTTTTCACTAAGGACGGACTTTATAGATCTCGAGAGAATTGAAGTACTTCGAGGACCTCAGGGTACATTGTTTGGGCAGAACTCAACTGGTGGCACCGTTAACGTCATCAATAAAACTCCATCTACTGATGGCCTAGAGGGTAAATTTGATCTTGCAGTTGGTAACTATAGCCTAAGAAAGTATAGAGGCGCTGTAAACGTCCCTATTTCTGATTCCGTCGCTACCCGTATGTCCTTTGTTTCTACCAATAGAGATGGTTTCACTGATAACATACAAAATGGTCAAGATTTGGACGACGCGCATCATGTCAGTTTCAGATCTGACTGGATGTTTAATATAAGTGATAACGCGAGCCTGAGAGTTTTTGGCCAATACTTTGATGCAGATAACCATGGCGCAGCGATGAAAGGATTGGACGATCAAACCCCAGATAATAGAGAACTAAGGCAGGATTCTCTCTCCGACTATGCTCTTTCGTCAAAGATATTCGGAGCCATCTATGAGCAGGAATTTAGTCCAGTAACTCTCAAGATTTTAATGAGTCGCCAGGAAGATGATATTTACGTTGTAAGAGATAACGATAGACATACCTATGGCGACGTGCATGCAGATGGTCCTCTCGCCGGATTACCTTACATAGCGGCTGAGTTTAGACCTGAGACATCCGTAGTTGAGAGCAAGACATTTGAAATAAACTTGATCTCTAATGAGCCTCTCTTTGGCTCTGTTGATTGGATCCTTGGTGCACTCTACGTTGACCATGAAATAGAAAACTACATTTATGAAGTTAAAGATGTTAACAACGTAAAGGAAATAGACTTAATGGATGGGCAATTTACGCCTTACACGCATGCAGCAGTCTGTGCGCAGAACCCATTGGAGGGTATATGCTATGCCGCCTTCGGTGCAGAGCTCGGCTTTGTCTCTGAAGCATATCCTACGAGAGAATCGCAGTCTTTCTATGGTCAGGCTACCGTAAATATGGGAGACAGCGCGAGAGTTGTTGCGGGCCTGCGTTACACTGAAGACGAGTTTTCGAGTGACGTCACCAATTTTTTTGGTCTTCAACAGTTTTTGATTGAGGATGAGCTAGATGAAACTACCGGCCGACTAGCCTTAGAGTATGATTTTAATGATTCCACCATGGCCTACATTTCTTATACGAAGGGCTTTAAGCCTGGTGGAAGCAACCTTACGTTCGGCTTCCCCGTCGATGATGAACAAAACTTTGGAGCAAATCCGGCACCCAACTTAATCTTCCCAATTTTTAAGAGCGAGACAATTGATGCGATAGAGGTTGGGATAAAATCGGATTTACTAGATGGAAGGCTGAGAGCGAATGTCTCTGCCTTTGCTTACGACTATGATAACTTGCAGTTTCAATCGACTGACCCAGATGTTTATCGAGGTGGAGTAGCTAATATCCCGGAATCGGAAATGAAAGGTATCGAGCTTGAATTAATTGGTTTGATATCAGAATCTTTGTCCATGGATCTTCGAATGGGATATCTTGATACTGAGATAACTTCTTATTATGAAGCATTAGATAATGTTAAAACTGAGCTCTATTTTTTTAGTGAAGAGCCAGAACGTTATGCTCTTAGAGAGAATATTCAGGGTAATGAGTTGGCAAAAAGTCCTGAGTTAACAGCGAATATCGGTCTAAAGTATGTGACAGAAACCGGTTTAGGGACTCTGACGTCTATAGCTGAAGTTATCTATCGCGGTGATTTTCAACAACGAGTATTTAATAGTCCATTTGTTGATCAGGTGGATTCTTATACTCTTGTGAATCTTACCTTAAGCTTAGCCCTTAAAGATGACAAATGGGGCATCGATTTAATGATTCTAAATGCGGGAGATAAAGATGGGATGAACTCAAGTATGACCGATGTTTTTGGCGTTGCAGGAACCGGCATTGAGTACATTCCCCCAAGACAAGTCATGGCTCGAATAGGTTACGAGTTTTAATAGCATATTTTTTTGCAGAATCGGAATGCTCTTCTTTGGTACAACTTATGGCTAACCAAAGCTAGGACATTCCGATTCAGACTCTCCATTTGGTGCTGCAGAGGATCCAAACAAATCGGATACTGAAAAATACATAGAGAAAAAGAAGATAAGTGAATCTATCATGCAAGCTTGTGATAAGCATGCCAATGTTTGGCTATGTCAACACGCCGACAAACCCAAACAGATGATCTCTGTGATACGTACTCTAAGAAGCGCCTAAGGGCTGCAAATCTTCCTGGTCTGCCCACTATACGGCAATGTAATCCCACGCTCATCATCTTTCCCCCTTCCTCATACAATGTATCGAAAGAATCCCTCAGATAGTTATAAAATTGATCTCCGGCATTAAATCCCTGGGCAGAAGCAAATTTCATATCGTTATTATCTAAGGTATAGGGAACGATGAGGTGTGGCGTTCGGGGACCCACGACCCAATATGGAAGATCATCGGCATATGAATCACTGTCATATAGGAAATGGTCCCATTCAAGGATCAGTTCTCTCGTATTCGGGCTGTCACGACCTGTATACCAACCTAAAGGTTTATCTCCTGTAATTTTTTCATGGATTTCTATTGCCTTTGCGATGTGCTCTCTCTCCAACTCTTTATTAACTGCCTGATAGCTAATCCATCGATAACCATGTGAGGCGATTTCCCAATGGGAGTCGAGCATCGATTCAACTGCTTCTCTGTTCCTCTCCATTGCCATGGCAACGCCGAAAACTGTGACCGGATAATTAAAATCGTTAAAAAGTTTTTTCAAACGCCAAAACCCAGATCGACTTCCATACTCGTAGATCGATTCCATAGTCATATGTCTATCTGGGAACGGTTTTGCATCGAAAATCTCTGACAAAAAAGTTTCAGAGTGTGAATCACCATGCAACACACTATTTTCTGCGCCTTCCTCGTAGTTGATTACGAATTGCAGCGCTAACCTAGCTTTGTTGGGCCATCGCGGATCTGGAGGGGCTGATCCAAAACCAACCATATCACGGGGATAACGGGCATCTGTTTCAAGATTCATTACACCCAATTCTTTTGATTCACCCATGCGTCCCACTTAAAAAAACGATAAATATATTTTTCATAGCAATCATGTAATAGGTTGCCATGACCCCTAGCGATGTTTGGACTTCGCTAAACGGATATAATACAAGATTAGAGAGACGTATAAAAATGAATAACCTGCCGTGGAAGATAAAACTTATTTATAGCTTTCTAACGGTGTTGATTTCCAATAGCGGATGTACTTTTTTGCACTTAAACATCCCATTGCTCGACTAGGTTGCTGCAGCCACTGCTTTAACAAAATCGCTTGACCTACTTTAAAGCGCCGCTATTGGTAAATATAATATGCAAGCATGAATAGGGGGAAAAGTAATGACGTATAACTGGTATGACTTTTTAGGTAATGTCGGCGTGATTCTCATATTGCTGAGCTATTTGCTCCTGCAAATGAAAAAGATAAAAAGCCAGTCAATGTATTACAGCCTAATGAATGCAATAGGAGCATTACTTATTTTGGTTTCCCTCTATTACGACTTCAATTTATCTGCCTTCATTATGGAAGTTTTGTGGCTATTGATTAGTTTGTATGGGTTATGGCAGTCAAGACTGGTAAGAACGTAGGCGCCATAATGACTTTTTTAAAGAATTAAGACGCGAACAACATGCTTATTCCAGTCAATTTCAAGTTTTTGGCTTCTTTTTTAGAGTCGGATTTCTTCCCGACTTTTCAATTCACTCGTGTGCTAGAGTCCCATTATTTGGGGGGCTAAACTTTCAGCAGGTTTGTGAAAACCTCCTTTCAGATCTCTAAAATCTGAAGTGTAACCAACCAAAGATTCTTTTAATGCTTGGGATGAATTACCTAAGACCGAAAAACTATCAATCGAGAAAAGTTCCCCAAATCTGCTTTCCCATTCGCTACCACGGAAATTTCGAACATGCTCAATAGCGCCCTCATTGCTTTTATAGACCTCGTATAAGAAAACCTTACTATCCGAGTTAAAATAATACTGGTAAATCACGGTATTCGGTTCTGCCTCAAGAACGTTTTTTGCGATTTCATGGGTAAATCTCTCAGCTTGATCTTTCTTTCCCTCGGTCACCGATAGATCCAACATGAATATAATCGGATCGAGTTTATTATCAGTATCTGCGAGGATGCTGAACGAGAAAAACACTAGAATTGATAACATGTATTTCATTTTTTGGTCCTTTTTTCTCAATTTCTCAATGATAGTACGTTTGGTTTGCAAAACAGTGATTATTGCACAGGTTTTCTAGGGTTGGTTTTCAATGCTAGTAGCCGACCCGTTTGTCAAAGCCTTTAGAAGCCTACTGCTATTATATTTCTTCATTGAATTTAGAAAAGTATTTCTTTTAATATTTATTCTTGGTTCATCAAGGATTACCATGATGCAATTGTTTCTCGATAGGGCCATTTCTGTATTGTTAGAAATTGTAATATATCCGGGAAAGGCGATTTTATCTGACCCATTTTCTAACCAGAATCTTATGGCATCAATCTGTCTGTTTGGTGACAAACCATGGACGGTTCGTACGGATAGAGTTTTTACGGCCTGTCGTTGTTTTACAGATAGATCGGACTTTAATCCATTCCAATTGGTCTAATGTGGGAAAAAAAAAGAAGTGGATACTAGTAAGGATGTAAAAATATCAATGATCTAATTTATACACTTTCCTTGGCCTAATACGCCGAGACTTAAGTGTTCGTATGGTCATAGTAAATTCATACGAAACCAGAAACCACACTCGATTATTACAATAGAATAAAGGCGGCTATCAAGCCACGCTTTCCAACCTAATCAACCAGTAGGATATTTAAGTAGAATTGTGTAGGATTCACTATGATCATTCTAAAGCCACATTGCCGATTGAATATTCGCTAAAGAAGGGTAAAGGAGAGAAAAAAATGAAGAACTCTTTAATCATGTGTTTAGTATCTCTTGTATTCTCTATGTCCGTCTACGCTCAATACGATGGAAGTTCCACAATCAAACAAAAAAAAGCTACAGCAAAAGCCCAAGCACTTGCGACAGCTAATCTAGCTTGCCGTCAGGTTAAGAGGTCATGCGTAGATGTTTTATTAAATGGATCACCGTATACATATGATTCTGTTGGGTCGGCAATGTCTGCGGTCCTGAAGTCGACTTTAGAAGGAGAGTCAATAGGCAGTCTCTCATTCTTTCCAAATCAGAAAGCCGTCAAAGATCTGAGAGCTCAGTTGGCTGAATTAACTCCTTATGGGGACCGTCTTGTCGCCACAACTTTCGTAGACTTTCCAACCTTGCCAGACATCATAAATATAAACGATTTGGTGCCACCTCTCGAGTTCATGCAAAGACTGGATAATAGAATGACAGACGATATGATGCGGATGATGGCACGCAGTGGTCTGGATGCTGTGTTGGCCGCAATAGAAGAAATAAAGAATAGGGCTGGCGTCGGTAATGTGGCGCCTATAGTGTTTGCAGGTCTGACCCTGACGCAGTGGGCAGCGATCGCTGTTACTACTAACATAGCTGTGCGTGGAGGAATTGATATCTACAACTGGGCCAATGAAGATGAAGATGAAGATGTAGATGTAGATGTAGATAATAAGGATAAGGATAAGGACACTGGTTCAACTCCGACCGGCGGCGATGGCTCAAAGATTACTGCTGAAAGTGAATGGCCCATGGGTTTTGCGCTTTATAACATGGTTCGCCAAGTTACATACAACTGGATACTATTTAACCAAATGCGTTGGTGAAAGGATAGCACCGGGTATTATCATTAATACAACAGATCGCAATGCACATGTATATAGCTAAGTGGTTGTTATAATATTTCAACCACTCACTGTGATTATTTATCGATGGGGTTTTTTTTGCGAGTTTTTCTTTTCTTTATCGGTCTTTTTTTGGTGTGTGCTTTAGTTTTTTTTCGAAAAGGTTTAGATTCAGGTAGTACATTTTCGGGTTCAAATCCGTCGTAAGATTTTCTCTCTATGTGTCTTTTAATTAAATTTTCTATATCTCTAAGTTGCTTGATCTCATCATGACTTACCAAGGATATAGCACATCCGTTCTTGCCTGCACGGGCTGTTCGTCCTATACGATGAACGTAATCTTCCGGGATATTTGGCAGGTCAAAGTTAACAACTTGAGGGAGTGCTGAAATATCTATTCCTCTAGAGGCAATATCCGTTGCCACTAGGACATGAATTTTGTTTGATTTAAATTTCGAAAGTGCTCTCATTCGAGCAGATTGACTTTTATTCCCATGTATTGCGTCTGATTTTATTCCATTTTTATCTAAAGCTCTTGCGAGTTTATTAGCACCATGTTTTGTTCTGGTGAAAACAAGAACTTGAGTCCAACGTTCAGAATTGATTAAAGCAATCAACAGGCGAGATTTATTTCTCTTGTCAACTGGATATAACTTTTGTGTTATTTTATCTACAGCAGAATTCCTTGGTGAAACATCAATTTCTATAGGATCACGGAGCATTTTTTTTGCGAGTCGTCTTACGCTATCGGGGAAAGTAGCGGAAAAAAATAGAGTTCTCCTTTTTTGTGGTACGAGAGCTATGATTTTTTTTATATCTGGAATAAAGCCCATATCAAGCATGCGGTCAGCTTCGTCTATCACTAACGTTTTTAAAGTATTTAGTTTCACGCCACCTTGCCGCTCCAAGTCTAACAACCTCCCTGGTGTGGCAATTAGAATATGCACTCCTTTACGCAAAAGTTTAATCTGGGGATTGATGTTAACTCCACCAAAAACGACCGCAGAGCTAACATTAATATTTTTCCCATAGACAAATAGTCTCCCATGAATTTGAGCAGCTAATTCTCTTGTCGGCGCAAGAATTAGAATCTCTGTATGGTGCTTATTAATCTTTAAGTTTTTCTCAGTAGCGATCGCCTGTAATAATGGAAAGAGAAATGCTGCAGTTTTTCCAGTGCCAGTTTGAGCCGACGCTAATACGTCACGGCCATGTAGTATGGCAGGGATGCATTTTTCTTGTACTGGCGTGGCAGTCTTGTAACCAGCTACTGACGCAGACTGAAGTAATTCGGGTAAAAGTTTTAGCTGTTCAAATTTCATGGCAATATAGTAAAAATACTTAACATAACTTGGAATACGATCTCTAAAACGCAGCCTCGCCCTATATCGACCACTTCATTCCACAGGATGGACGTTGTTATTCACACTCCGGATTGCATTATTCATAGTCACCTTTATACCAAGCCTTAATAATCTTGTCTGCTGGTTTACCCATTACCCAGTGTCTCAATTTCATCAGTCATCAATGTATCTGATAACCAGTAGGTCGAGGATGGACTGGTCGGTACTCTCCTTAATATACACCTGCTCAAACATTTTGAGTACATTTGGTTTATTAACTAGTGGTTATTACACAGATTTACTAGAGTTGGTTTTTTAGGGTAAAGCAATTCTATAACCAGATGACACATTTTAGATTAGTCGCCCAAGTTAAACTCAGACAGACTCTAGAATCATTAGCCGATCAGGAATAAAGCTCTAACTAGAACAGTAAGAATAATTGTAGTCAGGATATAGATCCCATAAGTATTCAGCTTACGATAAAACACGATTTTCACAGTTCCTCCGAAATTTTAACGAGTTGATGATTAGCGCAGACGAATTCGTTTGCCCATCCTTTAGTGTGGGCGAAGAATACGAAATTCAAGCGAACAGGAAAAGAAAATTTAGTGAAAAGTACGTTAAGAAATTACTACACTGAATATCGAGTACAACCAAACATACTCCAACCTAATCAAGCAGCAGGATGTTTAAGTGGAATTGTGTATGTTTTAGGAACGAAAGACAAAAAGACTACAAATTTTTACCGCAGCATTTTTTAAACTTGCGACCATTGCCACAGATGCAAGGATCATTACGTCCAATTTTTGGAGAATCTCTTAGGATTGGTGTTTTAGGGGGGCAGCAACTAGTATCACTACAGCAAGCGTCATTGTTTTTTATCATTGGGTTGGTCGAAAAACCGTTTTTATCATCCATGTTCTTCCCAGTTTTCTTGCCAAAAATTTAATCTATGAACATATTATGACACTAAATCCCACATCAACCTACACAGCTTTAGCACCTGACGGCGTGCCGTTAATAAAGACTTGCTAGGGGAGGTTAGAGGAAGCTTGGTAACTTCCCCTTTTTAATTTTTTTAGCAGTGTACTGAATCGTGCAAACTACAAGCTGGTTTTTTAGATCCTGGTTTTTTGACAGTAGAAGCACCCCCGTTTGTCCAGATTTCAGTAGTAGATTCTGGTTTTTGAATACTAGTCGCGTTCCCGTCTGTCCAGACCTTATTAACTTTATTGTTTTTTGATTTGACGGGATCATTTTTCAAAGCCCCATTGTTGTGAAGACCCCTGCTGAAGTTATTCGAGTTCTTGCCTGTGGCGTCTTTAATACCAGCTCCCTGTTCTTTAGGCTCGCCCGCAAAAACGGCAGTTGCTATAAAGCATATTAAAAAAAGTAGTATCTTCATTATTATTCTCTCTTTCAGCTCAGTCACATTACTTTTTATATATGCAAACCAAGCTAAACCATAATCAAACTAAATCAAGTAAAATTTTAAGATTAATGAAATGTTCTTGTTATAAGCCCTAAACACACACTTATCTAATCAAGCAGTAGGATATTTAAGTTAAATTGGGTAGGATTTGGATATCATTAAAGGAAATTCGAAATGGACAGCCTACACACGAAGATAATACTTATTTTTAGCTCTCTAATGGTGATGATTTCCAGTATCAGTTTTGCGGAAAAACTTATCGTACCCGGGTCGCTATGCAAGGCAGTATCTCCTGGTTCAAGCATCGCACTACAGTCGCGGGAAACTGGATTATTCAACAGTAGTTCAAATCAAACTCTGGCAGTGGTATGTCCATTATCTAATCGAGATTTTTTGGCTCTGTCGGGACGTAAGGGAGATTCTGTCGACATAGCCATGAATGCGCAAAACTCAAGTGACACATCTGACCCGATTTCTTGCTCTCTAGTTCAAAATGGCGCGGTCACAGAGAAAACTAATCTTGAACCTTCAGGTACTTCTACAGCGGATCTCTCAATAGCTTTTCGTTGGGATGATATTGGTTATAGTAATTCTGAAAATATATCTCATGCTATCTCATGCTCATTACCTCCAGAGTCAAACTTGCAATCTATTGAGATTAAAAGCAGTGCATCTAAGTTATACGCAGATGGATTTCAGACTTATAAAATTCGAGACGATGCAGTGATTGAAACTGAGGGATATAGAATAGAAAATTTTGGAATGGAATACGTTAAAATTACTGAGCGCTACAAAGGACCAAGCTGCTATCCAGACCCAGAAGACTGCACCGATCCGGATGCCGTTTTTCAGATTGCAGACCCTGTTTCTTCAGTAGGTGATTTCAATCGAGATGGATTGGAAGATATTGCCCTTGTTATTGGTTATTCGCCGCACAAAACTGGACGCGATTGGAACAAATTATCCTCTAAACCAATATTCCTTATTCAAACTGAATCTGGAGACTTAGTTCTCGACAACTCTGTTGTTGAGGGATATGAAGACATTATTCAATGTAGCGCTTATAGGATACGGGTAGCCGATTTTAATGGTGATGGCTATGATGATTTAGTAACGAGTTCTTTCTGCCAGGCCTATCAAGAGTTCAACGGCAATCCAAATTATGAAATTCCAGTAGCGGACAGGGTCAATGATCGACCGTTACTTCTTCTCTCTAATACCTCAGGAAAGCTGCAGGATGCCAGAGATAATATTTCCCTAGACTACGCCAACTATTATGGAGGTCATGAAATCTCTGTTGGAGATATAGATGGTGACGGTGATATTGACATATATACCGGAGCAAGAGTACTACTTAATGATGGAAGTGGTATGTTTACTGATGAAACGGATTCATGGACTTACTTTTCTAGTAATGGTGGTGGCTCCGCGGTTGGTGAAATAAATGGTGATGGCAAGGCTGATTTGATAAGCAACTATGATGTACTAATGTCCACAGGGAATTCCAATAGCTTTACAGAATTGAATTTACCAGATAATTTTTGGGGAGAGAACGGTGGCACGACAAACTATATGATGATTGCCGATGTCCTGTCAGACGTTCCTGGTAATGAAATTATTTTAGCTGAAACCCGCTGGGACCCTTACTATGATGGGAGATACTTCCAAATTTATAGCTATCAAAATGGGAAATTCGTGTCTTATAGCGAGAGGTTAGAGGGAAATCTCTCTAGAGCGGGTACGGGAACTGGAGAAAATATATACAAAAGTGGCGAAGGCTATTTCAAATTGTTGGATATCGATAACGACGGACTCACCGATATTGTTGATATAACAACCGGTTGTCTCGATTGCAGTGGAGGTTTTTTTGGAGGTGTCGATGTTTTTAAAAATAACGGCGACGGAACCTATACATTAGAATCAAACGACGGTATCCCCTATATAGCGAGAAATGATATTGAAGGTTTTGAGGGAGGTACTCCAGAGAAAAAATCTACGGGTTTACCCTCTGCTCACCCCATCTTTTTAGGAAAAAGCACCAAAGTTAGCTGGGTGAGTCAGATGTCACATTTTGAAGATATTTGGCCACCAGAGTTCAACACCTATACTTTTTACACCATAAGAGCCAAATAACCAAAATCCACATAGGTTTTCTTAAGAACCCCCAGTGTTTACAAAGGTTTCAGGGGAGCAGTAGTTGTATTAGGTACTGGTAATGGAGGGTGTGCTAGTAGATGTACTCCTTTAGCCATTCATTATGATCATTTAATCTAGCTTTATATTCTTTAGTTTCCTTAAAGTAGTCTCGCCCTATATCGACCACTTCATTCCACAGGATGGGCGTTGTTATTCATACTCCGGATTGTATTGTTCATAGTTACCTGTATACCAAGCCTTAATAATCTTCTCTGCTGGTTTGCCCCTTATGGATTGCGAGATATTCGGAAACCCTTCCAACCCATTACCCAGTGTTTCAATTTCATCAGGTATCAATGTATCTGATAACCAATAGGCCGTAGTTGCTGTAGTCCCTTTTGTATTGAACCAGGGATCTTTATCAATTGCTCTTAACATGCCTTCTACAAAGATTGCTTGTGCTGAAAAATCTGTTGGGATATGCCACTGCATACAATCATCATACTGTACGCCTTTGTAGTTGCCTGTAGTACAGAAGCCGTCTTCTTTCCAACCTGTGCTTAAAAACATCTTATGACTTTGAGAAAATAGATTCCAGATCACTGGGGGAAGATCATACGTAGTATACTCCCAGCATGGTTGCTGAGTATTACAAGTCCAATTATCATAAGTTTGCTTAGCATATTCTGACACACGTTCTTCTATTAGCTCGACTGTAGCCCCTTCTTCTTCGCCAACAGAGAACATATTGTTTACACTTAAAATAACACCATCGACTTCATTGAATAGACGTGAGTCATTCCAGAATTGGCCCTCACCTATATATACTTCACCACTAAATCTGTCTTTGATTTGAGAAACTATTGATCCCATTCTTTCCGCATAGTAGCTTTTCATTTCATCACGGGTGGCGGTATCTGCTTCATTGTCTAGTCCACAGAGACATGCAAACATCGCACTCCAATCTGCTGACATAGATGTTATGCCTAATTGTTGCAACCTATCGGCTTCCCATAACATATGTTTTTCATGGGTATCTAGGATTCTCTTTAACAAAGACATATCAACATAAACTTCACCATTAAAAGGAAACAAAAGATTGTTTTCATCATCTAATGCCAAGAACTGCCATGCATAATGCATATTCATACCCAAGTTCTTTGCAGTATCAGCAATAAATTCTATTTGCCAATCACTAACATGTTTACGAGTATGATTAATCTCCCAGGCCTCACCGTCGTCATTAGCTTTCCAATAGCCAAAGTTATATACCCATGCCGTATCTACACCATGTTTTTTTAATCGGCGTAGTGTTGTTCGATACATTAATTTGACATATTCTTCTTCGGTGCAGTCTGCTACTAAATCTGGTCTCTTGAAGGCGTAATTTTTATATATCCACTCAACACCATAATCTTTAAAGCCTACTGCTTTAAGATGATCTTCTCCAAAAGAGTTCTGCGGTTTAGGTATATCAAAGTCGCCTAGATATGATTCTTTTATTTTTGCATTATGTGGATTCGTACAAGAGCCTTCACTATCTTGATTCTCATTGAATCCAGAGAGCCTCACAAATAAATCCCTATTGGTATTGGTTTGATCTTCAATTACTGCCGGGATTTTGATAGGACAAACAACTGAGAGCGATTTCTCAGCCTCATGGTTTATAAGCCCATTTTCTTTGAACTGAAGCTTTGTAGAAGTCACAGGTGTGGCTGCCTTGCATGAGGTCGCTGGAATTATAATATTTTCATTACCGCCTCGAAATTCAGTATAAATTGATGCCAGTTGAATAAGCGGAGGTAGATCACACTCTATAGTTAACGTCGAATTTAAATGCTCGAGTGTTATATCAGACCAAACAGCTTCAAAACTAAATTCTGCGATCAGCTGTAGTTCTTTTTGCAAGGCTTGTATGTTTTTAGAACCAGTAGACTCAATCAATTCACACTTTAAGCTTGACTCTGCCAAAGTTAGATTTGGACAACATATTATAAAAAAAAGCGCTGTAATCAGATTTCTCACGAATCGTACTAAACTCCAAATTGCGAAAAACTCTGCCTATAAACTAAATAACTATTGTTCTCTCTGCAAACAATAAGCAATGAAATATCTTCGTGTAGCACCAAGTGTAGCAAATCGTGAGTTTTGCTAACGCGTGATGAAATACTTGAACCACAAGACATTGATATTGCTTAGTTTCAGCAACGTCCTATTAAATATGGTGGAGGCGGCGGGAAGTTCCACCATAATTCCAAAGCCCACATTTGCTAGGCATTTCAGGCAACACATTAGCCCAAGAAGTAAAAACTGTAACAGATACTGTAACAAACGCAATCTGTAGCACCCCACCGGTGGGCTGGTCAGTCTTTGTTTAATTTTTAATGTACCTGCCTAAGTTTACTAAAGCCAAAATCAGGGTAGGCAGGATGCCATGCCACCCCACCCTGGTATATATATCTGCTTAGACCTTTTGAGTACATTTGGTTTGTAAAGAAGTTTCTAAGGCTTGTTTGACCACTAATGGGAAAAGATCTTTATTGTCTTGGGCAAGAGTTTAGCCTCTTGCCCGACTGGTTTCTTATCTTTTCTTTTACCACACGGATTAACATGTGGGGCCACAATCAGTACTGTCGTTACAATCCACAGTCGCACTAACTTTCTTTAGCGTGAACTGCAAAAGTGGATTAGATAGAAGGTCCTTATTCTCCTGACTGTTTACCTGCGGATTATCATTCATCCAACCACTTCCGCACAGCAACGTGCCATAGGATGCTGGAGGCATAGATGCACTCCCAGTTTCCCACGGGTGATGCAGACCAAGAACATGGCCAAGTTCATGGGCAAGATGAGTATTATCGATACCGTTATTGTTGCCATCACTTGTCACTATCTGAGAGGTAGCTGTTCCACCACCCCAGGCCGCACCTCCACCACTCAAATCTACAGGGTCATGATTTTCAACGAAGAACATTTCGATGCAATCATCGTCCTCAACAGAAGCTCGAATCGCCGCTCTCTCCGAACTTGATGCCACCTTCCAGGCAGGGTTAACTACCTGCTTGAAAGGTCTGACGGTAAAGGTAACATCCGCCTTGTTCCACTCTGTATCTGCTCCAGTCATTCCTACAGCTAGATAGTCTCCCGTGGGATCTGGATCTGTTACCTTCTCTAAGATCTGTACCGGCTGAACACATAAATTCCTGCCTACTTCCACGAGCAAATAGGGGTATAAATCAAAAATGAAAGGGAATTTCGCGGCTATGGTATATCCGGATATCTGCGGTTGCTTACTTGACCGCACATTAAGTTTATACGAGACGAACCCCTTCTTTTTAGCGGCCCTTCTAGGCGCCTTGGCAGAAAGCGGTTCATCGAGCATGATCTGCAGGTCCAGAGTTGCTCTTTGAAAGGGAACGGGAATAAAATCGTTAAACCCTCTAGGATCCTTGGCACCCTCCCTTGCATAATCAGACAGTACTGCATTATCCACCGTGCCTGCGATTGTTGCAGAGATTATGCCGGACGTTCGATCCACTTTGAAAGAGATAGGACCATCCGATTTTGCTGCCGAAAATCCAATTGCTCCGGTATTCTTGCCATTAGCTCTCTTGGCCGCAATCTTGGTGTAATCCACACCAAATAACGCAAGCGTCACATCTCTACCTTCGATAACACCACGTTCCAATAACTCTGGTGATGTCATCAGATCCAAATTCAGCCGCCCTTTTACCTCCTGTTTATTTTGTCCAGCTTTAAAGGTCCCTTGTATATCACTACTACTCATCAAGCCGATGGTAAAATCGGGATGGATTATCCCCTGCTCATCTTGATTTTTGCCAGGCCTTTTGCCTTTCGTTTCCTGCTTGGACATGAGTGCACGCTTTTTTTCAATCGCTGATTGTCCAAATACCACAACGGAAAAACACATCAGCAACACTGCGATTAATTTAATATAAAAGAATTTAGTCGATAACATGGTGCCTCCTTTATTATGAATATTATGTGGCTGCTATTCTAAAGAAAGCATGAGATGCCCAAAATGTCCATCTAAATCAGATGAGAGGTCTATAGTTCTGGCTGTGTTTATTATTAAGGAATGGGGAATAAAAGTTATTTATAGCAAACCTGTCCAATAACACTAGTTAACACACCAACCTAATCAAGCAGTAGGATGTTTAAGTTAAATTGTGTAGTATCCGGATACTATATTTCTATTAAAACAATAACAGAGAGACTTACCATGTTATCGACTAAATTCTTTTATATTAAATTAATCGCCGTCTTGCTGACATGCAGTTCTGTTGTTGTATTTGGACAATCAGTAAGCGAAATGAAACGAGCGCATATGGCAAAAAAAAATACAGTGGGTAATGACCAGTATCAGGCACAGGAAATCCAGAAAGTGGGTGAGTCAGATGGTCGTCAGGATGGTTATAAACAAGACGGAACGACACAATTAAGCGACACAGGATGCTTCAAAAACGCTGTACCAGTAGATCCATCGTTCTGCAATCAATAAGCGCTAAATCCACATAGGTTTTCTTTCTTAATTAAACATACTTAAGGTAGTTGCCGCTAAAAACCGCTCAAATATTTTTCCCGATCAACGGACGCAAACCAGTCGTTAAACTAATCTAAGAAGAAGTGCTAGCAAATTTTAGTAATGCACCGGCGCATCGCATCGCTGATAACCGCGGAATTATATAACTTCCCTGAGGTCACGTGTCATCTGGGATTACATCTACTTAAATGTCCAGGTGTCTGGCCCGGATTTTGCGCTTATGCCCGTAGTGTATACGGATTTATAATAGTAACAATATCCATCCGCCCACTGCATGTGTTCGATATCACTGCCGCCCACATACGTTTCCATGTGGTCATGCTCCCATTTAGTCAGAATTTTTTGGCGTTGAATATATCGCTCATTGGCCAATATACATGCGCTTCTCTTGTTAGCAAGCGTGGGTGGATCATATCGCCACGTATCCTGTCCGCTCTTTCCACTGCTAGATCCGGCCGCGTAGTAATAGCACGACTGATTCGTATACTGGATATAGCGAACGTTTACGCCCAACATCGTTCCCGAATAATTGGCCACTATTCCCTCTTGTACTTGACGCTTGATGGACACATTCCCGCGCTCTTGTTTTTTTATAAGTGCTATTTCACATATCTTTCTTTTCTCTTGTTTTCTACTTCCTGCAGGAGCAGTAGCGCTTAGCGACAACACGATCGGTCCAACCGTTTCGCCGGGCGTGTCATGAATCTGTATCCCATAAGGTAGACCAATATTTTCGACTGAAGTCAAACCTCCGCTGTTAGTGACATTTACATCGGGGAAAACGGCCGGTTTCGGCGTGACCTTTGCGCTACTAACCCCTACTTGTCCACCGGGTGTATGATGGAGTCGTCGATCGCAAGCAGTAGTACTACAAAACGAAGAAACAGAGGGAGCGATGTCATAGGGAACTTCGTATCGCCATGTCTCCGGACCGGCAACCCCGGTACCGATGCCATCGGCGTAATAATAGCAAACCCCACGGTCATACTGGATGTAAGCGACTGAGTAACCTAAGCGATGCCTATGATAATTACGATTATTATCATATTCTCCCCCCCCCAGGCTCAAAGTAAAAATGCGCTTCACAAGTCTTTCGTTTGTTTTCACTAGTGTTTGCACGCGCAGGGAACACATCAGGCACCATCAAATCTCTTTGAAACTTGCTCAGCTTTGCTGGGAAGGAATGTATCTGGCGACCGACTCTTGCTCCGGGAGCATGCTTAAACCTGAGTGGCGTGTCATAAAAAGCCTTTGGCTTTCTCGTGTAAGTATATCCATTTTGTTTCGTATGAGGATCTAAGGGATCAAAAAAATGCTCAAACTCGTGATAACCCTCTGGGTGTCCAGAAGAAAAAGTGGGAGTCTGAAAGAATAGGAATAAAGAACCTAGAGCTATCGCTTGACAGATTGTTTTCAAAAAGTAACTCCTCTTGAATAGTTGAGCCATTATTCGATACTCGCTTTTGATCGAATCGGACTCTAGCATTTATTAAGCTGGATATAGAAGTATTAGTATAAAGTTAGTCGTGAAAATCATAAACCCCAAACACACCAACCTAATCAAGCAGTAGGATGTTTAAGTGGAATTGTGTAGGATCGAGATACTATATTTCTATTAAAACAATAACAGAGAGATCTACTATGTTATCGACTAAATCCTTTTATATTCAATTAATCGCCGTATTGCTGACATGCTGTTCTTTTGTTGTATTTGGACAATCAGTAAGTGAAATGAAACGCGCGCAAATGGGTAAGCAAAAATCTAAAGAATTGGATAGGCCTGGAATGGAAACAAAAAAGCCGATGCGATACGAGGATCCGTACGAACAGACAATGGAGTGCAGATCTTACTGTTTTAGACTGGGATTGCGTAACCCCGATATTTGTGACGATGAATGTGCGAGCCTAGGGCCATCTGGTTTTCATCCTTTGACAAAAGATGAACAAAAAAATCAAAGTAAGATGTGTTTTGATGAATGTCTACACAAAGGATTAATTCCTGAAGCTTGTGATGCTCAATGTGAATTAGTCCCGTTGACTGGTTATCCTCCTCCGGTCAAAACAAACGATGAGATTCCAGGACCGAATTGCGAGAAAACGCCATACAGGGATCGATATGTCCAAGGGATACGTGATCCAGACGGACGCTGTGTTGCCGTAGAGCCACATGATGAAAAGGTTAATAAATATGAGGATTATGCCGCATTGAGTGATGGGGATGCTTGTGGTCCCTCAATCTTACCAGACCCCAATAGCTGGAATGCCTCATGGAATTGCAAATTTTTCGCCGAGGGTGACTATCACCCCATGTGCAATTGTAATGTTTCAGGCTCGGATGACTTTACCGGCGTCCCGACTGACTTTCGTGGGGTGGTTTATACAAAACCATGTGGCTCCTGGAGTAATTACTCTCTCTATTGTCGAGAAGACGAAGTCGTGCCTGGCATAGATGTGCCTAGGGACGAGAGCCAGTGTCGTGATTGGTGTAGGCGGGATCAGAGCTTCAGTAGTAGGTATCCAGGGGGTTGTTTTAACCATTGCCGCGATATGAACTTTTAAAAAAAATTGTGCTTATTGATTGGTGCCCAGAAGAGGCATCAAGCACTATTTTCACCCTATATAAACCACTGTTTTAATTGATTTATTATCCTATAAACCCCCTGTTTATACTAAAAGTACCATGAAAAGTACCATGATTCTTGGAGCGTACATGAATTTTAGACCCACCGGGGGGTGGTCAATCATTGTTTAATTTTTAATGAACCTGCCTAAGTTTACTAAAGCTAAAATCAGGGTAGGCAGGATGCCATGCCACCCCCCTGGTATATAAACATCTGCCCACACATTTTCAGAAATTTTGGTTTGTTAACTAGTGGTTGTTACACAGGCGTTATAGGGATAGAACAAAGCAGCCTGTGCAGAAAGTTATCTGCACAAGCTATAGTGATCGGAAAGTGTTTAATCTATTTTTGCCTGAATACAATTAAGAACAACAACAAAGCTATTAGTCCTACAAGCCCTTTCTCCGAAAACTGACCCACGATACCACTAATATTTTCTACTACCCCAGTTGCTCCGGGGAATAGCACATCAATGACAACGAAGGCTAGTATTAGGGAGACACCTAACTCAGTTATTGCTCGCAACCAAGATGAGATGCTGGACATTGTTTCTGTAATGGAGGACATAAATGTATCTCCTATAAGTCAGCGAAAATTAAATTAACGACTTGCGATTGCAACGAACACAACCAAAGAAATAAGTCCCACGAGCCCTTGGCTAGTAAAGCTACTTACCAGAGCGGAAACACTGTTAACAATACCTGTTGTTCCAGGAAAAAGTATGTCTACAACTAGTGCAACAGTGATAAGACTCAAGCCTAAGCCAACAACTCCATTTGCTACTGATGAAACTGTGTTTAATGCATCATTAATATTCATAATAATAACCTCTAGTTAGTTTTGGATTTATGTGAGCTATATTAAATCGGTACTAACACTACCTCCCTCATCATAGTGCATCATTGCGACATTATATCAATTAATGAGAATGAGAATCAATACTATTTATATTGTGCCTAGGAGAAGCAACCAAATCAAATTTATCCCTTTATTTTCCTCAGTTTTAACAGTCGTTTAGAGCTGCATTAAACCCTGTTGAATGGAATTTCTACTAACAATTCTACTAACAAATGCCTCCCCGGGGGTGGTCAGTCGTTGTTTAATTTTTAATGTACCTGCCTAGGTTTACTAAAGCTAAAATCAGGGTAGGCAGGAGAACATGCCACCCCTAGGTGCATAAACATCTGCTCAAACATTTTGAGAACCTTTGGTTTGTAATGCTGAAAAAAGCATCAAATTGATTTAAACTTATATTCAGGGGGTCCGCTTAAAACTAGGTATTTGATATCAAATTTTTGCTCCTGCGGAGGAGGTGACGATGCACATACCAAAAGCGCCTGCGCCATTTGCCACATTTTTATTAAGGATACCACTGTCCGTTATGTTCCTTCAGCAGGGGCTAACTAAATTCCCAGTGACTGAGGCTACTGCGGAAGCTTATCAATTACCATTCATCGTTTGGTGGTTTGTGGCTTATGGCGAGGTTGGCTCTGCTATTGGGTTGATAGTGGGAGGAATTGCCGGTATTTTTTTTACTAACGGTGTAGTCAGTTATCTCGCCGACCTGCTTACTCGTTTTAGCGGAATCACAATGACGTGCGTAGTTACTGGCGTCATATGGTTAATGAAGCCAAGCAGCCTCATGGATGTGCTTCTAACGGATTATTTACACGTAAGTCTTTACGTTGGTGGTCTTTATTTCGCGTTAAGAGGGAACACAAAGTATGGTGTCTAAAGTTTGTAGATTTGGCGTCCTACAGCCGGCACACCAACTTGATATTTACATCATCTTATCTACTTCCCAGATTGACTAAATTGATTACGGAGTTTAAAAAAATATCGTGTCTCGCATCATACTACTACTTGTACTCTTTGTTTCCAACTCAATGTCTACGAGCGACCCAATCCGTTTGTCAGAGCCGATTTATGAGACAAGCGAGTACGAAATTTTTGGTGAATTACCCATATCGAAAAATCGTGGTGATACTATAACGGAAATTGTCTCTGAGGCCGACAAACACGATGGGGAGGTCGTTCGCATTACAACTAACATTTCGAAGGTTTGCCAACGAAAAGGATGCTTTTTTGTCGCTGTGGAGGGAGAGACTTGGGCTCGAATCATTTTTAAAGACTATAGCTTCTTCTTACCAACCGACAGCTCTGGTAAGCAAGTCACGCTTGAGGGGACATTGACGAGAAGAATATTGAGTGATGAGCAGGCTAGACATTATGCTGAAGATCTTAAGTTAGCGCATTCGGATAGATCTCGCAAAGAGGAGTACTTGATTACAGCATCATCCGTACTACTTATGAAATAGATTCCGTTATTAGTCGGCCATTTAAATTTTAAAGAATATTTAAGTAGCCGTTAAATTAGTATTAGATGTACTCCTTTAACCGTCAGTAAATCAAACACACACCAATCTAATCAACCGTTAGATAATGCAAATACAAAACGGTAATCTAAGTTGAAGTAAATCGAATCTTAACAAGGAATTAAAATGATCGGGGAAATGTCTAACCGCTGGCTAAATGTCACGGCAAATTTAGGAATCTTAGCTGGCCTCATATTAGTTATATTTGAGCTGAGACAAAATCAAGAAAACCCATTTCAATAAGCTTGTCATGGATAGGTACTAATCTCTTAGATTGAGGAGTTTTAAGAGTTTTGTCCTGGTGATTCTCATTCAAATCAAGAATCCAAATATTATCCTTTTGATACACATCTTCCAGATATAGTTGCAGTATTTCTTGCATCCGCATACCAGTGAATAACCCTAATAATGGAGTCCAATACTTATGGGAATCTTTTGGAACTAATTCCCCAACTAAATGGCAGGAGGATATGGATTTGCATCCAGTGTATATCGGTGATGAAAATAACGTTTTGAGTTGTTGTCTACTCAATGCATTTCTTTGTTCACGTTGTAGCTTTTTAGCGACTTTAGTATCACCACGTCCTTCAAATGGGTTCTTGCCATCAAAATCTAATTCTTTTGTGGCAAAACCATATAGTGTGCTCAAGACCTGCAAATAGTTATTTTGGGAATTTTGACTCAGTGTCTTCAGATTTTGCTGTAACGCTTTTTTTACTGTTTCACTTGGAGGTAAATCACCAAATAACTTACTGGCATTGGTCGGTACTCGCTGTAAATGTTCCTCGTAAGCACGTGCATCAGTGGATGTTACGGATTCTAAAGTCCTTACATCAGCTCCTACCCCATCTATTTCTTCAGCATAGACAAGGAAATAGTTCAGTTTGGCTGATATAGCATTGTGCTGTTTGTTACCCCAGCTATTTTTCCTATCCTTTACATATTTATCTATGACGTTCTCAAACGTAAATGAAGTGTCCTTTTGTACTGATTGTTTCTCTATTGGCTGGTTATCGTCAAAGTACAATTTTGGATTTTCAAAATCACCACGTGCAATTAGTTCAGCATTTAGGTAAACATCTGATAATGCTCTTAGTGCTGCTCTAGATAACTGTTTGTAAGCTGCAGATGATGATTCAACAGTGGATTGGAAATCCTTCAGGAGCTTATCAACATCATCCTTAACGGTGTCTAGTCTGTTGGATTTTAAATCTTCAAGTATTTCCTGCCTATACGTTCTGGCATGAAATGCTTTCCATTCACTGTCTTCAGGTTGTATTTCAGAAAATTCCTCAAGTGCTTCCTTCTTCAGGTTGAGGGTATATGTTTTAAGAATATGACCATAAACAAGCTCTTCCTCTTTTTTTGAGAGCAAGTCAGCACCATTTTGTATTCGTTCAAATAGTTGCTCTAGTTCATCAGCCATAATTATTGCTGCTCTTCTGGCAGTTCTAAGATCACTGGTTTTTAAAGAGCGTACCACTTCATTTTTGCCTAGGATAGCTCTTAGATTCCGGGGTATCCAACGTCTAAAATAGTAGACGTTATTGCGGTTAAGTAGGTAAGTTTGAGTCTTCATACTGTTACATCACCTGTAGCAAATCGTGAGTTTTGCTAATGCGTGATGAAACACTAGAACCACAGGACGTTGCTATTGCTTAGTTTCAGCAACGTCCTATCAAATATGGTGGAGGCGGCGGGAGTTGAACCCGCGTCCGCCAGCACGCTGCCTTTGGCTCTACATGCTTAGACCCCGTTTATTAATTTAGCTGCTTCCAGCCCAGCGGGCAGGACGTAAGCAGCGAGCCTTGAGAGTTTTTTACGGCCAAGCCCAAGACATGCTTAGTCGCGATCCAGTTCTATATGACAGTCACAAGCGCGGGGCTGGCACCTTGCTTTAGACCGCTAGCGGGGTTTAGGCCGCTAGAGCGTAGTTGTCGTCGTTGGCAACTATTAAGTTACAGCTTTGGATTTACGTGATTGGCTGTCATCACGGCATGCACCGCAGGGTTTGTTACCGTCGTCGAATCCGTATCGCCCCCATTAATTTAAGCGAGTATAACTCAATACTGATCTTACAGAGATAAATAATTATCTTTAAAAAGTATTATTATGAAACGTTATTCAAAACTAACATTTTTGCGCAGAAAGCTCGCAGGAGTAGTATTGCGTTAGTAGCCTTTAGAGTAGCTCTGAGATTGCATCTGCCTCAATCAGTCTTTGTAAATCTTTAGTTCCGCCAACTAATATTTGATTTATAAAAATCATGGGGAATGTTGGCCAGCCAGTCCACATCTTTAGTGCATTTCGGCGATACCATGTATTGAAGTAGTTTCCATACTCTAGATATTTATGGTCTATATCTAGTTTCTTAAGCATTTTTATGGCTTTTTTAGGTTCAGGATTTTGTGCCATGCCCACAACGACTACTTTATTATTAGCAATGGCTTCCTGAACCTCCACAACAATATCTAAATTGTTATTTGCCACCACACTTTGAATATCTGGATGAATATATTTCTCGAGGAGTATTTTGCGTGGCATATAAAGTTCCCATCATTTAGCGAAGAAGAAACTGATCATATCCCAATATATGCAATATTAATAACTGAAGTAGACATTCCAATTCTTCCGATGACAAATTGCTTAAAAGCCAAATCACTGTACTGCAGTCGAGTGGTCTATTTAGCAAAATGTTAGTAGGGTACCTAGATGTTCATTTTACTGAGTTATTTCTTTTGGAAAAATCCCTCACCCTAGATCAGCAAGTTCAAGGTAAGCTTATTTCGGTTTTACTTTGCTAGAGAGATGATTGCCGTAGTGGTTTCGTCTGTGAAGCGGTTTCTATTATTTGACGGCTCATGTAGCGGCAGTGAGACAGTGGTGTGGAGATCCAATTTTTGGGGAATAGTTAGTGATAAATTATCGAGTAGCAGAGCTTACCGAAAAACAGAGATTAATATAAGATTTTATTGTTTTGGTAATAGAAGTAATCTGCATCATTAAAGACGTGCATCCACAAGGCCAGAGAAATGGGGGATTTTCTAATCGCGATATTTGGGATATTTTCAATGTGACGGCTTTTTTTAATATAACAAATAGAGTTGCCAGTGCTACCACGATGTCCCCCAAAAAAACATAGCACTCCAACTCGCGTTAGTTTCTGTAGAACATACTGGAGTAACCTGCTTTCATTAGGTGCACACTAGTTTTTTTACAAAACCTTATGCATGGGCTAAAGTCCATTCTAAGAAAACTAAGAAAGGAATACACTTAAAGTATTTTCACCCTCTAAGTTTCATTTTAGTGAGGCAATAAACCGTAAAATCTTGCCTCAGGAGGAGTTTATAAGATTATCAAACGTATCTATGGCTTATGACGAATAAAAAAATCCCCAAACCGAATCCTGAACTTATAAATGTACTCTGCGAACCAGCCTACTTGTCCGAATATTCGGATCCGCAAAAAAACCACTATTCTTTTTCGTACACCATTACGGTTACTAATTCCAGTGAATGCATCGTCCAGCTTCTTTCAAGGCACTGGATAATCACAGATGCAGACGGCAATGTTCAAGAAGTCAGAGGGGAAGGCGTAGTTGGTAAGCAGCCTATAATATCTCCAGCTGAATCCTTTTGCTACACCAGTTGGGTATCTATAAAGACTCCCATAGGCACTATGAGCGGTTCCTACACCATGACGCCTCGATTAGGCAGCCTCCAAGATGCTTCACAATTTTCAGAATTTGAAGTTCCAATTCCGCTATTTTCAATACAACAAATAAAAGCACTGCACTAGAGGTAAAGTTTGATCTTGAGGGCATGCATAAATAGTTAAGGTATAGGGATCACTCAACTCAATTATCTAGATTTATTAAAAGCCGATACTGGTACAGCACCTTATCTTCTTTACTAACCCATAAAATCTTCTTGCCGTTCAGACAAAAAGATTATGAATTATCAGATGACTTAGGTATGCTTCAGTAATATCTAATCAAACTATATTTAAGGTCTAAACATTGTCTGTTTCTAGGCTGATTGATTGGAATTAGGTATTCTAAAAATTTCTGGAACCTCATATTATGAATGGCATTCCTCTTTCTTGCTATCACATTTGCTATGATGAGCAGACAAAAAAAAGTTGCCCATCAGATTTTATTCCGCTTTTTCATGGAAACGAATATCCCGACTTTAAGGAAATATTTCCTATCATAAGCTGTCTCTCGGAAAGGACATGGAGGGAGAATGAATTTATAGGCTTTTTCTCACCTAAGTTTGCTCAAAAAACAGGCTTTAGTCCCCGACATATTTCTGATGCCCTCTCTAAATACGGCGAAGCTAATTCCGTCATACTATTTACGTCTTTCTGGGAGTCGGCAGCCTATTGGCTAAATCCGTGGGAGCAAGCAGAGTACTCAAATCCTGGTGTCTTAGAGACTTCTCAAATACTAGCAGATCGAGCTGGTTTCACTATTGATTTAATGAGCGCCTGTGTGACCTTAGATAAAGCCGTGTTTAGTCATTTCCTTATAGCGGGAAAAAGTTTTTGGGACGAGTGGTTGCGAATAACGAAGATTTACTTGGAGCTCATTTCATCTTCAAAAACATTTGCGGAAGCCACCACAAATTACAGAGATAGTACGCATGCTATTCATCCATTTATTATTGAGCGCGTTCCAACCATGATAAATATGGTTAGCAATTTTTCGTCTGTACAATTTATGGACTTAATTTATGCGAGTCCAGATTTGGATAAAAAAAAGCATTTATTTGAGATGAATCAATTTAAGAGAGAATTTAATATCAATAAAACCAGACGGGCCCTAGACCAGTATTGGGAATATCGTCTGTTGTTTGGAAGATCAGGCGACATTTTTACTCAGACTGCGCAGCATTTTCTTAGGGATCGTGAGATCAAAGTGAACTATAGACAGGTTAGTATATCGTGAAATCATTTTAGAAAATGAAGGAGATATGAGGTACCACTAGTAATATATATTTTCAAAAATATTTTCCCTCAGAATTACAGCAGAAAAGCGACAGAAATAGTCACAGTCGCTTAACAGGATTTGGAATAGTATCTCGTGTTTGTTGCTCTCCTGTTAAGTCGTTTTGGGATTTCAAATACTTGCTATTCTCGGTACTCTCTATTTCATTCCGCTTTCCTTTGGATAAATAGACTCATCTTTTAGACGCTTGTAAACCTGGCGCCAATTAAAAGGCTCTCCATCTTTAGTCTCTTTTTTTTCTTTAATCTTTTTTGCAATTAAGGAGGAATGGCAAAAGAGGTTATATACCAGTTTTCCGCGTAGGTATTCCGCAGCGTAGTGTGAGAAGCGACCGACAATTGGTGTATCTAGTCCTGAATCGACAACCTCGAATCCAAGTTCAGGGCAGAACAATACCTCAAGCGCGCGACTATTAAATTGGAAAAAGTGCCACGGTAATTCATGCTCCGAAAAACTAAAGTGTGTTTCAAGACAAACGTGTCCTCCTATGTCGAGAATTTTCGAGATTTCCTCAGCTACTACCCAAGGCATTGCAATGTGTTCAAATACTGCAAAGCTGATTACTAAATCAAAGGAATTAGGCTCAAAATATTGGCTTAAGCAATGAGCATCTCCAACTACATCAACATTTTTACCTTCCAACACATCAAAGCCGGTATATTCACAATCGGGAATATTATCCTTCCATAGGGCATCGGATATAACTGATCTTGATCCAATTTCGAGTACTCGAAATCCTTTTTTATTACCTATCGACGCAAGCCACTTGCGAATATTTGTATGTTTAGCAATACCGGCTCTTTTGGTATCTGAGTTCGAGTGCAAATAGGAATCACACTCGGAAGTTCTTCCTCCCAAAAGAGTTTCCAATATTTTCTTGGGAGCGCGGTAAGGACGACCTTCATTTTTACCGAAGTCCAGATAATGTTTTGCAGGATCAATTCCGGCATCCTGTACGTCGGCATGAAGTAGCAGGTAGACCTTCGGATCAAAATCCGAGGGAAGGTCGAAGGAATCGGTTTCAGACTTTTTCATTTATTCTTCTCAATAACCCTCAATATCTTAGATAGTATCAGCTAGATTTATTTTAGATTTTATTTTTTCGTATTCTCCCTCAGTATTCGTTGTTTTTGTCTATTCCAGTCACGGTCACGCTGCACATCTCTTTTATCGTGAGTCTGTTTTCCTATTGCCAAAGCAATTCGTGCTTTTACAAGGTGTCCTTTCCAATGTAATTGTGTACAAACGCAGGTTTGCCCTTTCTGGGCAGTACCAGAAATAAGCTTTGCTAATTCTTTTTTACTGAGTAGAAGCTTTCTGGTTCGAATAGGATCGGTGGCTAAATGACTGGATGCTGTCTCAAGAGGCACAATCTGAGCCCCCAGCAACCAAGCTTCTCCATTCTTCAAAAGAACATAAGAATCAGGAAGTTGTGCTTTTCCTGATCTAAGGCTTTTTACTTCCCATCCCTCAAGCGCCAGACCAGCCTCAAAAGTTTCAATGAGATGGTAATCAAAGCGAGCTCTTTTATTAGCTGCAATCACATTACTAGGTTTCTTTTTTGCCATACCTCATAGTATATGATGGTCTGCTGCATTGGTAATTGGAAAATTTTGTGGAGCATATATACTTTATAAACAAACCTGTGCGGCATTAATGGATGGCTGAAATATATCGAAGTGCTATTCTACCTTATGCAGCTGAATCAGTTTTTGATTTGGTGAATGATATTGAGGCATATCCAGAATTTATGGATGGTTGTGTAAATGCGCGCATTCTCAGGAAAGAGGACAACACGATCGATGCTCGCCTTGATCTAAAAAAAGGATTTTTTCAGCAGCAGATCCGAACACGCAATGTCAATACTTACGGTCGAGCTATTGATCTTGAGTTGCTTGAAGGACCAGTATCTAATTTTAAAGGCCGCTGGGAATTCCTCCCACTGTCTCCGACGGCATGTAAGGTCAGCTTGAAAATAAGTTTTTCACTTAGGACTTCAATCGCCAATATAGGCTTATCTAAATTATTAAATATGGTCAGTAATTCTTTGGTAGTTGCGCTGAGTGAGCGAGCTAGGCGACTCTACGGATAGCGGGAAATAAAAACATTTTAGGAATTACTGCTGTGCAGTTGTAGAGTCCTCTTTCGTTTGCTAGTCGATCTTCGACTTTGTTTCTGACAACCAGGGAGGTGTTATATCTCCCTCAATATTGGACAAGTTATCTCCGTCAAAATAGACAGTCACTAGCGACTCCTCTATGGTATCGTTTCCTATCCTGAGCAAATACCTATAGTCCCATCGATCCTGATTTAGAGAGTCTTGTATTAATGGTGTACCAAGTATAAATTTCACTTGTCGTTGAGTCATCCCTAGTTCTAGTTGATCAATCATCTCCTGTGTCAGTATATTTCCTTGCTCGATATTTATTCGATAAACCCCAGGGAAACGGCCAAAGCTGCACCCCGCGAGCAGACAAACAATTAGAGTATAGTTAGCAATTGCCCTCACTTTTTCTGATCTTCCCCCACTTTTTCTGATCTTCCCCTTGGCCTGACAAAATGTCATGATACATGTCTGAGCCTAGATAGAGAACCCTAGTAAAATGAGCCTACAAAACAAAGAACTTCGAAAGGCTGGTCTAAAAGTTACGTTGCCTAGACTCAAGATATTGGAAATCTTGGAATCAGATCAGAGTGCCCAGCACCTGAGCGCAGATGATGTTTATAGGGAACTTTTGGCTGCGGGTGAAGATGTTGGACTAGCAACTGTTTATCGTGTTTTGACTCAATTTGAGAGTGCTGGGCTAGTTATTAGGCATAATTTTGAATCTGGGCATTCAGTTTTTGAATTATCAACAGGTGAGCACCATGATCACATGGTTTGTATTGATAATGGTGAAGTTATTGAGTTTACTGATCAGATCATAGAAGAACGGCAGCGCAAAATCGCTGAGGATGCGGGGTATGAAATCGTCGATCACGCGCTGACACTATATGTTCGAAAGATGGTTGACTAAGTTAATTTTGACCTAATCCTATCATTTCCTTTGCATTAGCAACTGCACTATCAGTAACTTTGGTGCCGGCGAGCATTCGTGCTATTTCGTCTATCCTTTCCGATTTTCCTAGTGAGGTCATAGATGCTCTGGCTGTTCCATCCTTTACTACTTTGGATGCAAATAAATGTGAATTTCCGAATGCAGCAACTTGAGGCAGATGAGTTACGCATAAGATCTGACAATGCCTCGATAATTGCTTTAACAACTTACCCACGGTCTCTGCAACTGCACCGCCGATTCCTGAATCTATTTCATCGAAAACAATACTTGGAATTGCTGCTGTATTTGCGCTCGCGACTTGAATTGCTAAACTAATCCGCGATAATTCACCGCCAGAGGCTATTTTTCTGAGGGGTTGTTCGGCACTTCCGGGGTTTGTCGAGACTAATAGTTCCATGTCCTCTAGCCCTTTCGGGTGGGGAATGAGGGAATCTCGTTTTTTTAGTGAGAATACTATTTTACAGAGCTTCATGCCAAGAGAGCTAAGGAGAGCGTGAATTTTTTCTTCAAGATCCTCGACCGCGATGTAACGTGCTTTTGATAGTCTTGTTGCGAGTGTTTCATATTTTGATTCAAGTATCCTGAGCTGCTCGTCTAATAACGGTAGCTTTCCTCTGCCGTCTTCAAGCTCGTTAAGCTCTGACTTAATCTGTGCGTGAAAGGCGCTTATCTCTTCTGGCAAAATACGATGCTTCCTAGCGACCTCATAGATCTTTTCCAGCCGATTTTCAGTTACTGCCTGTTTTGAAGGGTTTACTTCAACCTCTTCGATGTATGCCTTAATGTCCAAGCCCGCTTCGCTAAGTGAAATCCTCGCGTTATCCATAAGCTCTCTGGCGTTATCAAGAGTAGGCTGGTCGTGGATCTTCGAGCTGATCAGAGACAAGGCTTTACTTGCTGCATCTTCACTTTTTTCTATCAGGGAGACAGATTCGTGTCCAGACTCTAATATTTGAAGCGCATTTTCGAATCTTTTTGCATCCAATTCGAGGAGTTCCAGCTCTCCGTCGGCTAACTGTAATGAATCCAACTCATCTACCTGATATGCGAGCAATTGAACGCGAGATGCTAATTCATCGTGAGCACCTACTAATATATCCCTCTCTTTTTTTAGTCTAAGCCAGTTAGATGCGACATCCTCTACCTTTTTAGCTAATTTGGTATTCCCGCCAAAATTATCCAAAAGATAACGCTGAGTATCCTTTCGCAGAAGGGATTGATGGCTGTGTTGGCTATGGATATCAATTAGTAAGGTGCCAAGTTCTGAGCAATCTCTTAGAGTGCTTGGAGTCCCGTTAATGTAGGCTTTAGAACGACCCTCTTGCGTAATTACTCGCCTAAGCATGCATTCGTTACCAAGAGCAAGATCTCGGGCAACCAGCCATCTTTTTGCCTCAGGTATATTCTCTACCGAGAAAGTCGCACTTATCTCCGCTTTCTCACAATTGGACCTGACCGCTGTGGCATCTGCGCGATCACCTAAGCAAAGTCCCAAAGCATCAAGGGCGATCGATTTGCCCGCCCCGGTTTCACCAGTTATGACAGTTAGTCCACTAGATGTTTCGAGCTCTAGTTTATCGACGATGGTGTAGTTACTGATAATCAAATCTGTCAACATTTTGATAACTATTATCCAAAAAAGCTCAGGAACATTTTTTTACATGATAAAAATGGTGTCTAAAGCGCACACCGGCTTTTTTATCCAGTGACACTATGGTAAAACATAGTCGAGAACAATGGTTTAATTTTTATGTCAAATGTAGATATGCCAGACAGATCCTTAGTTTTGCTTAAAACGCTAGTAGAGCGTTTTATTAGCGAGGGTACTCCAATAGGCTCTGCAAAACTTCGTGAAGTGTCAGGTCTCTCCCTAAGCCCGGCAACTATAAGGAATGTGATGTCAGACCTCGAAGATAGAGGTTATTTGCACTCTCCCCATACTTCAGCGGGGCGAATTCCAACCTCAAGAGGTTACCGACTTTTTGTTGATAGCTTATTACAGATACGTCCTTTGGATGAGGACGCGCTTAGCAGCATTCGGTCAGAGTTAAATCCTGATAAAACAGCCGCAGAGCTGGTCCAGTCTGCCTCAGCGGCATTGGCTACTATTACCTCGCAGGCGGGAGTGGTGACCGTGCCTCGACGAGAAGGCAACCAGCTAAGACATATAGAATTTTTACCTCTTTCAGACTCCAGAGTCCTGGTGATTTTGGTGATAAACGAGAAGGAGGTGCAAAATCGTATTATCCATACCCAGCGCGCTTACAGCGAAGAGGAGCTTAGGACAGCTGCGGAGATGGTAAATCAGAGATATTCCGGCTCTCTTTTGTCCGAGGTAAAGCTGCGTATTCTATCCGAGATGGAAGAGACAAAAAGCTATATCGATAATTACTTATCATCTGCTTTGGAGCTGGCCAGCCAGGCACTTAATCAGGAGATCTCTTCTGATGAGTATGTTGTGGCAGGTGAAGCTCAGCTTATGGGTAATGCTAATGTTGAAGAAATGGCTAAGTTGAGAGAGTTATTCGATTCCTTTGGAAAAAAAAGAGATCTTCTTCATTTGTTAGAAAGATGTTCCCACGCAGATGGTGTGCAAATTTTTATTGGTGAGGAGGCAGGATACGATGTTTTTGGGGATTATAGCGTGGTCACTGCGCCTTATAGCGACGGAGTCAGTACAGTTGGTGTATTAGGTGTTATCGGACCCACGAGAATGGCTTACGAACGAGTAATTCCCATAGTGGATGTAACTGCCAGGATGTTGAGTACTGCGCTTGCAATTTAGATTTACAGCGACAAAATATTTTTGTTGTAGCCTTGAAACTTACCTTTGAAGCCCTCATGAATGGTCCTGAAAGAGAATTTATTCTCGTTTAAGGTAATTTAAGCGGACACTATATTATTTGAGAGTAATGATGGTGAAAAACGAAGAAGAGTTAAGTGAAAAAGAAGAAAAGATTGAGGAGCAATCAATTTCCAAAGCAACCGACGATGAGTCGCCAGAAGATGTCTCCACTGGAGAAGTCATAGATTCTGGGGGAGAATTCGAAGAATCTGAAGAAGAGAATACGGCTGGTGTACTTTCTGCGCTAGAATTAGAGCTCGAGGAAATGAAAGATCAGGTTCTGCGTCACCAAGCAGAGGTACAAAACGTTAAACGACGGGCTGATCAAGACGTAGAGAAGGCTCGCAAGTATGCTTTAGAAAGGTTCTGTAATGAATTATTGCCGGTAGTTGATAGCTTGGAGATGGCTATCTCATCAAGATCATCAGATAAGGAAGACTCTACCTCGATCATTGAAGGGGTTCAGTTAACATTGAAGATGCTAGTCGACACATTAGCTAAGTTTAATTTAGAGCAAATTGATCCAGAAGGCGAACCATTTGACCCGAAAATGCATCAAGCTGTGAGTATGGTTGAGAATAGAGATGTCGAACCGAATACGGTGCTATCTGTGATGCAACGAGGCTACATGTTAAGTGGTCGCCTAATTCGTCCCGCGATGGTGATGGTAAGCAAGGCACCAGAATAGCGTTGAAGCTTATAATCTGATTTTGTCGGTTCATAGCCTTGAAAGTCGCACGATAGACCACATATACACTAGTTGGAATATGAAACTTACCGCTGTAAAGAAGAAATGGTTAAAGGAGGAATAACAAATGGCCAAAATTATTGGAATCGATCTTGGGACTACTAATTCGTGTGTATCAGTCTTAGATGGAGACAGTCCTCGTGTGATAGAGAATTCAGAAGGTGATCGAACCACTCCATCGGTCGTCGCCTACAGTGATGAGGGAGAAATCCTCGTGGGTCAAAGTGCTAAGCGTCAAGCTGTCACCAACCCAACCAATACTCTATTCGCGGTCAAGCGGCTAATAGGAAGAAAGTTTAAGGATGAAGTTGTCCAGAAAGATATTTCTATGGTTCCCTACGGAATAGTTGAAGCAGACAACGGCGATGCGTGGGTTCAAGCCAAGGACGAAAAGATGGCTCCACCACAGGTCGCAGCGGAAGTTCTTAGAAAGATGAAGAAAACAGCTGAGGAATTCCTAGGTGAGAGTGTTTCAGAGGCAGTCATTACCGTCCCAGCTTACTTTAATGATAGTCAGCGACAGGCAACAAAGGATGCTGGAAAAATAGCTGGGCTTGAGGTCAAGAGAATAATTAATGAGCCTACGGCTGCTGCGCTAGCTTATGGCATGGATAAAGCCAAAGGAGACCATACCGTAGCAGTGTACGATCTTGGTGGTGGTACCTTCGATATCTCCGTAATTGAAATTGCTGAAGTAGATGGTGAACATCAATTTGAAGTGCTATCAACTAATGGAGACACTTTTTTGGGTGGAGAAGATTTCGATCTCAGGTTAATAGAATACTTGGCGGAAGAGTTTAAAAAGGAAAGCGGCATCGATTTACATAGCGATCCCCTCGCTCTACAGAGACTGAAGGATGCTGCAGAAAAAGCGAAGATAGAATTATCAAGCGCCCAACAAACCGAAGTCAATCTTCCTTACATCACAGCAGATGCGACAGGTCCAAAACACCTAGTGGTCAAGTTATCAAGAGCTAAGCTCGAATCTTTAGTAGAGGATTTAGTCAAAAGGTCCATTGAACCCGTAAAGACCGCGTTAAAAGACGCAAGTCTTAGCCCCAGTGATATTCATGATGTAATTTTAGTGGGTGGTCAAACACGAATGCCGTTAGTTCAGAGTGCCGTGGCCAATTATTTTGGAAAAGAGCCACGGAAAGATGTCAATCCAGACGAGGCGGTAGCAATGGGTGCCTCAATCCAAGGAGCCGTTTTATCGGGTGATGTGAAAGATGTTCTTTTGCTAGATGTAACCCCACTAACTCTCGGCATTGAGACTATGGGGGGCGTTGCTACTCCATTAATAGAGAAAAATACTACTATCCCCACCAAGAAGTCACAAATATTTTCCACAGCAGAGGATAATCAGACGGCAGTCACGATCCATGTTGTGCAAGGTGAAAGAAAACAGGCCGGTGAGAATAAATCTCTAGGAAGATTTGATCTTACCGATATCCCGCCGTCGCCTAGGGGTATGCCGCAGATCGAGGTAGCATTTGATTTAGATGCTAACGGTATATTAAATGTCTCGGCCACCGATAAGGCTACTGGAAAAGAGCAATCCATCAGAATCACCGCTTCGGGAGGTTTGAGCGATGATGAAATTGAAAAAATGGTCGCTGATGCCGAAGCAAATGCTGAGGCGGATATAAAATTTGAGGAACTTATCGGCGCGAGGAATACATGCGATGGACTTATCCATGCGGCGCGTAAAACTCTTGAAGAGGGTAAAGAGCATGCCTCAGAAGATGAGAAGAAAGCTATTGAAGTAGCTATTCAAGAAGCGGAAGATGCCTTGAAGGGTGGTGACAAAGAGGCTATTGATGGGGCTGCTGCTAAACTAACAGAAGCGACGGGTCCTGTAGCTCAGAAGATGTATTCTGCCCAAGCAGCGGAGCAAGCAGCTCCCGAATCGGGGGGCCAGGAGACGTCCGACGCTGATGAGGCTGATGACGCTGTTGATGCAGAATTTGAGGAAGTTAAAGAAGATAAAACCTGAACGTTGGGCATGAGGTGCATATTATAACGTATCATTCTCGTGGCGGTGTACCATGCGCCTGTGTGTTTCACGTATACTAAAAGAAAATCACGATACGGATAATTATGTCAAAACGCGATTATTATGATGTGCTTGGTGTTGATAAAAATGCCAACGAAGCTGATATAAAAAAAGCTTATCGCAGAGTAGCTATGAAATTTCATCCGGATCGTAATCCAGATGACCCACAGGCTGATGCAAAATTCAAAGAAGCCAGTGAAGCGTATGAGGTTTTAGCTACTCAAGAAAAGCGCGCTGCCTATGACCAGTTTGGACACGCGGGCGTGGATCCGAGTATGGGCAGTGGAGCTGGTGGCTTTGGAGGCGGCAGCTTCAGCGATATTTTCGGTGATGTGTTCGGTGACATCTTTGGTGGCGGCGGTAACAGAGGGGGCCCTCAACGCGGCTCTGATCTTCGATACACACTTGATATTTCTCTTGAAGACGCCGTAAAAGGTACTACAGTCGAAATTCGCGTCCCCTCTTTAAGTTCCTGTGATAAGTGCGGGGGGTCGGGTGCAAGGAAAGGAAGCTCACCAGTCACGTGTAGCACGTGCGGCGGGGCCGGACAAGTTCGGATGCAACAAGGGTTCTTTCAGGTTCAACAAACGTGTCCGAATTGCCGTGGTCGCGGAAAAATAATTTCAGATCCATGTCCTGCTTGCAGAGGCCAGGGCCGAGTAGAAAAAAGTAAGACATTGTCAGTGAAAGTCCCTCCCGGAGTTGATACAGGTGACCGTATAAGATTGTCAGGGGAGGGAGAAGCAGGACCAGAAGGTGGTCCTGCAGGTGATTTATTCGTTCAAATGTCAGTAAAGGAACACCCCCTATTTGAACGAGATGGCAAGCATCTTTATTGCGAAGTTCCTATTAGCTTCGCCGATGCCGCATTGGGGGGTGAGTTAGAAGTGCCGACACTCGATGGGCGTGTCAAGTTAAAAATTCCTGCAGAAACACAGACTGGTAAATTATTCCGTCTGCGGGGGAAGGGAGTCAAACCGGTTCGAGGAGGAGGCACCGGAGATCTTTTATGTAGATCAGTTGTGGAAACACCGATCAATTTAACAATACGGCAGCGCGAAATCCTGGAGGAATTAAAGACCTCCCTGGGAGAAGGTGGGAAAAAGCAATCTCCTCGACAGACAACTTGGTTCGAAGGTGTGAAACGTTTTTTTGATGATATGACCGCATGAAAAGCAGGATAGCCATATCAGGAGCAGGAGGAAAGATGGGGCGCGCGCTGTTAAAGAACATAGCGCAGCTAGATTGGTGTGAGTTGACAGCTGCCATTGAATGTCGAGACAGCGGCCTAATAGGTCTAGATACTGGCGAGCTACTAAAGATCCAAAGTGCTGGAGTAAGTATCGTGGAGTCACTCGAGCAGTTACCGCAAAAAATTGATGTCTTAATTGATTTCAGCACCCCTGAAGCAACACTTAGTAATGTTCGTTTTTGCTCGGATAACTTCATACCAATCGTTATCGGCACGACGGGCTTCAGCAGTTCAGATGAAGACCAACTCAATTCCGCATCAAAAGTTATTCCCATTTGTCGGTCTGCTAATTATAGCACTGGAGTTAATCTTTGTTTTGATTTAATAGAAAGGACTACTGAAGTTCTTGGTAAGGATGCAGATGTGGAGATAATAGAAGCACATCATAGGGAGAAAGTAGACGCACCTTCCGGTACAGCACTTGCTATGGGAGAAACGATTGCGGCAGGCTTGGGAAGAAATTTATCTGAGTTAGCGGAATATGGACGTGTCGGAGATGTAGGGCCTCGTGATAAAGGTGCGATAGGTTTTTCGGCTATCCGAGCTGGAAATATCGTCGGTGAACACACGGTAATGTTTGCGGTGGACGGAGAAATCATAGAGATTAAACACCAAGCCAGCAGTAGAGAGGCATTTTGCTCTGGTGCACTTAGAGCCGCGCGCTGGCTTATCGGGCGTACGCCCTCTCTGTATAGTATGCGTGATGTTATAGCGAGTGCGGAGAGGCTACCGAAATAATGGATGAAGAAATGCTTGATGCAGTGGTTGATATAGATGAGAGTAACGCAGCGCGACTACTTATAGAGGAATCGCATAAGAGATTAGTTGTCGCAGATTTTTGGGCCGAATGGTGTGAACCGTGTAAGGCACTAATGCCAATCTTAGAAAAGATAGCGACCGAGTACGAGGGCGCATTCTTACTTGCCAAAGTCAATGCTGATGATCAGCAGATGATAGCACAACAGTTTGGAGTGCGCAGTCTTCCAACGGTAATGTTAATCCTAGACGGAAAACCCGTGGATGGTTTTGCTGGTGCCCAGTCAGAGAGCGGCGTAAGACAAATTTTAGAAAAACATTTGCCACCACCTTGGGAGAGTCTCTTCTTAGAAGCTCGTGCTGCCGCTGAAAGTGGCGATAGTACTAGAGCCATTGCTCTCTATCGACAAGTTTGGGAAGCCTCGGCACACGCGGTTAAAGTGAGTATTGAATACGCCCAAGCGTTAGCCGATGGTATGCGTCTTGATGATGCTGAGAATATTCTAGAGTCAGTCTCAAAGATTGATCAGGATGCATCTTATGACCAAGTCATTGCACAAATAAAGATTAAAAGAGAAGCAAGTCGATCTCCTGAATTGGAGGCTCTAGAGCAGGAGCTCAACAAAAATCCGCAAAATAACGAGGTTAGAACTAAATTGGCTGTCCAGTATACAGGGGTGGGTCAATATAGAGAGGCCTTAGATTTACTTATATTCGTATTACAGGAAGATATTAATCATGACGACGGAGCCACAAAGAAGATGCTGCTCGATACAATTACGAGTCTTGGAAAAGCTGACCCACTGGCTGCGGAATATCAAAGGAAATTATTTAGCTTATTGTACTGATTAAAGAAAGCTGCCCTTTTTTGGACGGCTTTGGATTGTTAAATTTCATCAAGGGGTTTTGGTATGGATACATCTTTCTCGAATGCTGATCTTTCTTTTCGCGATGACGTTAAGGCATTTTTTGCATCTGCTTATGATTTGAAGTTGCAAAAACAATTTGAGAGTTTTAGCACTTATAAGGATGCTGTTATAGAATGGCAAAAGCGACTATATAGTCAAGGATGGATAGCGCCAAACTGGCCAGTCGAGTATGGCGGCACAGGCTGGAGTAGTACGCAAAAATTCATATTCGAATCAGAGAGAGCGTCTGCTGGCATTAGAGAAGTTATGCCATTTGGTGTAGGCATGGTTGGACCAGTAATTTATACATTTGGAAACGAAAAGCAGAAAGAATATTTTCTACCCAGGATTTTAAAAAGCCAAGACTGGTGGTGTCAGGGGTATTCTGAACCAGGATCTGGCTCTGATCTAGCGTCGCTAAAAACCAAAGCGGAATCAGATGGCGATAATTATATAGTCAATGGTGCCAAAATATGGACTAGTTTCGCTCAATACGCAGATTGGATATTTTGTTTAGTAAGAACAAGTACAGATGGGAAAAAACAAGCAGGAATTAGTTTTCTTTTAATAGATATGAGAACCGAGGGGATCAAAGTTAACCCCATCATTTCTATTGATAATCACCATAGTTTGAACGAAGTAGAGTTTGTCAATGTTCGCGTTCCGAAGGAAAATCTTATTGGTGAGGAGAATAAAGGTTGGACTTATGCTAAATCGTTACTCGCCCATGAGCGTACTGGTATCGCCGGGGTAGCCGATACTAAGAGAGCCCTTTTTAATGCCCAAGAATTAGCCAGAAAAGAGGTTAATGGGGGTAAGTCTTTGCTTAAAGATCCTCTCTTTCAAAAACGACTCTCAGACATCGAGATCGAACTGTTAGCTCTCGAGTTTACCGAATTACGCGTACTAGCTACGGTCGCAGCAGGCGGTGCGCCGGGAGCTGAATCATCTCTGCTAAAAATCAAAGGAACAGAAATGCAACAAGCAGTGCAGGAAATCATGATGGAGATCGCAGCACATTATCAAGGTGTCTTGGATACAGAATACCCATGTGAAGTGGTCGGACATGAGTTTGGGGGGGCAGCGCGAAGAGCTTATCTATATGGCAGAGCGGCGACTATCTATGGTGGATCTAACGAGATTCAGAAAAATGTGATTGCAAAAGCAGTACTTGGTCTGGAATAAGAGGCAAGCCATAAATGAACTTTGATTTTTCAGAAGAGCAATTGATGTTACGAGAGTCTATCGCTCGTTTCATTCAAGATGACTATAGTTTCGACTACAGAAGAGAAATTTCCCAATCCGCTTTAGGTATGAGCGAGCATATTTGGAAGAAATTTGCCGAATTAGGCTGGCTCTCAATACCCTTCTCTGAGGACTGTGGAGGGTTTGGGGGGGGACCTGTCGACATCTCAGTTATTATGGAGGAGTTTGGTAAAGGCTTGGTACTAGAGCCGTACATGCCAACTGTACTGCTTTTCGGAAAATTGATAGACGCTGCAGGCAGCGAAGGACAGCGTTCTGATTTTATACCTCCTATTATCAATGGAGAGCTGCTAGGTGCTTTTGCTTATCTGGAAAGGCAAAGTCGTTATGAATTATCAGATGTAATGACAAAGGCCGTATCTAATTCTAAAGGCTTTCTTTTAGAAGGCGAGAAGGTTGTTGTTCTGAACGGGCAGAATGCAGCGAAGGTTATCGTATCAGCTCGTACGAGTGGAGATCAATTTGACAGAGAAGGAATTTCGTTATTTTTGGTCTCTTCCGATAGCGATGGAGTTGAGCGAGTATCTTATCAGATGATGGATGGTCAAATAGTCTCGAACTTTCGATTCAATAAGGTATCTCTAACAGCTGACTCTTTGATTGGTGATCTTGGAGATGGTCTGAAGATCATTGAAGGAGTTCTGAGAGCAGCAACCGTAGCAATTTCCTCAGAGGCCCTAGGAATAATGGAGGAATTGAATCGTAAAACACTTGAGTATTCCAAGACCAGAGAGCAATTTGGATCCGCGATTGGTTCATTTCAGGTTTTGCAGCATCGCATGGTCGATACTTTTATGGCTTATGAACAAGTTAAATCTCTTCTCTATAGATCTGTATGTGGTCTTACTGAGACCGCTAGCGATATAGAATGTACTGTACATGCACTTAAAGCTCTAGTTGGAAAGACGGGTAAACAGATCTTTGGAGAGGCAATTCAGATACATGGTGGGATGGGTATCACCGACGAACTCGACATCGGACACTATGCAAAGAGATTAATGATGATAAACACAACTTTTGGTGGGGAAGATCATCATCAAGGAAAATTTAACTTTTTACGCTACGGCTGAGAATTGGCTCAGTAAGAGTTATTCGTTGTAGATAATTAATGAGGAGATTAATGTGAAACTAGGATTTCTATTGGGGTACTCTGGTAAGCATATTCATATTCCCGTAGAGCTAATCAAGCAAGCCGAGTCAATTGGCTATGACTCTGTTTGGACAGCAGAGGCGTATGGAAATGATTCTGTTACGACTGCAACTTGGGTTCTTGCAAATACAGAGAAAATTCGAGTCGGTACTGCAATAATGCAAATGCCAGCTAGAACTCCGGCCATGTGCGCAATGACAGCAATGTCTTTAGATCAGCTCTCCGGTGGTCGTTTTATTGTTGGTCTGGGTGCCTCTGGTCCGCAAGTCGTAGAGGGCTGGCATGGAGTCGCTTATGGTAAGCCAGTTACTCGAACAAAGGAATATATCAAAATCATGCGGCAGATATTTGATCGCGAGGGTCCAGTGGAGTTTGATGGAAAAATGTATCAAATGCCATATAGAGGGGAAGGCACCACTGGCCTTGGCAAACCCTTAAAATCGATTCTCGCTCCTACGAAAAGTATCCCAATTTATACAGCCTCTATTACACCTGCAGGCCTACGATGCGCTGGTGAAGTTGCAGATGGGGTGTTTCCCGTATGGATGGACCCGACAAGATACGACCTCATTGGTGAACATTTAAACGAGGGCTTTTTAAGTGCTGGTAATGAAAAAGGGTTGTCTACTTTTAATGTCGCCCCTTTTGTTTCAGTAGCTATGAACGATGATTTAGATGCTGCTTTTGATTCTCTCAGACCTTGGATAGCCTTATATGTAGGTGGTATGGGCGCGCGCGATAAGAATTTTTATTTTAACTACGCTACCAGTATGGGTTTTGGAGATGCTGCTCGAAAGATCCAAGACTTGTATTTGAGTGGTAAAAAAAGTGAAGCGGCGGCCGAGGTCCCAAATGAGCTTTTGGATGCCGTTTCCTTGGTGGGATCACGGGATCGTATAATTGATCGACTCCAACCTTGGAAAGAGGCAGGAAAGAGAAATGAGGTAGGTACTATGCTTCTAGGAGTTCATGACATAAAAGTTCTCGAGCTATTTGCCAAGGAAATGCTTTGATGTATGTCAAAGATCGAATTGTGACAGTGACAGGAGGCGGGAGTGGAATTGGAGAAGCACTATGCAAACGTTTTCATAAAGAGGGTGCGAAGAAAATAATAGTGATTGATCAGTACGAAGAGCGAGCTAAAAACGTTGCTTCTCTCTTAAATGGCGATGCTTATCAGGTTGATGTAAGAGATGAGCGAGCGATTATGTATGCAGTTGCTGATATAGAGAGTAGATTTGGAGCGATTGATTTATTTTGCAGTAATGCAGGCATACTGGGTGGCGATGGTGAGGACGGCTGGGCGACGGGAGCAGATAACGAAATCTGGCAAGCAATGTGGGAGATTCATGTTATGTCGCACGTTTGGGCAGCCCGTGCATGTCTTCCGGGAATGATTTCTCGAGGGCAGGGATATTTCTTAAATACTGCTTCAGCAGCAGGGATTCTTAATCAAGTCGGTGATGCGGCTTACTCTACGACTAAGCACGCTGCTGTCGGTTTTTCGGAAGCCTTAGCCATTACCCATGGAGATGATGGAATTGGGGTGTCTTGTCTTTGCCCACAAGCAGTAAGTACTCGTATGTTGGCTGGCTTAGATTCGCCAGGAACGGCTGGAGTGGATGGTGTCTTGACTGCCGAGCAAGTGGCAGACGCAGTAGTAAAAGGTTTAGAGGAGAATCGTTTTTTAATTCTCCCTCATCCTGAAGTGGCTGAGTACAGCGCGAAGAAGACTGAAAACTATGACAGGTGGATTGGTGGTATGAGAAAACTTCGACGTCGTTTTCTTCCATCTTAGACGTTGTTAGAGCAAACCTTATGGAGCGGCAGGAAAAATTTGCACGAGCTATACTAGAGGGATTTGAGATTTATTTCGCTCGTTTTCAAAAGATAACCCTAGAAGCAAAAGCTCGGTTCGATAGTGCAGATTGGCAGGCAGTTCAAAACGCTTCGTCGGAACGTATAGATTTATATAAAGAAACCTCACTTCAAGTTCAGAAAAAAGTAGAGGATATAGCTGGCGAACGGCTGCGTGACTTAGAGTTTTGGAGAAGCGTTCGTGCCGTCTACGCGGAACTCATTAGCGGACATACTAATTTTGAGATTGCAGAAACATTCTTTAATTCTATTTATTGCGCTACTTTTAAGCATAGACGAATTCGTGATGAGTATGCTTTTGTTTTTTCTCCTCAGGGAGATCTACCATCTTCCGATATAAGGCGAGTTTATCGAACATACCATCTTACGGAAGATTTGGAAGATCTTATTAATTCTTTATTGTCTGATTACCAGTTAGGACTTCCGTATGAAAATCTCGATAAGGATATTAAAAATATTTGCGGAGCTATAAGGAAGTTTTCCCATGATAGTGGCTTTGGAAGTAATTCTCCAGATATCGTGTTTCAGGTTCTAGAGCACCATTTCTTTAGGAATAAGGCAGCGTATATAGTGGGTCGCATTACATCTAGTTCAGATTCGATGCCATTTGTTCTGCCTGTACTACACAATAATAGTACAGGTATCTTCGTAGATACCATTTTATTGGGCTCTGACAAAGTAAGTGTCATATTTAGTTTTACTAGAGCCTACTTCATGGTAGACACGTCTATTCCATCCCAATACGTACTATTTCTTCAGCAGCTTATGCCCGCAAAGCCTATTTCTGAGATATATAGCGCGATTGGACATAATAAACATGGTAAGACTTATTATCATAGGTGTGCTTATCGACATATTCAAAGTACGACGGATAAATTTATTCTTGCTCCTGGAACAAAGGGTATGGTGATGTCTGTTTTTACGCTACCCTCTTATGATTTTGTTTTTAAAATCATTAAAGACCGATTCACTCCCCCTAAGGATATGACGAGAGCACAAGTCAAAGAGAAATATAAATTGGTAAAGCGATGGGATCGTGTTGGTAGGATGGCAGATACGCAAGAATTCACTAACTTAGCATTTGCTCGTAACCGATTCTCAGACGAGCTCATGGAAGAATTACATAGCGTGGCTCCTTCACTGATAGAAGAACGTGGAAGAGCTTTGATTATTGGTCACGTATATGTAGAGAGACGAATGACCCCACTAAATCTATACTTGCGTAAAGCTACTGACGAACAGCTTTTTGCAGTTATGGACGAATATGGTAATGCGATAAAGCAACTTGCGGCAGCGAATATTTTTCCAGGCGATATGCTGCTTAAAAATTTCGGCGTTACTCGTCATGGACGCGTGGTGTTCTACGATTATGATGAGATTGTACCTCTGGAGGAATGTAACTTTCGAAAGATTCCTGAACCTAGAAATGATTTAGAAGAGTTTTCCGATACACCTTGGTATTCTGTCGGCGAAAACGATATTTTTCCTGAGGAATTCCCTATGTTTTTCTCTGGAAATCAGAGAGCTAGAAAAGTCTTTGATTCTATGCACAGTGAAATTTATGAAATGCAATTCTGGAAAGGACTTCAGGATCAGATTAAAGCTGGTTTTGTAGGTGATTTTTTCCCTTATAGACGCAAATACCGCTTCGTGAGAGAGGATAGTTTGTTAAGGGAGTCCGTCTGATGGCTACCGTTTATCTAATTCGGCACGGGCAAGCATCCTTTGGCTCCGATGATTATGACCAGTTGTCGCCGTTGGG
>CABYJX010000009.1 GCA_902519405.1 uncultured Gammaproteobacteria bacterium
TATGCCTGATCGTATAGAGGCAGGTACTTATCTTGTTGCAACTGCTGCGACGGGTGGTAATTTAAGATTACGCAACGTCATACCGGGACACCTAAACTCTGTATTAAATAAACTGGAAGAAATGGGTGCTTGCATAAGCCAAGGTAAAGATTGGATTGAGTTGGATATGAACGGTAAAAGACCCCGCGCCAGTAACATTGAAACGGGGCCTTACCCGGGATTTCCCACAGATATGCAGGCGCAGTTTACTGCACTGAATGCGATCGCAGATGGTAAGTCTATAGTAAAGGAAAATGTGTTTGAAAATAGGCTTGTTCAGGCACATGAAATGAATAGGATGGGGGCTGATATATCTATTTTTGGAAATACAGCTTATGTTACGGGGCAGGATAAACTCAAAGGAGCGCCTGTAATGGCTACTGACTTAAGAGCATCAGCGAGCCTGGTGATCGCAGGGTTAATAGCGGAAGGTGAGACCTGTGTGGATAGGATTTACCATATTGATCGTGGATACGAATGCATTGAGGAAAAGTTACAGCAATTAGGAGCTGATATAAAACGTTTGAATATTTAGGAAATTATGAAGAATAATATTGTGCTGGCTTTAACCAAAGGTCGAATACTAAAAGAGTCATTACCGCTGCTGGCCAACGCGGGAGTAGAACCTGCAGAACCTATTGATACGACTCGGAAATTACTCTTAGAGACCAACCATGAGGATATAAAACTTGCGATATTGAGGGGCGTAGATGTCCCTACATATGTAAAGTATGGAGTTGCCGACCTCGGAATTGTAGGTAAGGATATTTTGCTAGAGTACGGATCGGATGGGTTTTACGAAGCGGTAGATCTAGGCATAGCATGCTGCAGATTAGTGACAGCTGGAATTCCAAATATGGTACCGGACGTAGGAACATTAAGAGTCGCAACTAAATTTGTGAATATCACGCGAGATTACTTCGGTAGGAAAGGTAGACAAATAGATATTGTTAAACTCTATGGGGCTCTCGAATTAGCACCCTTAATGGATCTTTCTGATGTGATAGTTGATCTTGTAGATACAGGCAACACACTTCGTGCAAATGGACTTATACCTTTTGAGGAAATTCTAGAAATCAGTTCTCGTCTCATAGTCAACAAAACCTCTATTCGTCAAAAAACTCCGTTTCTGTTGCCATTTATTGATTCACTGGAAAAATCAGTCTGATGAGTAGTCTCGTTACACAGTTGGACTCTAGAGATAGTCACTTCGCTTCGACGCTAGCTCATCTACTAAATCAAAATATTGTGAATAAACCAGAGGTGGTAAATCTAGTATCAAAAATTATTTGTGAAGTTCGATCCAGAGGTGATGAGGCTATCATTGAATACACAAGTAACTTCGATAAACAAATGGTATCTCGTGTCAGCGATCTAGAGCTAACTACAGCAAATTTCGAAGAGGCATGGTTTAGAATTTCGAAACAGGAGCGCGTGGCGCTGGAGATGGCTACGAGGAGAATCTTTGATTTTCACGAGCGACAAGTATCGAAAAGTTGGGAATATCAAGATGAATTGGGGAATTTGTTAGGACAAAGAATTACACCCTTGGACATCGTTGGTATATACGTACCCGGGGGGAAAGCAAGCTATCCCTCGTCGGTATTGATGAACGCAATCCCAGCTAAGGTCGCCCAGGTAGGAGAAATAGTAATGCTGGTGCCTGCACCCGAGGGTGAATTAAACGATATGGTATTGGCCGCTGCGCATCTTGCGGGTATAGATCGCGCTTTTACATTGGGTGGTGCGCAGGCGATTGCTGGGCTAGCTTACGGAACTGAGACGCTTCCGGTAGTGGATAAGATCGTTGGCCCAGGAAATCAATATGTAGCTGAAGCTAAGCGACAAGTATTCGGGAAGGTCGGTATTGATATGATAGCGGGGCCCTCTGAGATTTTGATAATATGCGACGGATCTACTCCTACGGACTGGATAGTATTGGATCTTTTTTCTCAAGCTGAACATGATGAGGATGCACGAGTTTTTCTTTTATGTGACGACGCTAAATTTATCGATTCTGTTTTGGAGAGAATTGAGGCAATTCTCCCCGATATGGATCGTAAAGATATTATTTCGGAATCATTGAGCAGAAATGGAACTTTTATCCTTACTAAGGATATATCTGAAGCAATCTCTATAAGCAATATTATTGCTCCCGAGCACTTAGAGCTTTCAGTTGAAAATCCTCGATCTCATCTCGCCGAGATAACTGCCGCAGGAGCAATTTTTTTAGGTAAGCACGCCTCTGAATCTGTGGGGGACTATTGCGCTGGGCCCAGTCATGTATTACCCACGGGAGGTACTGCGAGGTTTGCGTCGCCTTTAGGTGTTTATGATTTTCAAAAACGCAGCTCCGTTATTATGTGCGACGAAATTGGAGGTAGATCGCTATGCGAAACAGCATTCGTTTTAGCTAATTCAGAATCTTTGAGTGCTCATGCTGCTAGTGTAAAAATACGGCTTAAGCAAACCTCTAAATGAGGCTGATTTGATTTTCACTCCATTTCTCCCACGACGGCAATAAGACGAAGTAACTTTGAGTTTCTTAACAAAGATATTTCAATCTCTTCACCTGGCTTTAGCATTGATATTTTAAGCATTGTGGAGCGGCCGTCGTTTACGGGTTTATCGTCGATCGCGATGATAAGATCACCGGCTTTAAGTCCTGCTGAATCTGCTGGTCCTCCTGGCAAAACTTGCTGAACCAAAAGAAAATCTGGCGGTAAATGCAGACTTGAAGTCGTGTTTGCCGGCTCGACGGTAACGCCGAGCCACCCACGCCGCACCTCTCCGTACATCACTATTTCTTTTAGTACAAACATTGCGATATTTATTGGCGTGACTAGGCCAAAACCACTTGCAGAACTTCGATTTGACTTAATCCCAGATGGCGAGTAGGTCAGTGCATTGATACCAATTAAAAAGCCTTTCGTATTTACCAGCGCCCCGCCTGAACTTCCCTGGTGAATAATTGCATCAGTTTGAATAAAATCTTCGTAAGCATTTGGTTTAAAGAAATACCTCCCTATCCCTGATACTATCCCGAGTGTGGCAGATTGACCTATCCCAAGGGGATTGCCGATAGCCAATACAATTTCTCCTACATTCACATCATTTGAGTCAGCTACTTTTGCAGCTTGCAACTCTGGTAGTTCTATTTTTAAGACTGCCAAATCAGATCTTGGATCCGATCCAACGATCACAGCATTAGTTTCACGTCCGTCGTGCAAGAGAACACGAATGGCGTTAGCCTCGCTAATAACATGATGATTGGTTAGTATGTGCCCGTTTGATGACATAATAACTCCCGAGCCTAGCGATTGTTCTACGCGTCTTCTGACATTAGACTGAGGAATTGAATTATTTTTAAGAAGTTGCTCAATAAACGGGTTAATTTTACGAGTAATTAACTTTTCCGAATAAATATTGACTACTGAGGGAGCTGCTATCGCTACAGCCACATGGTATCCACTTTTAGACTGGGCTAGTAGTTCTTGTTTGTTATTTGTTAGATTAAAATTTAAAATTACTATTCCCGCTAGTATTCCAGATACGATTGGCCATACAAGCTTTCCTAATGGTGCAGTCATTTTTTAACCAACATTTTATAGTAGCCTTATTGTATATTATGTAAGAGGGATAAGAAGTAAGTATTATATCTGCGAGTGCCGGAGCTATAGAGATGATTCTACTAAAAGAATTAACAGAATATCTTGATTTCTCAATGGAAACCCAAAAATTTTCGGACTATTGCCCCAACGGTTTACAAGTCGAAGGCAGCGAAGAAATCAGCAAGATAGCCACGGGTGTGACGGCTAGTCAGGCTCTACTGGAAGCTGCTTCTGACTGGGGAGCCAGTGCAATATTAGTTCACCATGGCTATTTTTGGCGGGGAGAATCGTCTAGGCTACTTGGTTACAAACGAAAGAGATTAAATACCCTCCTGAAAAATGAGATCAGTTTATTTGCCTATCATCTTCCACTTGATGCTCACCCGGAATTTGGCAACAATGTTTGCTTTGGTAGAATGCTCGGTATAGAAGAACATCAGCCTTTATTTAAATGTAGCTCGGATGGTTTAGGAAGCGTAGGAGAGTTAGCTTCGGAGACATCAGTCGGCAACTTGGTTAGCCACATAAGAGAATTCACCGATAGAGAGCCACTATTAATAGGAGAACCAAATTCAATTGTACGCAGAATAGCTTGGTGCACTGGGGCAGCTCAGTCGAATATTGATGCAGCTATTTCCGTCGGGGCAGATGTATATGTTAGTGGCGAGATTTCCGAACAAACATATCATATAGCGAAGGAAGAAAAAATCACTTATATTGCTGCAGGGCATCACGCTACTGAGCGTTATGGAGTAAAAGCTTTAGGGGAGCATTTAGAGGATCGGTTTAGTATCGAGCATAAGTTTATAGATATTGTTAATCCTGTTTAGGAATCATTGATTTTTGAGATCAATATCAATACCCTCATCCTTGTCCTCTTTCTCTATGCCAAATGATTCATTTAAGACTCCTCTCTGCTTTGGAGAAGTCTTAGGAGCATAGTCCAACGGTGGTTGAATATCTTCTTGGATGGAAGTTTCTTTTTTTATTTCTTCTATTTTCAAAAATATTTCTCTGGATTCTCCGCGGCAAAGTTCTTCTGCTCCATTAGCGAGATGAGTATGTACCTCGCGATAACTGTCTGTAAGTTTGTTTACAAGACGAGCTGTTTGACTAAAATGCGCTAGGACTTTTTCCTCGTAGTGGCCGAGATGTTCTCTCTCTTTCGCTAGACTTTCCTCTAGGTCTCTAAGCCTTCTAGAGTCTCTTCTAAAACTACCACTGAACGTGATTCCTATTCCAATTCCTGCGAAAACAGACAATACGATTATTGCGACGAGTAGGTTGTTAATTTCCATATTGGCTATATTCTGTCGGAATAGAGAAAATAATCTAGGTCAGCACAAGTATAGCCGCTCATTTCATTTAACAGTAGATAAATTTGCGAATATTGATTTAGATATTTATCTCTAAATAGAGAATTGAATGAGATAAATGCACAAGAGTCATGAAAAGAAAAAAATGGATCCCCTAAAGTCGTATCACATAGATATTGATAACGGAGTACTAGCTCCAGATCAGGCTCAAAAAGAATGCGTTATTCAGCTTAACCATCTATTTTACCGTCTGTTAGAAAGAGAATTTTATAGACGATCCGTGAGAGGAAGATTGTCTGAGTGGATTTCCCCTAAAAGCTCTCCAGTGATAGGTTTGTATTTGTGGGGTGGTGTTGGTCGAGGAAAAACCTATTTCGTTGATCAGTTTTTTAGTTGTCTTCCCTTTGATGCCAAGCTCCGTTTGCATTTCCATCGATTTATGAATCGAGTTCACGAAGGATTGAAGAAAAATCAGGGAAAAACAAATCCATTGCAAAAAGTGGCTGACGACTTTGCAAAAGAATCGAGAATAATAGTTTTCGACGAATTTATGGTCAGCGATGTAGCGGACGCAATGATCTTAGGCGAATTGATTGATTGCTTAGTAAAGAGAGAGGTTACGTTGGTGGCGACATCTAATATAGCTCCGGAAGATTTATATAAGAATGGCTTGCAGAGACAGCGGTTTTTACCTGTTATCGACTACTTATATCAATTTACCGAAGTAGTCCATTTGAGAGGAAATATAGACTATCGATATCGTGCACTAAAAAAAAATCAGCTATATCACTTCCCGCTTAATGCAATAGCAAATGAGGGGGCAAAAGAATGTTTCGATTATTTTGCAAGTGGTGAAGTTAAAAGTGATGAGTATATTCTAGTTAATGATCGACTAATTCCTTATTTAAAACTGTCTGATCAAGTAGTTTGGTTTGATTTTAAAGTGATCTGCGGTGAGGGACGGTCCCAAAATGACTATCTAGTTTTAACAAAGAGTTTCGATGTAGTGATCATCACAAATATTAGGGTATGCTGTGACGAGCAGAATGATGTTATGAGGCGGCTGATTAATCTAGTTGATATTTTCTATGATAATGGCATTAAACTAGTAATAACCGCTGAAGCTGAACCTGGGGCGTTGTATACGGGGAACGTGCTAGCATTTGAATATAACAGAACCTCCTCACGGCTAAGTGAGATGCAGACAGATGATTATGTGCTGCGAAAATCAGATTTGTAGGGTCTAGCCAATAATCTAAGTAATCTGCACAAATCTAGGCGGCTACGCTGTATTTCAGCTTGAAATAGCCTCTTTGTTTCAGTAGTATTCGCGCTCTTTAGGTCTTCTTCGTTTTATAAAATGGGCTCTCAATGAAAACTTTTAGCGCTAAACCGTCGGATGTCGTGCACGAATGGTATGTGGTAGATGCTTCAGGGAAGACACTGGGGCACTTAGCCAGTAAGATAGCACATAGGCTTCGCGGCAAGCATAAGGCAGAGTATACGCCACATGTAGACACCGGTGACTATATAGTGGTCTTAAATGCTAAAGAAGTTTGTGTAACTGGTGAAAAACGATGGCAGAAGCTTTATCGAAGACATACAGGTTATCCTGGGGGATTGAAATCTATATCATTCGAAAAGATGTTAGAGTTGTCTCCGGAGAAAATCATTCAGCGCGCCGTAAAGGGAATGTTACCGCGTAACCCTTTGGGACGTTCTATGTTCAGAAAGTTAAAAGTTTATCCAGGTGCGGAGCATCCCCATGCAGCGCAAAAACCTGTCGAACTAACATTTGATAAAAGGTAGGGGGATTAGTGATAAATCAGTATTACGGGACTGGTAGGCGTAAGACTTCCACTGCAAAAGTGTTTATGAGGGAAGGTAAGGGAGATATTTGGGTTAATAGGCGACCCCTAGATGAATATTTTGGCCGTGAGGTAGCTAGGATGATTGTTAGGCAACCACTGGAATTATCTGATTCTACCGACAAATTTGATATTAAGGTAACAGTGAATGGTGGAGGAAGTTTTGGTCAAGCTGGAGCGATACGGCATGGTATCACTAGAGCTTTATTAGAGTATGATGAATCTTTGAGAACCACCCTGCGATCTGCTGGTTTTGTTACTCGAGACGCCAGGGAGGTAGAGCGTAAGAAGGTAGGACTCAGGAAAGCCAGAAAGCGTCCGCAGTTTTCCAAACGATAATTGTAATTTTCGAGAAAAACTAGCTGCATCGGGCGCAATGTTAAAAAATACAAGTATTTGGTAATGCGATTTAGTGTTTCAATGCGACTTTTTGTGATCCTTCTTTTATGAAATAGTCGTACTAGATACAGCAGTGGTAATCGCGTACTGCTACTTATAATTTCTTATACATGAACATTGTTGAGGGTGTTTAGCGTGAATGACGAATCTTCGCTTGATAATAAAACTGGAGAGGGTCGTCGGCAGTTTCTAGTAGCCGCTACCAGCGTCGTAGGTGCAGCAGGAGCGGCCGGGGTTGCTGTGCCATTTCTGAGTTCTTGGAGCCCATCTGAAAAGGCGAAAGCAGCGGGGGCTCCAGTCAAGGCAGACATCAGCAAGCTCGAGCAAGGTCAAATGGTGGTCGTGGAGTGGCGGGGCAAACCGGTGTACGTATTGCATCGAACCTCGCAGCAGCTAGCCAGTCTTGCCACATTATCCGACCAGTTAAAAGATCCAGCGTCAGCTAGCTCCAAGCAACCAAGCTATATAAAGGGTGATTCTAGGGCCTTGCGGCCAGAGATCTTGGTCGTAGAGGGTCTCTGTACTCATCTTGGATGTGCCCCCAAATTTCGACCAGAGGTCGGAGCGGCAGATCTGGGTGGAGATGATTGGAGAGGTGGATTTTTCTGTCCTTGTCATGGATCAAAATTTGATCTCTCTGGCAGGGTATATTCTGGAGTCCCAGCATCCGAAAATCTTGTTATACCTCCCTATAGGTTCGAGTCACAATTTGTTCTCGAGATTGGTATTGATTCGGAGAAAGTGTAATGACTAAGCTTTTAGCTGATTTTAGAGATTGGGTAGATTACCGACTGCCGATAGTGAAAGCCTGGGATACCCATATGGGTAAGTACTATGCACCCAAGAACTTTAATCTATGGTATTTTTTTGGTGTCTTCTCTTTACTTGTTTTGGTCAATCAGCTTTTGACCGGAATCTGGCTAACGATGAGCTACACGCCCAGCGCGGAAGAGGCATTTGCATCTGTAGAATATATCATGAGAGATGTCAGTTATGGTTGGCTTCTCCGATATATGCATTCAACAGGCGCCTCTGCTTTTTTTATCGTTGTTTATTTACACATGTTTAGAGCATTACTCTATGGTTCGTACAAGAAGCCTCGAGAGCTGTTGTGGGTCATAGGTATGCTGATTTTTGTAGTGCTGATGGCCGAAGCCTTTGTGGGGTATGTGCTCCCTTGGGGTCAAATGTCATATTGGGGAGCCCAAGTGATAATTTCACTATTTGGTGCTATACCAGTGATTGGTGACGATATTGTGACATGGATTAGAGGTGACTATTTACTGTCTGGTATTACTCTCAACAGATTTTTCGCACTTCACGTGGTCTTGCTTCCGGTGCTGCTGCTTGCCCTAGTGTTTGTCCATATTTTAGCTCTACATCAGGTTGGTTCAAATAATCCAGATGGGGTGGAAATCAAGGAAACAAAAGATTCTGATGGCATTCCCTTGGACGGTATACCCTTTCACCCCTACTATACAGTACATGATTTAGTAGGTATTGGCGTTTTCTTGTTTGTCTTTTGCGGCGTGATCTTTTTTGCTCCAGAAATGGGGGGGTTGTTCTTAGAATATGCAAACTTTGAAGCTGCTAATGCGCTTAAAACTCCTGACCACATTGCTCCAGTATGGTACTTCACTCCTTTTTATTCTGTTCTTCGCTCTGTGCCAGATAAACTCTGGGGTACGATCTTCTTCGCTGCCTCAGTAGCATTGCCTTTTGCACTGCCTTGGTTGGATAGAAACCCTATAAAATCATGGAGGTACCGAGGGCCAGTTAATAAAATAATGCTTATTCTCTTCGTAGTCGCGTTCATTATACTTGGAGTTCTCGGTATTAAATCCCCTACTCCAGAGAGAACTCTGCTGGCCCAAATATGTTCGGTGTTTTACTTCGCATTCTTTTTACTCATGCCGTTCTGGTCTGTAATGGACAAAGAAAAGGTTGTACCCGAGAGAGTTACTATGGATGGTGGTATGGGATTTTGGCGTAGCATTTCCGTCTTACTCTTATTAGGAATTTTAACGATATTACCGTTAAAGGCAGTAGGGGCGGGCTCAGCCTTTCAATGTGGAGCGATACCTTGTGATGAAGTAAATATCAATCCAGCAAATAAAGGTTCCTTACAGCGAGGCGCCCAACTTTACATGGGATATTGTATGGGTTGCCATTCTCTAAAGCACTCCCGTTACAATAGAGTGGCGAGAGACCTTGGCATACCAGAAGATTTATTTATGGCCAACCTCGTTTTCGACCCGTCAGTGAAATTTGGATCGTTAATGCAAAACGCGATGAAAAGTGAGAACGCAAAAACTTGGTTTGGTGTAATGCCTCCCGACTTAACCTTAGTCTCAAGGGCTAGGCAGCCAGAATGGCTTTATACGTATTTGCGTACTTTTTATCAAGATGATAAGCGCCCATATGGAGTAAATAATCAAGTCTTTAAGGGAGTAGGTATGCCGCATGTATTAATGGATCTCCAAGGGTTACCAAAATGTGTCGGTTTTGCCGAGGGTGGCGGCTGCAGCGAAATTAGCCTAAGCGCTCCAGGTAAGTTGGTCCCTGAAGAGTATGATGCAGCAATGTATGACCTAGTAAACTTTTTAGCTTATACAGCAGAGCCAAATGTTCTAGAGCGCCGTGACCTGGGTAAGCGGGTATTACTTTTTATAGCAATCTTCACTGTCTTTGCATGGCTTTTAAATAGAGAGTACTGGAAGGATATTCATTGAGCGACTATCAGCCGGTGGATAGCGGCTCGCGGAAAAATTTCATACCTAAAGAGGAGTCCTAATGGGCGTTGTCACGAAAAGGTCTTCAATGACGTTTTTTACTGATAGTAGTTGTCATTATTGCCATAGAGTAAGGATTGTACTCGAGGAAAAAGGTGTTTCCGCTGACATGGTTCAATCAGACTCAGCGAACCCGCCTAGTGAGGTAGGGGAAATTAATCCCTACAGTTCCTTACCTACTCTAGTAGATCGGGATCTAGTTCTTTACGAGTCTAAGGTAATTATGGAATATTTAGATGAGAGATTTCCTCATCCTCCTCTACTGCCAGTTTATCCAGTAGCTAGGGCTGAAAGTCGCCTTTTTATCTATCGAATTGAACGAGATTGGAGCACGCTCGTAGACTCTATCCTCAACTCACGTAGCGAAAATGTTGTTAAGAAAGCTATTAAGGAGCTTAGAGAAGGTGTTCTAGCTATTTCGCCCATATTTTCAGAAACGCCCTATTTTATGAGCGAAGAATTCACTTTAGTAGATTGTTGCCTTGCCCCGATATTGTGGAGGCTACCTTCTTTGGGAATCGATATAAAGCCCACTAAGCAATCAAAACCATTATTTGTGTATATGGATAAAGTGTTTTCTCGAGAAAGTTTTGTTGAGGCCCTTTCAGAGCAGGAAAGAGAGATGCGTCGTTGATTTTTAATAGAAAAAAAACTTCTAATTAAATGACCTCTAGCACACCCTATCTTATCAGAGCTCTCTATGAATGGATGACTGACAACTCTTTGACTCCACACCTACTCGTGGACACCGGCGACGTTGATGTTCAATTCCCCAAGGCTTTAATAAAGGACAACAAAATCGTTCTAAATATCTCTCCCACAGCCATAGCCAATCTCATAGTTGGTAATGTGTTTATCGAGTTTAGTGCTAGGTTTTCAGGAGTTGAGAAATTTATCTCTATCCCAGTTTCTTCGGTCCTCGCAATCTATTCAAGAGAAAATGGCAGCGGGATGACATTTGAAAAAGATGAAGGTAGTCCAGATTCATCCCCAGATAGCAACAAGACTGAGGAGAAATCAGCTAGTTCTTTTCTTCGTGTAGTGAAATAACAAATACTATTTTAGTAAAGAAATTAGTTTCGTTAAATAGTTTCGAATAGCTGAACTATTTGCTGCACACCCTTTACCTCCGAGGCAATTTCCCCGACGCGGTTTGCTTCTTCAGTATTTAGAAGACCTAGTAAAAAAACCACCCCATTTTCAGTTACTACTTTGACACGCAATCCGGGTATATCTGGATTAGCAAGAAGTCTAGACTTTATTTTTGTAGTTATCCAGGTATCACTAGCCCTTGTTATTCTAGAACTGGGAGCTGCTATTTCTAACTCATTATAAACATGCTTAACAGAGGGTATTTCGCGGATTACCGTGGCGGCTCTAATTCTTAGTTCCTCTGACGTCACTTGACCGGCTAATAATACAAATCCATTGAAGCTGACTACAACAAGATGGCAATTATCATATTCTTCGTCAGAGTCATGTATATTTACTATTGCCTTCGTTTCTATACTTTGGTCATCTACCCGCTGAGCTATAGTTCTTGTCCCAGGATCAGCGTCTATCTTGTTTGCCTCCATTTTTGCCATCATATTTCCACAGCCGCACATGATCAAAATATAGATAAAAATAAATATACTTTTGCTTATTGAAAATAATGTAGTCATTTACCTACTCCGAAAATTTTATTATCAATGATGGATGTCATAATTTGAATAGATATTGTAGTGAGCTCAATAAGATGCATTCTGCATTGTACTTTTGGAAGGATACAAACGTCATTCGATGTAATAATATTACTATAAACTATATTTAGTGCTTGTGAAAAAACAATTATGCCTATCTTTCTTGATACCGCTAGTTCAACTAGTCCCGTTAATCTTGCTGTGCTTATATTGCTATCTATACAAAATAAAACATCTCCCTCTTGACCTAACGACTTAAGGGCAGGATTAAACAATTCACTGGGATCCGAAAAAGAAGTTAATATCTCAGACTCATTAGTTGGTAAAGTTAACATCGGTAGTCCAGGTCGCTCCTCTTTGAGCGAGAAGTGTGACTGCGCTACAAATAGTTGTGCTAATGCTGCATCGGCACCAAAGCCGCAAGCCATTATCTTATGACCACTTATGAGTGCTTTACTAACTAATTTTGCGGCGGCTTGTATCGGCTCAGCTATATGGTCGACTGCCATAGATGTTAATTCAATTGTTTTTTCGAAATGGCTAGCTATGTCTTGATAATGGTCCATTTTTCCGAAGATTTCATCCTTTCTATGAGAGAGTTATTTTAATAATCCAAAAAAGTATATGTTGATTTTGCAGTGCTTCACAGATCTAGGTCAATTACCCGAATTTCCTTTTACAGCCTTTTTATAAGCGCATAGGTTTCTGTTAATCTCTGACTAGCTTCCCGTCAATAAATTTCGCAGCCATAGCTTCTCGGATAATTTGGCCATTATTTTGAATGGAAATTAATCCTGAATGTCCAAGAAAAATCAATCCATTACTAGTTTTATGGAGATTTAGAAAGTACTGCAGAATAAAAGCATCTAAGCCCAATGCATGAAGTCGCAATGAGGTTGAGTTGCTGGCACTTTGGTTATTCTCTCTAGTCAAGTGAGTAGCATCTAATAGCTCTGGCATATCTACTAATTTAATTCCGTTCAGGTCTCGATCACGCTCATCAATGCGGCCATAATAGATTTTAGAAGTAGCATATTGCGGTAAATCACCAGCAAAATGAAAATTTAACAGCGGTGCAGTTGCTCGAGCTTGTTCGCTTGAGCCCGCGAGGAGAAATATTACATCTATATCTTCGCGTCGTCTTAATTCAAAATTCAAAGCGCTATCAATAATTTTGCTAATTCGTGCAATTCGCGCTTGACTCTGCTTTAGATGCAAAATTTGCTCTATGGCTTCGGAATAAGATGCTGGCTCAGCAAGTTCAATCTTCGCAAGTATTTGTCCACCTAATGCAATCCATCTCTTAGATAATGTGCTACTCATTTTTTTTCCCCATATATCCTGAGGAGAGATTATTAATGATTTTCTAAATCCTTTAGCGAATGCAATATCAGCAATTTGTGTTGCCTCATCTTCCGGTGAAAGTGAAAATTGATTTAAATCTATGTGATTTCTGCTTGTCTCTTTGACAGATCGATTCAAGGCAAGTGTGGGAAGAGGGAGTCTATCTAGTTCTTCAAGTGAAGAAACATGTTTTTTTTCAAGTGGACCAACTACGTATTGAGCACCCAACTCAGTTGCTGCGACAAATGCTTCAGTTATATTCATGTATTTTGTTGTATCTAAGATATGTACTTCACTTTCTTTGTATTGGTTGCGAGCATGAAAGTATGCTTCTAGGAATCCATCTCGTATTGCCTCGGCGGCTGGCGCTAGTCGACCACTTAATGGCAGTAATAAGGCCACGTTGAGGGATTGGTCTTTTATGGCCCCTCTCATTATTGATTCAAGGCCTCCCGGAAGAGGTTTTAAAGTAGGATAATCCAAGGAAGAGATGGGTAAATTCAAAAGAGTTTCATGCAGATCTAAAGGATGTGTAGCTTTTATTAATAGACTCAAATTTAACCAAGCGTTAAATTCATTATCTTTCGTCTGTGACAGCATTTTCGAGAGTTCAATAGTCTTTAATTTCAATAAGTTTACCCAAAGTATTTTTTGCAGCGCAATCCTTTGGGTTTTTGTAGGATCTTCCTTAAGCACTCTAAAGATCACTTTAATTAATGACTTTCGTTCACCGCTGAAGCGTTTCAATAGAAGATTGAGAGGTGTTTTTTCTTGTAACAGTGCTAAATGGTCATCCATTTCAGACAGATCACCTTTCCGCCATGCTATTTCTGCACCTAATATTTCGTAATGAATTCTTTCGTAGCTGGATAGAGATGCGAGTGGTATCTCTGAAAGGTATTCTTTTGCTTTTTGTTGCTTACCGGAGTCTAAAGCTGTTCTAATTGAGGTAAATACTTTTGGAAGCTTTTGCTCCTGAGGTGTGGCTATTGTTTTCGTGACAGCATCCGATTTATTAGGTTTATTAACGTTTTCGATTTTTGTTGAAGAGCAAGCAACAAGGAATATGCAAAGTGCCACTATTGCAAATGATGATGTAACTTTATTTACTATGGTGCTCATGTCTCTAGTCTATGCGATTTTCTAGCTATTATATTCCTAATCTTAAGCCTGCTTTAACACTTTTATAAGGGGGTGCCTGTGGAGCCAGGTCTGTATGTAGTCTCTACTCCAATTGGTAATTTGGATGATGTTTCCATAAGAGCCCTGCGTGTTCTGGCGTTAGTTGATTTAATTGTTGCAGAGGATACTAGAGTCACGCGGAGTCTTCTCAGTCAATTAAACGTTAAAATCCCTAAAGTGATCTCATATACCGATTTCAGCAGTGTAAATGTAGTAAATCAGATTCTGAAGGGAATCTCCGGCGGACTTTCAATTGCTCTTGTGTCCGACGCCGGAACTCCGCTTATTTCTGATCCTGGATACAGACTGGTTCTCGCGGTACATCTTGAGAAATATAAAGTTATTCCAGTTCCAGGCCCTTGTGCAGCAATTACTGCTCTTAGTGTATCAGGGCTCCCTACCGATAGATTCCTTTTTGAAGGTTTCCTCCCCGACAAACGTATAGCAAGAATGAAACGTTTATCTGCTCTCGCAAGAGAGCGGGCGACTTTAGTGCTTTATGAGGCGCCACATAGATTGAAATCTACCATAAGTGATTGTATTGAGACTCTTGGCGGTACTAGAAAGTCATTTTTGGGACGTGAGTTAACAAAATTATACGAAACTATTCATCTTTCGACGCTATCTGAATTACGTTCCTTCGTAGACGCAGATATAAATCAGACTCGTGGTGAGTCGGTACTCTTGATAGAGGGTTTTCGAGGCAAAAATTCTGGTATTACCCCAGAGCTATCAAAATTGGCTGAAAAACTTAGTGAGGAGATGTCTAAGAAACGGGTCGCAACTGTTTTAGCTGAATATAGCGGCCTTACTCGCAGAGAAATCTATAATTATTTAGTTAAGACTCCTACAGAATAAACTTTCTTGCCAAAGTGGTTTCTCCGGAGTAGAGTTTTGATGGGGAGTGGGTTAGGCGACCGCTAGATTTCCGTTTTTGGAAATTTAGAGGAAAGTCCGGGCTCCATAGGGCAGGATGCCAGGTAACGCCTGGGGGACGCGAGTCTACGGAAAGTGCAGCAGAAAGAAAACCGCTTAGAAGAAATTTATTGGCTATCATTCATGGATGAATTTTATGTCATTTTAGAATTGATTCTAGTAAGGGTGAAAAGGTGCGGTAAGAGCGCACCGCGCAACTGGTAACAGTTGTGGCGATGGCAAACCCCATCCGGAGCAAAACCAAATAGGAATCCTTTGAATGTGTGCCCGCATCGGATTCGGGTAGGTTGCTACAGGCGGACGGTGACGTGCGTCGCAGATGAATGGTCGTCCAAGACAGAACCCGGCTTATCGACCCACTCCCCGTTGTTTCCAAAAGTGGCGTCTCGATTCCCGCTCAAAATTTGTTTTTACTTGCCAGCAAGTTATAAAGCAAAATTTTATATATAACATCTATTCTCCTGTTTTATATAAATTTTTTTAAATTTCCATACGATGCCCATGTTTAAAGACTAGCAATAAGCCCCTAATTATCTGAAAAGCATAGCTTTTTTATTAGTTTTGTCGCTTGACATGTGCTCTTAATGCTGATTATAGTGGAGTATAGTGGGGAAAAGTGTACTTTTATGTTTATTTGTGGATTTTTCGTCCTCATGGATTGGGAGAGTAAAATTGTTTCGTGGTGTTCAGCATATCAATATGGATGTAAAGGGACGAATGGCAATTCCGGCGCGTCAGAGAGAACCAATATTGAATATTTGTAATGGGAAGTTGGTTCTAACAATTGATACACAATTTCCATGCATAGTCCTTTATCCAATAGGGGAGTGGGACAGAATCGAACTAGAGGTACAGGGCCTACCAGCTCTTAAGCCTCAAATTAAGCGATTTCAGCGACTGGTATTAGGATATGCGTCGGATGTCGATCTTGATTCTAATGGTAGATTGCTACTCCCACCGTCTCTTCGAGAATATGCACATCTCGAAAAAAAACTGGTTCTGGTTGGCCAAGGTAATAAATTAGAAATATGGGCAGAAAATCTATGGCTTGAAGAGCGAGATGATGCGTTGGCTGAGCGGGGAGTCGAATCTTCTCTACCTGATGAGTTAGTTTCCCTTTCGCTTTAGGTGTGTGTGATGCATGAGACTGTATTGTTGAAAGAGGCTGTTAAAGCGTTAATAACTAAGCCGTCAGGCACTTACATTGATGCAACTTTTGGCAGAGGTGGTCATAGCAAGGAGATATTGAAAGAATTATCACCAGAAGGGAGTCTTTTGGCAGTGGATCGAGACCCAGAAGCAATTCTTTATGCAATGAAATTAGCAGCGGTCGACTCGAGACTAAAAGTATATAAAGGTTTATTTTCTGAGTTATCACTTATGATTGGATCCACCTCGCGAGACGAAGTGGATGGGGTCTTATTAGATCTTGGAGTCTCTAGTCCTCAGTTAGATAGTTCAGATAGAGGTTTTAGTTTTCTTAAAAATGGGCCTCTAGATATGAGGATGGACAACTCTTCGGGCATGCGAGCTAGCGAGTGGTTAGCCCGTGCGGACCAAGCAGAAATCGAGCAAGTATTACGAGACTTCGGTGAAGAGCGATATTCAAGACGGATTGCAAAAGCTATAGTGATGTCTAGAGACCTATCCCCTATAAATACCACTACTGAGCTATCAAAAATAATTAGTGAGGCTCATCCCAACTGGGAAAAAAAGAAACATCCTGCCACTAGGTCTTTCCAAGCTATAAGAATAAAAATCAATTCGGAGCTAAAAGAACTTTCTAAGTTACTTGAGTCCGTACTTGATTTACTAGTAGTTGGAGGGAGACTCGTAGTAATCAGTTTTCATTCACTAGAGGATCGATTGGTAAAAAGATTTATGAGAGATATGTCCAGAGGAATTTCTGTTCCCAAAGAGATACCAATAGAAGATTCTTATGTAAATAGGAGAATGAAGTTATTGAGTGGTGCGATCAAACCTTGTGAATCTGAAACCAAAATCAATCCTCGGGCTCGAAGTGCCATCATGAGGGTTGCAGAGAAGATCAATTGAATCCGTTTTTCAGAGATAACTATATGTACTTAGCAATAATACTCTACTTTTTTATTTTCAGTTCCTCTCTGGCGCTGATAGCTTCTTCATATGATTGCAGGGTTAGTTATTCTCTACTGCAAAACCTAGAGTCTGAGGAATGGTCCCTTAGAGAAAACCACAGTCGACTTTTATTGGAACATAGTACTTGGGCTTCATATGACCGCGTAGAGACAATTGCTAGGGAAAAGCTATTAATGAAATCTCCGACCTTGGGTAATTTAGTGCTGGTGCTTAAATGAATTTTAAGGGCGCCAATTTTTATTTATGGCGAATCATTTTGGTCAGTACAATTCTGGCTATATTTTTGGTCATTGGCATTCTTAGACTCTTTTCGCTTCAGATTTTGGAGAGTGAAAGGGGTCCAAACTTTCTTCAGAAGGAGGGTAGTAAGCGGTCACTCCGTGCTTTTGAAATACCAGCCTATCGCGGCGTAATTACAGACCGCCATGGGGAGTCGTTGGCAGTCAGTACACCTGTAGTCTCAATTTTTGCTGACCCAAGTATTTTAGCGGATCTTCAAGAGAAGACTCTCTCAGAAATAAGTGGGAGTATTGGTATTTCGTCAGGTGATCTTAAAGCGAAACTGGCAACTTATCTTGATAGGGATTTTATGTATTTAGCTAGGCATCTCTCTCCAGATGCGGCTCGAGTTATTCTCACTAAAGATTTCCCAGGAGTTTATGAACAGAAAGAGTATCGTCGATTTTATCCGGCGGGTGAAGCCGTAGCACATGTGGTTGGAATAACTAATTTAGATGGAAGAGGCATAGAAGGGATTGAGCTTGCCTATGAAAAGTGGTTGAGCGGTAAAACAGGTCAGAAACGTTATATAAAAAATTTGCATGGCGATGCAGTCCGAGATATTGGTATCGTGAAAGCAGCAAAACCGGGAGGTGATCTTCGTCTGAGTATCGATCTTCGACTGCAGTATGTACACCATCGAGAACTTCGACGAGCTATGAAATCGTATGATGCTGAATCAGGTTCCCTGATTACCCTCGATGCAAAAACAGGTGAAATTCTCGCTATGGTTAGCGAGCCTGGATATAACCCTAACAACCGACAGGACGTAAGTATTGGGGCTATTCGCAATCGAGTATTAGCGGATAGTTATGAGCCGGGTTCAACGATGAAACCTCTTACCCTTGTGGCAGCACTAGAGAGTGGTCGTTATACAGTTGAATCAATGATTGATACGTCACCGGGAGAAATCGAAATCGATGGAAAACTTCTACAAGATCAACTCAATCATGGTTTGATCGATCTTTCACGAGTAATCGTAAAATCTAGCCAAGTCGGTATGACTAAGTTAGCGCTGCAGCTTGGCGGTGGAGAAATCTCACATGTATTTCGTAGATTTGGAATTGGTGAACCGGTTAATACTGGATTTCCTGGAGAAACCTGGGGGTTATTGCCCCGAAGATCTGTCTGGACACAAATTCAAGAAGCTAACCTGTCGTTTGGATATGGCTTAACCGCCTCACCAATCCAGATTGCAAAAGCATATAGTGTATTCGCCAACAGGGGTCTGCAGCAGCCTATATCATTATTGGCAATGGACGCTAAAACTTTGCCCGAGGCTCGTAGTATTTTATCTACCACGACTGCTAGCCAGGTGCTTAGAGTGCTTAAACTGGTGACTGAGGGAGATGGCACAGGATTGAAAGCCAAGGTTCCCGGATACCCAATTGCTGGTAAGACAGGTACGGTTAGAAAGCTAGGATTATCCGGTTATCAGACAGATCAACATATAGCTTTGTTCGCTGGCATTATGCCTGCGGACTCCCCTCGATTTGTAACAGTAGTTGTCATTGACAAACCAAAGGGAGATAAATATCACGGTGGCACGGTCGCTGCTCCAATATTTTCAAAAGTTGCTGAAGCAACACTGCGACTTATGAGTATACCTCCACAAAAAGAGAAGGTTAGATTTCTCTATGACTCTTCACACTCGCGAGATCGCGCGTGACTTTTATCACCCACGATCACGCAGAGAAACCATATTCGCTGAAAAAATTGGCTAAATTCGCACCTAATAATTCTAGTTGGGGTTATGTGAATGATTTAGAGATTGATAGTAGGAAGATTTTACCGGGGAATGCGTTTGTGGCGATAAGAGGGTTTCGGCAACATGGTTTAAATTACATTGAAGACGCAATTGCTCGAGGTGCTTCGGCAGTATTAGCGGAGCCTTGCTTGAATAATCCCATCGTTACAAAAATCCCATTCATTGAAATTCCAAATTTGAAAGAGCAACTAGGATCTATAGCGGCCACATTCTACGATCATCCGAGCAAAGATATTCAGATAGTCGGAGTTACGGGAACAAACGGTAAAACTACGACTACAAACCTAATTGGACAGCTGACAAATATAACGGGGCGTTCTTCAGGTGTGATTGGAACTTTGGGGAATTTCCCTAAAGATGTGCAGAGAGTTGATATGAATACCACACCAGATTCAATAACTATACAAAGAACCTTAGCTAACTGGCGTGATTTAAATATAGAGTTAGTTGCTCTAGAAGTTTCCTCTCACGCTCTAGTGCAGGGTAGGGTAGATGCAACAGATATTAATATTGGGGTATTTACAAATCTTTCTCCAGATCATCTGGATTTTCATACAAGCATGGAGAATTATGGTCAAGCAAAGAAAAAGCTTTTCTCTAAAGTGGGGTTAGAAAATGCGGTCATTAATTATGAAGATAAATTTTCTGAAGAGATTGCTAGTGAACTAGCGAAAGACATTTTGTGCTTGAAGTTTAGTGTCAATCCAAAAAAAGAAGCTGATATTAGAGTCCTAAAATATTCTAAAAGGGATTTAGGAATTTGCGGCGTCATCGATACACCGTGGGGTACAGCCAATTTTGAGTCTCCCTTATTAGGAAAATGTAATCTAGAAAACCTACTTGCAGCATTAGCTAGTAGTGTGCTTTCAGGTGGAGAGTTCAAAGATTTAGTTAATGCCATACCGCTTTTGAGACCAATTCCCGGTCGTTTTCAGTTTTTGAGTAACGAATGTGGTTTTAAAGTAGTTATCGATTATGCGCACACACCAAAAGCTCTAGAGGAAGCGATCTATTCCCTGCGTCCTTATTTTGATGGGCATCTAACTACAGTATTTGGTTGTGGAGGAAATCGTGACAAGAGCAAAAGATCAAAAATGGGTCGGATCGCATGCGAGGTTTCGGACCGCGTTATTCTCACTAATGATAACCCTCGCAATGAGTCGCCAGAACAAATATTAGATGATATTGAACTCGGTTGTTTTAAGAAAATACGCCGTATTTTAGATCGAGCAGAGGCAATTTTCTTCGCAATTGATCAGGCAGAAATTGGTGATTGCGTTCTAATCGCAGGAAAAGGCCACGAGGAAGTTCAGATTATTGACGATATAGAAGTGAGATTTAGTGATGCCGAGTGTGCTCGTGAGGCCTTAAATTTTAGGTGTTCAAAGTGATTAGACCTATGAAATTAAGTGAGTTGGAAGGACCCCTTAGAGCAACTTTATTCGGAACAGACCGAATATTCTCCAGAGTTAGCACGGATAGCAGAGAGGTAATTGCGGGTGATATTTTTGTTGCTTTAAAAGGAGCTAAGTTAGATGGACATGATTTTCTAGACGAAGTTAAGTTAAGTGGAGTTCCAGCAATATTATGTAAGGGTGCTGACTACGAGTTATCTAGGTTGGAAGTGGACGACACTCAGTTAGCTCTCGGTGGTTTGGGTGCAAAAAATCGAGCACTTTTTACGGGCTTTGTTGCAGCTATAACCGGAAGTACTGGTAAGACAACGGTTAAAAATCTCGTTACTTCTATTTTCTCGCAGAAAGCTCAAACAATAGGTAGTGAAAGAAATTTTAATAATGAAATAGGAGTACCACTTACTCTCCTTAATATCAATCCTTTGCACGAATTTGCTGTTGTAGAAATGGGTGCCGGTAAGCCAGGAGATATTAAATATCTTTGCGAATTAGCAAAGCCAAATGCAGCTGTTGCGCTTAATGCGATGCCCGCTCACTTAAAAGGAATGGGGAACTTGAATACGATAGTGGAGGAAAAGGGATCTATCTATGACGGTCTTCGAGCCAAGGACATAGCCATTATAAATAGTGATGAGCCCGCGTCAGACATGTGGCGGAGGAGAACAAAATCCAAAACATTGATTGATTTCAGCATTGAAAATCCAGCTGCAGATGTCTTTGCTAGTAATCTGCAATTTTATGGTGTAGACGGAGCTGCATTTAGGTTAAATACACAGAAAGGGGCCTTAGATATTAAATCGAAATTAGCAGGTATTCATAATGTTTCAAACTCTTTAGCGGCAGTTTCATTTGGACTGGCGTGCGGGATGTGTCTAGAGGAAATTGCAGTAGGAGTCGAATCTGTCTCCGCGGAACCCGGGCGATTGACACGTCATCTATTAGGCTCTGGAGCTTTGATAATTGATGATTGCTATAATGCCAATCCGGGGTCAGTGCGAGCGGCGATTAATGTACTTGCTGAGCATAATAGATGCTCCACCTTGATTTTAGGAGCAATGCAAGAGCTAGGCTCTGAATCCGATTTCTTCCATCGGGAAATTGGTGCATATGCCAGAGGTAAAGGTATAGAAAATCTCTGGGGTATAGGTGATCAAGTTATACCGGCTCTTGACGCTTTTGGTCGAAGTAGCCGGTGGTTTTCAAATAAACGAGATCTAATAGTTACTGCAAATAATTATTTCGGTGCAGGCGATGTAGTATTGATAAAAGGCTCACGAAGTGAAGCTATGGAAATAATTCTCCAGTCTTTGATAGAAGATCAGGAGCTATTTTGTTAATTTTATTTTTCGAATATCTGAGTAATTTTGATTCGGGCTTCTACGTCTTTCAATATCTTACACTTCGCGGAATTTTTTCTGTAGTCACTGCCTTAGCGCTGTCCCTGTTTTTAGGTCCATTATTCATTAGAAAGCTTAATTACTATCAGTTGGAGCAAACTGTGCGTGAGGATGGACCTGATACTCATTTCAAAAAGTCAGGAACACCGACTATGGGAGGAGGATTAATTTTAGTAGCAATATTAATTAGTACTCTTCTCTGGAGTAACTTGAGTAACGCTTTTATCTGGTTGGCCCTTGGTGTCACGCTAGCATTCGGTGCTATTGGTTGGGTAGATGATTATCGGAAAGTACTAAGAAGAGATTCACAAGGGTTGAGCGCTCGTTGGAAATATTTTTGGCAATCCATCTTCGGTTTTTTTGCGGCCATCTACCTATTTTATCTAGGTAATGGAACTACAGATACACAACTTTATGTTCCATTTTTTAAAGATTTTGCATTACAACTTGGGCCATTTTTCATAATCTTGGCCTATTTCGTTATTGTTGGATCGAGTAACGCGGTAAATTTAACAGATGGTCTAGACGGGCTAGCTATTATTCCAGCAGTTATGATTGCCTCTGCACTTGGCGTAATAGCATACATAACCGGCAATATAAATTTTTCAGAATATCTTCATATCCAATATGTTCACGGTAGCGGTGAATTAGCCATTTTTTGTGGAGCAATAGCGGGGGCGGGTCTTGGTTTTCTCTGGTTTAACACATATCCAGCCCAGGTGTTTATGGGTGATATCGGGGCTTTATCACTTGGAGCTGCACTAGGTTTAGTCGCGGTAATAATCAGGCATGAACTTGTATTCTTTATAATGGGAGGTGTTTTTGTTTTAGAGACCGTGTCGGTAGTCATGCAAGTTGTTTCCTTCAAGTTGACTGGGCGCCGTATCTTTCGAATGGCACCAATTCATCATCATTATGAACTGAAAGGTTGGCCCGAACCTCGAGTAATAGTGAGATTTTGGATAATTACGGTCATTTTAGTCTTGTTTGGTCTTGCTACATTAAAGCTAAGGTAGGGGTTTGGGAAATGGATCAAAGTGTAGTATTTGATGATTCTGAGCACATTATTTTTGGACTGGGGGATACTGGATTGTCTACAGCGCGTTACCTATATTCCAAAGGGAAACGATTCTGCGTATACGATAATTTTAAAAATCCTCCTGCATTAAAAATACTTAAACAGGAAATGCCAGATATAAAGTTTTATTCAGGAGAGCGACAACTATTTACTATAAATCCGGGAACAAAAATTTTACTGAGCCCTGGGGTACCTCGCAGTGATTCCTTTCTCCGTGAGGCTATTGAGGCGGGAGCAACCATAAAAAGTGATCTTGATTTATTTATCACCGAAGTAGATGTTCCGATCATAGGAATCACAGGTTCAAATGGAAAGAGTACCGTAACAGAGCTTCTGGGAGCGATGGCTTCAGAATCTGGATATAAAGTAGCCATAGGAGGAAATCTAGGTCCCCCTGCTTTAGATTTATTAGATACTAAAGCAGAAATCTTTATTTTAGAGTTATCCAGTTTCCAGCTGGAAAATAGTGATGCATTAAATCTTTCAATTGCGACAATTCTAAATTTGAGTCCAGATCATTTAGATAGACATCAAACTATGCACGGCTACAGTTTGGCAAAGCAACGTATTTTCCTCGGGTGTAAAACAGCCGTCATAAACTTGGACGATAAAACAACTTACCCCAATAATTTCGATGGTTGCCTTATTGTAAAATGGAGTTTTGATGAACCCAAAAGTGGTGAGATTGGGTTAGCTGGTGAATTTCCGAATATATTCATTTGCTTTGGAACAAAGATAATAATGCGGGCTGATGAAATTTATCTCCCAGGTAAACATAATTTAGCGAATTCACTAGCCGCATTGACAATTGGAATATCAATAGGATTTTCGATCGAATCAATGTGTGGAGTCCTAAAGAATTTCTCCGGTCTAGCACATCGATGTGAATTAATTTTAAGTAAAGAAGGCGTTAATTGGATCAATGACTCTAAGGCGACCAATGTTGGGGCCACTCGAGCAGCGCTAGAGGGTTTAGGAGAACGAAAAAATATTATTCTTATTGCTGGTGGTATTGCTAAAGGAGCCAATTTCCAGTCCCTGCTTACGCCAATTAAAAAGCATTGCAAGAAAGTAATTTTAATCGGCGAATCAGCTCTCAAATTTTCCTCCATAATTTCAGATGATGTCCAAGTAAGTCTTGTCACTTCAATTGAAGAGGCAGTCAAATTATCAAAAAGTCATTCTTCAACAGGTGATCTAGTACTTCTCTCACCAGCTTGCTCCAGTCTTGACATGTTTCGAGATTATATTGATCGAGGAGAAACTTTTATAAAAGCAGTTTTAGATATAGTGGGTGTGCAGAAATGACAGCTCTTCGAGGACACCAGTTAGAGTTGCATCCACCGGATAAGATCATATCTATCCTGAGTCTATTTCTGATATTAATTGGTGCTATAGCCATAAGTTCCTCTTCTATAGATTACGCTGCTAAGTATTTTGGGAATCCGTGGTATTACACGCTTAGGCATATAAGCTATATAATATTTTCCCTGGGTGTTGGTTTTTGCGCTTATGTAATACCTACTCACATCTGGCGTGATACGGGTATATTGTGGCTGTTAGCCGCAACTGCACTTTTAATCTTTGTTTTGATCCCAGGAGTTGGTAAAGAGGTAAACGGAAGCCAGAGGTGGTTATCTCTTGGTTTCGTATCGTTCCAACCTTCTGAATTTACAAAGTTCGCGATGATAACTTTTTTATCTGGTTATTTAGTGAGGCAGGGTGAGAAAATATCGCGTGATTGGCTTTGTTTCCTAAAACCAATTTTAATTACGCTAGTGTTCGTAGTTCTATTGTTGATGGAGCCAGATTTTGGTGCGGCAGTAATCATAATTGGTTCCGTTTTTACGATGCTTTTTCTAGCAGGTGTAAGGCTAATATATTTCCTTTGCTTAGCAGCTTTAGCGACGAGTTTTTTATTCATGCTGGCGTTAAGTGCCCCTTATCGAGTTCAAAGATTAGTTGCTTATATTGATCCCTGGTCTGACCCTTATGCTAATGGATACCAACTTGTTCAATCACTTATTGCTTTTGGGAGAGGTGAATGGTTTGGGGTTGGATTAGGTAATAGTGTTCAAAAGTTATTCTACTTACCGGAAGCACATACTGATTTTATTTTTGCAATTTGGGCAGAAGAGTTAGGAGCAATTGGTGCCCTGCTGATTTTACTTCTTTATGCAGGATTTGTGGCTCGTATTATTTGGTTAGGGTGGCAGTCTGCATCAGCAGGCAACTTTTTTGGAGCTCATTTTTGCAATGGCTTTGCAGTTTTGATTTCTGGTCAGGTAATTATAAATATTGGTGTTGCAATGGGGCTATTACCCACCAAAGGTATGACACTACCATTCATCAGCTGGGGAGGTACTAGTCTCTTATTCACGATATTGATGTTATCTATTGTTCTTCGGATCGAACAAGATATCAAACTTCGGAAACAGTCAAATGAGTAGAATTGATGCACCGCTGCTGCTATTAGTTGCTGGAGGTACCGGGGGTCATATTTATCCGGCTTTAGCTGTAGCTCTAGAACTGCAGGACCGTGGGTTAAGAATTGCATGGATTGGGACAAATAGAGGTCTTGAGATACAAGTTGCATCAGAAGCGAAAATACCATTTTACGGACTGCCGGTTATGGGATTGCGGGGAAAATCTTTATCCAAAAAGATTTTTGCTGGTCTTATGATTTTTGTTTCGCTATTCCAGGCGATTTATTTAATCAAAAAATTAAAACCCTCTTGCGTATTGGGTATGGGAGGTTATGTTTCAGTACCTGGAGTCATTGCGGGCTGGTTATTAAGGAAGCCTCTTTTAATTCAAGAACAAAATGCGATAGCAGGTACTGCTAATAGATTTTTAGCACCTTTTGCAAATGTAGTTATTTCGGGGTTTTCAAATGCTTTTAAAAATATAAAAAATGTAAAAGTACTGGGTAACCCTGTGAGGAAAAAGTTTTTAGAGCTTTCAGATTCTACACCTTTTTGTTATGAGCAAGATAGAAAGTTAAGAATTTTAATAGTGGGAGGTAGCTTAGGAGCAAAAAAAATAAATGAAATAGTTATAGGAGCAGTAGGTCAGCTAGATAAAGAAGTTTTAGAGGGAAAATTAGAATTTTGGCATCAGTGCGGAAAAGAGCATGTCGATACAGTCTCACAAGCATATCAGGATCTCGATGATAAAAAAATTCGCGTGTCTCCTTATATCGAAGACATGGCTGAGGCTTATGCCTGGGCTGATCTTGTTCTCTCTAGATCTGGTGCTTTAACAATATCAGAATTGGCAATCATGGGGAGGCCCGCCTTGCTGGTCCCTCTTCCCAATGCGATTGATGATCATCAGAGGATTAATAGTCATGTGCTCGCTGAATGCGGTGCTGCCAAAATTATAAATCAGAAAGACCTCAGCAGTCTAAAACTTCGTAATTTATTTTTGGGTTTCATAAGTCAACCAGTTGCTTTAAAAAGAATGGCCCAATCCGCGCTCACTGTTGCAAAGCCAAATGCCACCCGTGATATATGTAAGCTCTGTATGGAGTATATCGATCATGGATAGCATCGGTAATAAAGAGTTCGTTATTCCAGAAATGCGAAGTATCAGAAATATCCATATGATAGGGATTGCGGGAAGTGGAATGTCTGGTATCGCAGAAGTATTATTTAATCTTGGGTATGCCGTCACTGGCTCAGATATTACCACGGGTCCAATCACCGAGAGACTAGAGAAAATAGGAATTAAAGTTTTTCCAAAGCACCATTCGGATAACGTTGGAAAAGCTGATGTAGTGGTTTGTTCTAGTGCGATTGGCAATGAAAATATAGAGTTATTGAAAGCACATGATTTACGAATACCCGTAATTCCAAGAGCAGAAATGCTAGCAGAACTGATGCGTTATAGACATGGGATTGCCGTTGCTGGAACTCATGGAAAAACCACCACCACAAGTCTGATCGCTTCAATTCTTAATGCAGCAGAACTTGATCCTACATTTGTAGTTGGCGGAAGACTGAATGCAGCAGGAAGTAACGCCAGGCTAGGGGCAGGACGATTTTTAGTAGCTGAAGCAGATGAAAGTGATGCGTCTTTCTTACATTTACAACCGATGGTTTCCGTCGTGACAAATTTAGAATCTGAACATCTATCCACTTACGATGGAAACTTTCAAACTTTATGTAAAACCTTTTTAGAATTTCTCCATAATCTTCCTTTCTATGGCTTAGCAATATTAAATTCTGACGACAAAGTTCTTACTGACATGCTTCCTAAGTTGAATCGTCGAACTCTTTCCTTCGGGTTTGGGTCAGCAGCAGATTATCGAATTGAGAAATTTGAGAGAAATGGATTATTCAGTCAATTTAAAATAAGCCGACCTAATAATCAGATTCCCTTATCAATAAATCTAGGTATGCCAGGCAAGCATAACGTTTTGAATGCAGCGGCAGCAATTGCAGTTGCATCAGAAGAAGGAATAGATGATCGCTTTATTAAAGCTGGACTAGAAAACTTTCAAGGTGTTGATAGAAGATTTTCTAGGCATGGGGAGTTGAGCTTGCACTCTGGTATTGCGCATCTCGTCGATGATTACGGACACCATCCCACAGAGGTCCTAGCAACACTGGATTCAGTTAGACAAGTATGGCCCGAGAATAGATTAGTAATGATATATCAGCCACATCGATTTACTCGTACTAGAGATCTCTATGAAGAATTTGTACAAGTACTCTCGAACTGTGACGTATTGATTTTATTAGAGGTATATTCGGCAGGAGAAAATCCCATTGTTGGTGCCGATAGTAGAAGTTTAGCTCGTAGCATTCGAATGCGTGGGAATATCGAGCCTATTTTTGTCGATGATGTCACTCAGTTGCCGCTAATTTTACGAGACATTCTTGTCGATGGAGATGTCGTAGTTACCCAAGGAGCTGGCAGTGTAAGTGCTATAGCTCAAAAACTTTCAAGACTTAAGGCATTAGATAATTATGAACATATCTAGTGATATGAAGATCGCAGTTCTGATGGGGGGCACCTCAGCGGAGAGAGATATATCCCTGAAGAGCGGGGCAGCCGTGGTTGAAGCATTGAAGAATGGTGCTTCGAATGTATGCTCAATCGATCCAATAGAGCCTAATTGGATAAATCAATTATCTAGCGTAGATTTTGTTTTCGTCGCATTACATGGGACGTTTGGCGAGGACGGGCGAATTCAAGGCCTCTTAGACTTAAAAAATATACCGTATTCGGGAACAGGAGTGTTAGGTTCTGCTCTAGGTATGGATAAGTTACGCGCCAAGCAGTTGTGGCAAGGAGTTGGTGTCGCTACACCAGCATTCTACAAGATAGACAAGATAACTGATTTTAGAAAAGTCATTGATACTCTCGGTCCAGTTTTTGTCAAACCCATTTCTGAAGGTTCCAGTCTTGGGATGTCAATCGCCGAAACGGCAGATGATCTTTGTAGCGCAGCAGAGCGTGCATCTAAGTTTGGCTCTGGTGTGATCGCTGAGCGACTTATAAAGGGCACTGAATATACAGTCCCGATATTAGGACAGGATGTTTTACCGGTGATCCAAATCGAAACTAATAATTCTTTCTATGATTATGATGCAAAATATATTTCAGGAAAAACTGTCTACCATTGTCCAAGTGATCTTAGTAATAAGGATCTCGATATTATCAGAGCTCTATCTATCAAAGCCTTTGAATCTCTAGGTTGTGAGGTTTGGGGAAGAGTTGATCTTATGCGTGATCATAACGGTGATTTTTTTGTTCTTGAAGTTAATACCGTACCCGGAATGACAGTTAATAGCTTAGTTCCTAAAGCAGCAGCGGTCGCCAATATAACCATGAAAGAACTTATATTTCGAATAATAAGTTTATCGTTAGTAGGAAGTCAGTTGTGAAACCATTTGATCTTTATAGAAGAAAAAAAAATACGAATATTGTTTCACGAAAAGTAAGTATTTTTACAACTATGAATTCAGAAAAAAATTTAACTCTAAAGTTATGTATTGGATTGCTTTTGATTTTTAGTATGTCGCTTGTGATCGCTCCTATTATTTATTCTGAAAATCTCGCTATGGAGAAAGCTGCCATACAAAAGGTAAATATCACTGGTACTCTTCGTTATACGTCGGAAAAGCAACTGATGGAGTCTTTAGAACCTTTAATTACTGCGAGTATTTTGCTCACTGATCTAAATCTAATTCGTAGCCGCTTAGAAGCGATTTCAAGTATTCACAAGGTTAAAATAAGAAGATACTGGCCTTACAGACTGGATATCCATCTAACTGAGCAAAGCCCAATTGCTCGCTGGGGAACAACTCAACTCATAAATAACCAAGGCGAAATATTTACATGCCCGGGAGATCCGAGTGACTGGACTCATCTACCAAGACTAGATGGATCTCCTGGAAATACCTTGGAGGTTATAGTGATTTATCGACAAATCAAGGAGGTGCTTGATCAGATAGATCAGGATGTGGTGACTGTAAAGATGGGAGGACTGAGACAATTAGAAATCACCCTTAATGGCGGTGCTCAACTTTTTATGAACAAAGAAAACTTTTTATTTGGGCTGCGACGATTTGTATCGTTTATATCACTTCTTGACTATAAGGGCCGTGATATCAAGCGAGTAGATTTAAGATATAAAAATGGATTTGCCTTAGTCCTTAAAGAGGGTGCTTCCGATATCACAAATCAAGATTTTTACACTTTGCAGGAGATTAGTGCAAATGGGTAACCAAGAAAAACGCACGATCGTAGGCCTAGATATAGGGACGTCCAAAGTGCTGGCTCTGGTAGCAGAGCTAAATCAGGACGGTTCGATAGAAGTCGTGGGGCTTGGTTCTCATTCTTCAAAGGGGATGAAGAAAGGAGTCGTGATAAATATTGAATCTACTGTTCAATCTATTCAAAGAGCTATTGAAGAGGCTGAGTTGATGTCGGGGAATCAGATTCACTCGGTGTTCGTTGGAATTGCAGGAAGCCATATTCGTAGCTTAAATTCACATGGAATCGTTGCTATTAAAGATAATGAAGTCACGTCTGCCGATTTAGAAAGAGTTATCGAGGCGGCGCAAGCAGTCGCTATTCCAGCTGACCAAAGAGTCCTTCATGTTTTACCGCAGCAATACGTGATCGATAATCAGGAAGGTATTAGAGAGCCGTTAGGTATGTCTGGTGTTCGACTAGAGGCAAAAGTCCACTTAGTAACATGCGCGGTTAATGCGGTTCAGAACATAGAGAAATGCATACGTCGCTGCGGTTTAGAGGTAGAGAACGTTATCTTAGAGCAACTAGCATCAAGTTACGCTGTATTGACAGAAGACGAACGTGATTTGGGTGTTTGCTTGGTGGATATAGGTGGAGGCACAAGCGATGTTGCAATATTTATAGAAGGCTCTATAGAGCATACCGGTGTGATTCCCATTGCTGGTGATCAGGTAACTAATGATATAGCAATGGCGCTTAGGACACCTACCCAACATGCTGAAGATATAAAAATTCGCTATGCATGCGCACTTGCTCAATTAGCTGGAGCCGAAGAGAGAATCAAAGTTCCCAGTGTGGGAGAAAGGCCGCCCAGAGATTTGTCAAGGCAAGCATTGGCAGAAGTTGTGGAGCCGCGTTATGACGAATTATTTACCCTTGTTCAGGCTGAGATACGCCGAAGCGGTTTAGAGGATTTGATACCGGCAGGTATTGTTTTAACCGGCGGTACTTCACGTATGGAAGGCGCGGTAGAACTTGCCGAAGAGATCTTTCACATGCCCGTCAGAGTTGGATATCCGCAATCAATCGATGGTCTAAAGGATATTTTACGTAATCCAATTTATTCTACGAGTGTGGGTTTATTACATTATGGAGCGGCAAATTTGGATAGCTATCATTCATCTTTAAATAAGCCAGTAGGAATTTCTAGATTTTTCTACAGTTTAAGGAGCTGGCTTCAGGATAATTTTTAGATTGAAAATGTTTTGAGTTTATGAAACTGATCTTTTAATTTTAAAAGGGAGAAAAACCATGTTTGAGTTGATAGATAATGTACCTGAGAATGCTGTCATCAAGGTGGTAGGTGTTGGCGGTGGCGGTGGTAACGCTGTAAAGCATATGATTGATAAAGAAATTGAAGGCGTGGAGTTCATATGTGCCAATACAGACGCACAGTCATTAGCTGATGTTTCTTCTCCAACTACTTTGCAGTTAGGTAGTGATATAACAAAGGGTTTAGGAGCTGGTGCTAATCCTGAGATAGGACGTGCTGCAGCGGTAGAAGATAGAGATCGAATAGCAGATGTTCTTGATGGAGCGGATATGGTTTTTATCACCGCTGGTATGGGAGGTGGGACTGGAACAGGTGCTGCCCCGGTGGTCGCAGAAGTTGCCAGGGAAATGGGTATTCTCACTGTAGCTGTCGTTACCAAGCCCTTCCAGTTTGAAGGGAAAAAGCGACTTTCTGTGGCTGCAGAGGGAGTCAGGGAACTTTCTCAGCATGTAGACTCTCTAATAACTATACCGAATGAGAAATTACTGGAGGTTTTGGGGAAAAATACCAGCTTGCTAGATGCCTTTAAAGAAGCTAATGATGTACTGTTGGGTGCCGTGCAGGGTATAGCAGATCTCATAATTCGGCCAGGTATGATAAATGTTGATTTCTCTGATGTTAGAACAGTTATGTCGGAGATGGGCGCAGCTATGATGGGTACCGGTACCGCTGCTGGTGATAGCCGAGCTAGAGAAGCGGCGGAGAAGGCGATAAATAGCCCACTTCTCGACGATATTGATTTGCAGGGCGCCAGAGGTATTCTGGTTAATATCACCGCAGGTTTAGACTTATCACTTGGAGAGTTTTCTGAAGTTGGGGATACTATTGAGGAATTTGCGTCAGAGGATGCCACGGTTGTAGTAGGTACTGTCATCGATCCAGAATTAGATGAGGAGCTTAAAGTAACAGTAGTTGCGACCGGACTGTCGTCTGAAACGGTAAAAATACCACTTCAGGTGGTTTCTGAGCGCATTTTGCCTGATGATAGCCGACCCGATTATGAAGGTTATGATTTACCTGCCGATCGTAGAAAAAGCTCGGTAAAAAATAGGGAAAAAAGTTCAACAGATTTAGATAGTACGAATCAGGGAGCAGAGGAGTATTTTGACATACCTGCTTTCTTAAGAAAACAAGCGGACTGACTTTCTTGCGTTATACAGCATGGTGTCTGGCCAAGGCGAAAAAGTATATGTTCAAACATAGATGGTGCTGGCTTTATGATTAGACAGAGAACATTGAGAAACGCTATAAAGGCTACTGGCGTTGGCTTGCACACGGGAGAAAAGGTTTTCCTTACTCTTGCTCCAGCTCCTGAAAATACGGGAATAGTTTTTAGGCGAGTAGATTTGACACCCACTGTAGAGATACCTGCGTTAGTAGAAAATGTTGGTGATACAAATCTGTCAACTACCCTAGCTTCTCAAGGAAGCAGCGTCTCTACAGTAGAGCATCTCCTCTCGGCTATGGCAGGACTTGGTATCGATAATGCCTATGTCGATGTAAGTGCAGCAGAGGTGCCTATAATGGATGGTAGTGCTGCACCCTTTGTTTTCTTGATACAGTCGGCAGGAATTGAAGAGCAAGATTCTGCTAAGAAATTTATAAGAATAAAACGTCCTGTTAGCGTTAAAGACGGAGATAAAGTGGCGAGCTTCTCTCCCTTCGAGGGGTTTAAAGTTTCTTTTAGCTTGGATTTTGACCACCCAGTTTTTCATGATCATTCTTTAGATGTATCTCTTGATTTCGCAAATACTTCTTTTGTAAAGGAGGTGTCTAGAGCAAGGACCTTTGGTTTTATGCACGAAGTAGAATACTTGCGATCGCGAGGATTAGCTCGCGGTGGTAGTGTTGATAATGCAATTGTAGTTGATGAGTATAGAATACTTAATGAGGACGGACTGCGCTATAGTGATGAGTTCGTGAGGCATAAGGTCCTAGACGCGATTGGTGACTTATATCTTTTAGGTAATAGTCTTATTGGTGAATTCAAAGCATATAAGTCTGGACATGCGTTGAATAATTCTTTGATTAGGGCATTGATCGCTAACCCCGACGCATGGGAGAAAGTGACGTTTTCTGATTCAAATTCAGCCCCCATTACTTATGGAGCCACACCTATTTTAGCATAAGCTTGGGTGCTATTCTCTACGCCAACGATGTGGAGTGGGATTTCGGAATGTGGCATAATTCTAACGTTTTGAATATTTTGTGATTCGATATCGATGAAATTAATCTTTATTGATAATGCCCAAGGACGGACTAAGACTTTTGAGTTTCGACGCTGGACAACTGCTGTCTTATCATTTTGTTGTGTAAGTATTCCTTTAGGTCTTCTGGGTATAGGTTATCAAACTGGAGCCAAAATCGACGAGCCAGTTGTATCTCTTGGTAATCTACGCCAGCAGGTAGAGGAACAATCAAAAGAGCTAACTATTCTTCAAGATGATTTTCAATCCAATATTCAAGCTCTGACCATATCCCTAGGAAAATTGCAGGCGAGACTGACTCGTATAGATGCTCTAGGCATTCATTTGACTAACTTAGCTGGTATAGAAAATAAAGAGTTTGATTTTTCTCAAGAACCAGCGCTTGGTGGGCCATTAACTAATGAAGTTGAAGTTAATTTTCAAATAGATTTAATGGAAAAGGTAAGAAATCTTGAAGAAAAAATCTACGATCGTGTTAGACAGATTGAAGCCTTAGAGGATGTAATTAGGGGCAAAAATACCCAAGCTAGAGCAGAGATTTCTGGATGGCCGATTAATAAAGGGTGGATTTCATCTCCTTTTGGTCAACGTACGGACCCTTTTACGGGAAAGTTGGCCATGCATCATGGCGTAGATTTTGCTGGAAGTGAAGGACATGAGGTTGTTTCACTCGGCGCCGGTATAGTTACTTATTCAGGTTATAAGCAGGGCTATGGAGAGATGGTAGAAATTTCTCATAGTGATGGTTTTAGCACGCGCTACGCCCATGCCCAGAAAAATTTAGTGGAAATTGGTGAAATAGTCGAAAAAGGCAAACCGATAGCTCTAGTGGGCTCGACCGGTAGATCTACTGGTGCTCATGTGCATCTTGAGGTCTTTAAGAATGGCAGAGTAATTGATCCCTCCCGATATATTAAGCGCACCCAACCTTAGATTACCTCTCAAGTATTTTTGATATAAAGCTCTTAACGGATCGGTGAGACCTTTTCTTTGGGATTAACCTGGATAAAACGATGATAAGTGAATTGCTCAAAAAAGTTTTTGGCACCCGAAATAATCGCGAGCTAAAAAGGCTAGGAGGATTAGTAAATATAATCAATCAACTAGAGGATTCTATTACAGATTTGTCAAATAAAGATTTGGCCGCAAAAACATCGGAGTTTCGAGAGAGACTTCTATCGGGAGAAGATCTTGAGAATATTCTTCCAGAAGCATTTGCTGTGGTCAGGGAGGTAAGTAATAGAACTTTAGGCCTTCGTCATTTCGATGTACAGCTCATGGGTGGAATTGGACTTTATGAGGGAAATATAGCAGAAATGCGCACCGGTGAGGGGAAGACATTAATGTCGACTCTTCCGGCTTACTTAAAGGCGTTAAACGGTAACAGTGTTCATATCGTTACCGTAAACGATTATTTAGCACAGAGGGATGCGTCTTGGATGAATCCTATCTATGATTTCCTTGGTATATCGGTTGGAGTAATAACATCGGGGCAGTCAGAAAGCGAAAAACGTGCCGCATATCAAGCTGATATAATTTACGGCACTAACAATGAGTTTGGTTTCGATTATCTTCGAGATAATATGGCGTTTTCCATTCTGGACAAGTTTCAGAGTGATCTTTCATTCGCAATCATAGATGAAGTAGATTCCATACTGATCGACGAGGCTCGCACGCCGTTAGTCATATCTGGTGCATCAGAAGGAAGCTCAGATTTATATAAAAGTATCGATCGGCTAATGCCAAAATTACGGAAGCAGACTGAAAATGATGTTGATGGCCATTTCACAGTTGATGAGAAGCTACGTCAAATTGAACTCACCGAAAGTGGTCATGAGCTCACAGAGGATTTGCTCATAGCCGAAAAACTATTAGAACAAGGCGAGAGTCTTTACGCCCCAACAAATCTTAATCTATTACACCACGTGCATTCAGCTTTGAGAGCGCATAATCTATTTACTAAAGACATTGAGTATATAATTAATGATGGAAGAGTAGTTTTAATCGATGAACATACTGGCCGTACTATGGAAGGGAGGCGTCTTTCTGAAGGTTTACATCAAGCGATAGAGGCGAAAGAAGGCGTTCAAATTCAAAGAGAGAGTCAGACACTCGCTTCCATCACTTTTCAAAATTACTTTAGACAATATTCTACACTGGCGGGAATGACCGGCACGGCTGACACCGAGGCATTTGAATTTAAGCAAATTTATGGATTGGAAGTTTTAGTAATACCAACTAATGTACAAATGGTCAGGGAGGATTTGAATGATCTAGTCTTCTTATCGAGAGAGGAAAAATATGATGCAATTATTGCAGATGTTCAAGAATGTATGTCTAAGCAAGCTCCTGTGCTTGTTGGTACAGCATCTGTAGAGACATCGGAAGAATTATCTTTAAAGTTTAAGGAAAATAGTATTGAGCACAAAGTATTAAATGCTAAATATCATGCTCAAGAAGCTGAAATTATTGCTCAGGCAGGCCGACCAGGGATGGTGACTATTGCTACTAATATGGCTGGCCGTGGTACCGATATTGTACTTGGAGGGAATCTTGAAGCTGAAATCAAGGCTCAAGAAAATAGCTCAGAAAAGGAGTGTGAGGAGCTAAGGCAGGACTGGGAACAACGACATAAAAAAGTAGTAGGTGTGGGTGGTTTGCATGTGTTGGGTACCGAGAGACATGAATCGAGACGTATAGATAATCAGTTGAGAGGGAGAGCTGGGCGTCAAGGTGATCCGGGAGTATCGAGATTTTATCTCTCGTTAGATGATAATTTAATGAGAATCTTTGCTTCTGAAAAGGTTAAAAACTTCATGCAAGCATTAGGCATGGATAGAGGTGAGGCTATTGAACATAAGCTAGTTACTAATTCTATTGAGAAAGCCCAGAAAAAAGTAGAAGCAAGAAACTTTGATATACGTAAACAGTTACTAGAATATGATGATGTTGCGAATGACCAGAGACAGGTCATTTACGAGCAACGTAATAATTTATTAAAAGAGCAAGACATCTCTGACACTATCAAGCAAATCCGTTTAGATGTAGTAAACCAAGTTATAGATATGTTTATTCCGCCGATGAGCATTGAAGAACAGTGGGATATATCTGGGCTTGAGAGGAAGCTGGAACAGGAGTTTTCTGTAACTATACCCATTAAACTATGGCTAGATTCCGATGAAAAGCTATATGAAGAAAGCCTAAGAGTTCGTATTTATGATGAAGTACAGTTTGCATATGAGTCCAAATGTCAAGATATTGGTGAAGACATATTGAATATTGAAAAGCAAGTGATGCTACAAATACTAGATACATTCTGGAAAGAGCATCTTGCGCTAATGGATCAGCTGCGACAAGGTATACATTTAAGAGCGTATGCCCAAAAAAATCCAAAACAAGAATATAAGCGAGAATCCTTCTCACTATTTGAAGAACTTTTAGAAAATGTGAAATATGAGGTTATAAAGTTTTTGTCAAATATAGAGGTTACTCGAGAAAATGAATCAATTCTGATGGCGAGGCAGCTTAAGGAAAAAGCCGAGAAAGAAAGTCTAGATTTTCATCATCCTTCAGATTCGAATTTTTCAGCGGATGATTATTTAGAACCAAATGAACACGGTAATATCGGCACTTTTACGCGGGAACAACCCAAAGTAGGTCGCAACCAACCTTGTCCTTGTGGGAGTGGAAGAAAATATAAGCACTGTTGTGGCTCGCTAGTGAAATAATAGTTTTGTTCCAAATAACTGGAGATAACATTGCTTGACTTATTTGCTATAGATGGGCTTCGTTTGGCTGCTGTTGCGTCAGGTATTAAGAAAGGTAGAGATGCAGATTTAGCTTTGATAGAGGTAGTCCCGGGTACTAACTGTGCTGCCGTGTTTACAAAAAATTTATTTAGTGCAGCGCCAGTCCAAGTTGCTAAGCGACATATAAGACTTTGTAACCATAATCCAAGAGCTCTTCTTATAAATAGTGGGAATGCTAACGCTGGGAATGGCAAACAAGGGTATCTAGACGCTATACATTGCGTCAAAAAATTAGCGGATTATTTAGGTTATAAAACTGAAGAAATATTACCTTTTTCGACAGGAGTAATCGGGGAACCCCTCCCAGTGAATAAAATAGAGAATTCACTTAATCAGCTAGTAGATAAGTTAGACGAGAATTCTTGGGATAAGGTTGCACAGGCAATAATGACCACAGATACACGTATAAAGGGCTCTTCTAAGGAGATATTTTTTGGTGAGCATCGTGCCGTGCTTACTGGTATAGCTAAAGGAGCGGGAATGATTCGCCCTAATATGGCGACAACGTTAATTTTTATAGGCACGAATTTAAATATTACTTTCGATCTCCTGCAGTACTTACTAGAAATGGCAGTAGAGCAATCATTTCACAGGATTACCATAGATGGAGACACTTCAACGAATGATGCGTGTACTTTATTGGCTACAGGATCTACGTCATTGCCTGTTATAGGAGATAAAAATAGTCGGGAAGCGGAAATATTTTATTCAGCGCTAGAGGAAGTATGTATTGATCTTGCTCAAAAATTAGTCAGGGACGCTGAAGGAGCAACAAAATTTATTTCCATAGTGGTTGAGGAAGGGGGGAGCGAACAAGACTGTCTTGATATTGCTTTTACAATCGCGCATTCACCATTAGTAAAAACAGCAATTTTTGCCTCTGATCCTAACTGGGGAAGACTTCTCGCAGCTATTGGTCGAGCAAATGTAGATACTCTGGATGTCAATAAAATATCTATCCTAATTAATTCTGAATTAGTAGTAGAATGTGGTGCCAGAGCCGCTAGTTATCGCGAAGAAGCTGGGCTTGCTGCAATGAGTTCCGATGAAATTGTGATACGAGTTATTCTTGGTTCAGGTAAGTTCACTACGACCATTTGGACTAGCGACCTTTCCCACGAGTATGTGGATATAAATACAAATTATAGAACTTAGAAAAGTTGTTCACGCATTCTCGCTCTGAGTGATCAAATCGAATCTTTGTCTAGTATTTATTTTTCCTCTCACGATTTTTTGCTTCCTTAATTAGCTCGTGGTGCAGCTTCTTGATCTCTTTTTTAAGTCTCTCGAGCGAATAACTATTGTCTACGACTATATCTGCTCTTGATAAGCGCTCCTCTCGTTCAAGTTGCGAACCAATAATCTTTTTTACTAGCTGTGGACTATTCTGGTCGCGCAGAATGGTTCTCTCAATTTGAAGATTTTCAGAAATATCTATGACAACGATTAGATCAACGAGAGCCCTCTGTCTTGACTCTAACAGCAACGCTGAGGAGAGAACAATATATGCAGAATTGGCGGATTTTATCTGTGCTTTAATTTCAGTATCGATTAGAGGATGAGTTAATCTCTCTAACCAGAGTCTTTCCTCCTTTTCGGAAAAAACTATGACTCTTAGTTTTGCACGATCTAACCTACCATCAGGCAATAAGATGTCTCTTCCGAACCGATTGACAATTTTTTCAAGCGCTAATTTTCCTGGCTCTACAATTTCTCTGGCTATGATATCTGCATCTATAATATCGACATTTAGCTGTTTTAATTGGTCCGTAACAGAGGATTTGCCACATCCAATTCCACCAGTAATTCCAACAATCATTTTCACCAGTAGATTGAAAAAGAAGATATATAAAAGTTATCTTTTGCTCTCATAGATAAGATAACAAAGCCTGCCAGTGCTAAATACGGTCCGAAAGGTATTGGGATATCTTTTTTATGACCAGCGAAAAGTATTTGAAAAATACCCATGACAGCTCCCGTAACTGAGGATAAGAGAATAATCATTGGTAAAGACTCCCACCCTAACCAGGCTCCCAAAGCCGCTAGTAGTTTAAAATCACCAAATCCCATACCCTCTTTTCCTGTTAAAAATTTAAAGATCCAGTAAGTGCCCCACAGCACTCCATATCCTAGTATAGCGCCGATTAGAGCACTCTTTAGTGGAACAAAAAGAGAATTAATATTTACCACCAGGCCCAACCATAATAGAGGAAAAGTAATATCATCTGGCAGTAATTGGTGATCTATATCAATCAAGCTCAATATTATAAGTGACCAGACTAGGACTAGCGCTCCTAACAATTCCCAGCTTAAACCAAAAAAATATCCTAAATATATTGTGCATAATGCAGTAAGCGATTCGACGCATGGATACCGCCAGTGAATGTCCTCAGCACAATTTGAGCATTTTCCTCTAAGGAGGATATAACTGAATACTGGTATATTTTCCCACGGCCTTATAGCGAACTTACATTTCGGACAATGAGAATTTGGACGAGATAGGGAAAGCTCTATTGACTCCTTAGGTGTCTCTCCTAGAAAAGTTAAGCAGTCTCTTCGCCACTGATCCTTTAATATTATTGGTAATCTATAGGCTACAACATTTAAAAAGCTACCTATTATTAGACCTAATAACGCAAGACAAGAAAAGAAAAAAATTGGTGAATGCAACAATACTTCGATCATATAGTTTGCCAAATGGGTTTAGCAGTATTATATCACTGAGCCTAGTAAGAAGATCGGTAAATACATCGCTACCATTAGCCCCCCAATCAAAACACCTAGGATGGCCATAATCAAAGGCTCCAGTAAAGAGCTCAAATTTTCTACTGCGTCATCAACTGCATCTTCATAGTGGTTGGCTACCTTTCCCAGCATATCATCTAATGTACCAGATTCTTCACCGACAGCGACCATCTGCATTAGAACATTTGGGAAGATACCGGTATATTTTAAAGACTGGCTCAACGAAGAGCCGGACGCTATTTTCTCTCTCACATTTCCAATCGCTTCCGAGTAAATATGATTTCCTACCGCCCCTGCGGTAGATTCAAGTGCATCGACAAGAGGTACTCCTGCTGAACATGTGGTAGACAAAGTTCTGGAGAATCGCGCGATTATCGCATCACGTAAGATAGCACCTATGATGGGAAGTTTTAGGATTGATCTATCAAAAAATTTAGAAAACGTTTTCGATTTCTTCTTTGCTATTGAGAAGGTGTAGATGAGTACAGAGAGCCCTACAGTGAAGACTAGCCACCAGTTCTGTGTAAAGTTGGATAGATCTAGTACTAATCTGGTATATAAGGGAAGATCAGCACCGAAGTTTTTAAATGTGGCAGCAAACTGTGGTACTACCTTAATAAGTAGAATAGCTGTTACTATAATTGCTACAAATACTACTGCACTAGGATATGTTAATGCTTTTCGGATTTTTGACTTTAGTTTTTCACTCTTTTCTTTATAAGTAGCAATTCGATCAAGCATAGTGTCAAGAGTTCCAGAAGTTTCACCAGAAGAGACTAATCCGCAGTAAAGTTTGTCAAAGTACTTGGGGTGTTTCGTGAGAGTTAAAGCCAAACTAGATCCAGATGCAACGTCAAAATGTATCTGTCTTATCACATCACGCATTTTTTCATTTTCTAGACTTGAGGAAACTATTTCAAAACTTTGCACGAGTGGGACACCTGCTTTAAGCATTGTAGCTAGTTGACGGGAAAAGATGGCTACATCAGCGGGCTTAATTTTTTTTCGATTACTTATTATAGGTTCTGATTTTCTCCATATTTTATTAGGGGTATTACCCTTTTGCAGTAACAAGGCTTTTGCCATTCCCCTGCTACTGGCAAAGATCTGCCCTTCTGTATAGAGACCTGATTTGTCAGTGCCGCGCCATTGATAACAATATTCTGATAAGTTGGGGTTTGATTTTAAATCATTCATTCGATTGTAATTCGATTGACTTCCTCTAGACTAATTAATCCCATGGCCGCTTTGACTAGAGCAGATTGTCTTAGGTCGTAAAATCCCTCTTTGCGCGCTTGCTCATAAATAGCGATAGAATTAGCGGATTCCATAATTAGCTTGGATATACTAGGGCTAATCCTTAGTACTTCAAAGACACCTATCCGACCTTTATAACCATCAGTACAGTTTCTGCAGCCCACAGCTACTTTAATGTTGGCTGAAAAAAGAGCTTCTTCTGTAAACCCGAAGTCTAAAAGGCTTTTTGTTGGAATCTCTTTGGGACTAACGGAGCAGTCGCTACATAATCGACGAGCTAACCTTTGAGCAATTATTAGATCAACTGAGGTCGCAAGATTGTATGAAGGAACGCCCATATTCAATAATCGAGTAATCGTCTCAGCAGCGTTATTTGTATGTAATGTTGATAGTACAAGATGGCCAGTTTGAGCTGCTTTTATAGCGATTTCAGCAGTTTCTAGATCCCTTATTTCTCCTACCATGATAACGTCTGGATCCTGGCGCAAGAAAGATCGTAATGCTTCCGCGAATCCAAGCCCCACTTTTTGATTTACGTGTACTTGATTTATACCAGTCATATTTATCTCTACTGGATCTTCAACGGTAGAAATATTTCTCTCCGGTAAATTTAATATATCTAAGCCAGTGTAAAGAGACATGGTTTTTCCGGAGCCTGTGGGACCAGTAACTAAAATCATTCCTTGTGGTCTTGACAGTGCATCTAGATACATTTTTCTTTGCTGATCCATATAACCCAAAGCGTCTATACCAATTGTCGCATTGGAGGCATCCAATATTCGAAGTACCACTTTTTCTCCATACAGTGTCGGAAGTGAGTTAACTCGAAAATCTATTTCTCGATTTCCAGCTAAAGTCATTTTTATTCGGCCATCCTGTGGAATTCTGCGCTCAGAAATATCAAGCTTCGCCATTACCTTCAATCTAGCTGTCAGACGTGCGGCTAATTTTCTGGGAGGACGCAATGCCTCACGCAGCATTCCATCGGTTCTGAACCTCACACGAAAATCTTTTTCATAAGGCTCAAAATGGATATCAGATGCACCTTCTTTAATAGCATCTATAAGAACCTTATTCACAAAACGAACTATAGGCGCCTCATCGATCGCGGAGTTTTCCTTGTCAATTTCCGTGGTAGCATCAGAAAAAGCCAGCTCGTCAAGTTCAGCCTGCTCTATTTCGCCCAGATCAATTCCGACATTATCATTAATTTTGAGCCAATCATTAATTATATGATCTAATTTTTTAAAGGGAAGAAGGACAGCTTCGGTACGAATATCCGTATGAAACTTAATATCATTGAGAGCGTTTAGATTTGTTGGGTCAGCGATCGCCACGCAAATTTTGTCATCTATAAGGGATAGCGGTAATACTCGATGCCGCTTGACTAATTCCTGGTCTACCAAGTTGTTAGGTATAGAATCTAAGTGGAGGTTTTCTAAATCAAATAATGGGATTCCGAAAGCAGTCGACGCTTTTTGAGCAATTAATTCATCATTAAGTCCCATCTCCTCAATAAGGTATCTAACTAGGGCACCTCGTTGTCCAAGTGTGGCGATACTAGCATCGTGGGCCTCTTCTTTAGTAATAACACCATCAAGTACTAACTTCCTAATCAAGGCATTCAATGGAGTCTTGGCAATTTCATTCATACACTCTAAACCTAAGCTAAGGAAATATGTAACATTTCGATCATTTACCCCGCATTCTAGAGTTGGATTAAAATATAGCCCATTAGAATTGCTCAAAAAGTACAAGTTTTATGGAAAGTAGGATGGTATAAGCTCAGTTTTTATAAAAAACTCAAGATTTCTCAAGAAAAAGCCTGACAGGAGAAAAATCACTGGCACCATTTAGTTCTGTACTCGATCTTTCTTAAGATATGGTCGTTACAAGTAAGGGAGATTGTTAAAAATTATTAACTAAATGAGGATTGACTTGATGAATACCAGCGTAATTCAACGAGGTTTTACACTGATAGAGCTGATGATTGTGATTGCAATTGTTGGAATTTTATCCGCTTTAGCGCTTCCTGCATACCAGGATTATACCGTGAGAGCGCGTATGGGCGAGGTTTTAGCCTATGCGGCAGAGGGCAAGGCATCAATTTCCGAATATGCATCGTCACATGCTTCTGTACCTACGACAAGTGAAAGTGCTGGAATAGATACTGATGGTAATGGCAGCTATGTGGCGTCAGCGGCGGTGACAGCAGATGGAAAATATCAGATCACACTAGCGGCCAATGGAGAGTTAGGTGATGCATCTGGGGATATCTTGGAGATGTCTCCCACTAGAAATAGTAATGGGAGTGTCTCTTGGATCTGCGGTGGTGGTGGGACTACCATACCTAGTAAGCTGCTACCCAGCAGCTGCAGAGGGTAGGACTCACATACCAGCAGCTGCAGAGGGTAGGACTCACATATTTAGTGTTAGCTACATGGCCCTAAGGATATTGCTAGGGTCATGTAATCACCTTTTTCGGAACTTCAGTGGAACTGTACTGGATCAAATCATAGTGATTTTTTAAATTCCTTCCGTCTCTTATGCAGTATAGGCTCAGTGTATCCATTGGGCGATTCTAAGCCATTAAAAATCAAGTCTTTAGCAGCCTGAAAGGCAATACTCTGATCTAGATCTGCAGACATTGGTATGTAATTACTATCCGGGCGATTTTGCTCATCAACTATGCTCGCCATTTTTTTCAGTGTTTGAGCCACCTGCTCGATCGAGCAAATATTATGTAAAAGCCAATTACTAATATGCTGACTGGATATTCTCAGTGTGGCTCTATCTTCCATTAATCCTATATCATTTATATCTGGCACTTTAGAACATCCGATTCCATGATTAATCCATCTAACCACGTAGCCTAATATTCCTTGAATATTATTATCGAGTTCTTTTTGAATCTGCTCGTCCGTTAGGTTTAGATTTTCGTGAACGGAGGGCGTTAAAATTTTTTCTAATGATGCTTTAGGCCTTGAGCTCATCTTTAATTGTTCTTTAGCGACATTTACTTCGTGGTAATGAGTCGCATGTAATGTAGCGGCTGTTGGAGATGGGACCCAAGATGTCGAAGCCCCTGATCGAGGGTGAGAGACTTTTTCTGTTAGCATATCTCTCATTAAATCAGGTGCGGCCCACATTCCTTTACCTATCTGAGCACAATCTTTTAACCCAGTGGCGAGTCCTATATCGACATTCCAAGCCTCATAAGACTCAATCCAGTCTGTATTCTTTATTCTATTTTTAGGCAAGACAGAGCCGGCATGAATTGAGGTATGTATCTCGTCGCCTGTTCGATCAAGAAAACCAGTATTTATGAATACAACACGTTTTTTCGCTTGTCTTATGCATTCTTTGAGATTAGCGGTAGTACGTCTCTCTTCATCCATGATACCTAGCTTAAGAGTGTATTGTGACAGCTTAAGTGCTTTCTCAATTCGGGAAAATAATTGACAGGTGAATGCAACTTCCTCAGGTCCGTGCATTTTAGGTTTGACAATATAAACACTTCCGCTAGTAGAGTTTCTAAATTTTTCAGGTCTCTTTAGGTCATGTATAGAAATAATGGCAGTAAACATGGCATCCATAATTCCTTCAGGAATCTCAGCACCTTCTGGATCTAGTATGGCATCACTTGTCATCAGATGCCCTACATTACGAATGAACAAGACGCTGCGTCCCGACAATACAAGTTCACTGCCCTCTGGAGTACTATAAATCCGATTCGAGTTTAGTACCCTACGGATTTCTATATCATCTTTTGTAAATGACTCTTCTAAAGTACCTCTCATAAGTCCCAGCCAATTTCGGTATGCCACAATTTTATCTTCAGCATCTACACAAGATACTGAATCCTCACAGTCTTGAATTGTAGTGACAGCAGATTCAAGAATTACATCCTTAATACCTGCTAGATCACTTTTCCCAACGGGATCGCGTCTGTCGATTTGTAATTCTACATGGAGGCCGTTATTGATAAAAAGGACAGCGGTGGGGTTATGATCGAAGCCTACATAACCTTTGAATTGTTGCGGATACTTAAGTTGCGTAATTTCTCCATTTTGCAAAATGATTTTTAGCACTCCTCCTTGCAGAGCATATCTTTCCACTAGTGTGTGATCGCCAGATTGCAGTGGAAAATGGCGATCAAGAAATTTTCTAACCCAAGCTATTACGAGTTTTCCGCGGTTTTGGTTGTAAGGGCCGGATCGATCAGCGCCATTTTCCTCTGGAATTACATCGGAGCCATATAGTGCGTTGTATAAACTTCCCCACCTGGCATTTGTAGCATTTATCGAATATCTGGCGTTAGTAATCGGGACGACTAATTGAGGTGCCGAAATATGAGAGATTTCTTCATCCACATTCTCTGTTTCCACAGAAAAGTCTGGTCCTTCGGGCGTCAAGTAGCCGATATCTAGCAAAAACTCTTTATATTTCGAAAAGTTTTTAATTGGACCTGGGTTTTGCAAATGCCATTGGTCTATTTCTTTTTGCAATCTTTCTCGTTCATTTAATAACTGTCTATTTATAGGTGACAAATCTGCAATTATGTTTCCAAACGAGGACCAAAAATCGTCTGATTCTACGTCAGTTGCTGGTAGTACTTCCTCTTCTAAAAATACATATAAGGATCGCTGTATTTGAAGATCGTATTTGATTATTCTGTCGGACAATTCATAAGCCTCTAATAAAATTCTTATGCGAGTCTTCGTTTATTTTGGTCTATTACACTCACTATTATTATCCCAAATGATGTAAAAAACCATTAGGGTAGGATCAATTATTTCCATCGAGCTGTTTGGCTACATCTGCGACAAGTCGTCGCATCCATTGATTAGCCGGATTATGCTGCAGCAAGGGACTCCATGCCATTTTTAACTCTAAAGGCGGAATTTTGAATGGAGGACTTCGTAAAACGAGTCTTGGATTATCTTTGTTTAGCAATGCAGCGCGTTTTGGTAACGTGACCACTAGATCGTTTTTCTCAGCGAGAGTCATTGAGGCTTGATAATGTCGAGTAAAAACTCGTATCTGTCGCTTACAATTTAAATTGGAGAGCGCATTATCAACCCATCCAAGACGTTGAACGTCATCTGGGTTCATTCCTACACCAACACCCATCCCAGTTTTACTTACCCAGATATGATTCGCCGCGAGATAATTTTCTAGAGTAAAGCTTTTTAGAAGAGGATTATTTGGACTTAGTAAACATGCAAATGGATCGCTCCAAAGTTGTATCTGATGGAAGGATTCTGGTATGGAATCGAATCTATTAATTATCATGTCAATCTTTCCTCTTTCCACATCAAGAAAGCTGACATCACTCGGTGTCATTACGTCAATACTAACCCTGGGAGCTATATCTCGCAGTTTTGATAAAACAGCAGGAAATAGTGTTGATTCTGCATAGTCGCTAGCCATGATACGGAAGACTTGTTCTGCCTCGCGTGGTTCAAATGGAGATTTAGTTTGCACAGTTTTTTCTATATTGATCAGAATTTCTTGAACTGAAGGAGCTAGTTCCATTGCTCTTTCCGTAGGCGTCATTCCCTCTGAAGTTCTTACCAATATCGGATCATCAAATAACTTCCTTAATCTGCGAAGTCCATTGCTCATCGCTGGTTGCGACAGATTTAACTGGGCCGCCGCTCGAGTAACATTTTTCTCGCGAAGGAGGACGTCGAGATATACGAGTAAGTTCAGATCAATCCGATTTAAGTTCATTTCAAAAATCCATATGATGAATGATTTTTATAATATACATAAGTAAAACAAATTGTAAGTTTTGGCTTAGACTTAGTGATCCTTTTTTGTATTTTCGACATCATTCGAAAAATAGGTAAAATTAGGTCTAACCGGTTTATACTTTTCTATTAGTATCCTTGCCAACAAAAGGCGAACAAATTCTAGAACTGATGCTATTTACTACACCAGATTTATCAGATAAACATCCCGATGCAATGGTTATAGAATTGCAGTTTAGAAGATTTGGTGGGGCGTCTTTTTTTCAAGGACCCGCGTTAACCATCCAATGCTGCGAGGACAACTCCCTTGTAAAGGAATTTTCAAAGGAGAAGGGTGAGGGACGAGTGATGATGATAGATGGAGGAGGTTCTCTGAGAAAAGCACTACTGGGAGATGAAATTGCCGGGGAAGCCGCTTCTAATGGGTGGGCTGGTTTTATTATAAATGGTGCCGTTAGGGATATTGAGATACTCTCAGAAATTAATTTGGGTATTCTAGCTTTGGGTGTGAGTCCATTAAAGACGGAGAAGCGAGGTGTTGGACTTAAGCACGTCAGTATAAATATAGGCGGGGTCTCTATTTCTAGCAGAGATCATATTTATGCAGATGATAATGGGGTGCTAGTAAGTAAGACCGCTTTATTAAACAATAATTAACGATAGATCTAGGGCAGTACAATTTTTTGTCAGTGCCCCAATAGAAATATAGTCGACTCCTGTGCTAGCGACCTCCTCTAGGTTATTTGTTGTGATATTTCCAGATACTTCCAACTTCGTTTCATATCCGTTTGCAATTTTTACTGCCTCTTTTATTGTCGGGATTTCAAAGTTATCTAACATGATTTTTTCACAACTCGTGCTCAGAGCTTCCCTAAGCTGCTCCAAATTCTCTACCTCCACTTCGATGGGCATAAATTGCGAAATATCCCTAGCACGATTTACTGCAGTCCTTATGTCACCACAAGCGGTGATGTGATTTTCTTTGATCAAGAATGCGTCAAAAAGTCCTAGTCTGTGATTTTCGCAGCCCCCACACTTTACTGCGTATTTTTGAGCAACTCTTAATCCTGGCAGTGTTTTTCTAGTATCCAGCAATTTAACCTTAGTGTTTTGAACTTTTTTCGCGTAGCAACGACTGGTACTCGCAGTACCAGAAAGTATCTGAAGAAAATTTAATGCAGTTCGTTCCGCAGATAAGATTGAGTTAAGAGGACCTGTAATTTCCGCTAAGACACAATTATCTGTGATGGATTCACCATCCGAAAAGTACCATTTAATCTCAATTTCGGAGCTTAGAGCATGGAAGGTTTCATCGGCCCATGCAGTACCGCAAAGAACTCCTTGTTCTCTGGTAATTATTCGCGCGGTTCCATTTTTTTTGGCTTGTATCAGACAAGCAGTGATATCTCCATTACCAATATCTTCAGCGAGCGCGTTAGCTACATTTAATTTAATAGCATTTTTTAAAGTGTTAGAGATCTTTTCCATTGGCTAGACTAATAATCTTCGATATTGTTATTGTAGCAGCCTTGGAAAAATATGCGTCAATCCGTGAGAAAACTTATCAACCGATATTTAACGGGGATATAGTCAGAGACCTGCATCGATAATTGGAGAGACTATGGAAGAATTCCGCCGTGAGGGAGTGCTTAATGTTGCTAAGTGGATACCCTCTCCAAATTTCGATCACCGCCCAGAGAAAGCGATTATTGATTTATTGGTTATCCATAATATTTCTTTGCCTCTAGGAAATTTCGATGATGATTATGTAGAACAGTTATTTACAAACTGTCTTGATTGCGATGTTCATCCTGATTTTCAAGATCTTAAGGACCTAAAGGTGTCCAGCCATTTTTTTATAAAAAGGGACGGTGAATTGATTCAATTTGTCAATTGTGAATCACGCGCATGGCACGCTGGGGAATCACTATATGACGGCAGAAATAATTGTAATGACTTTAGTTTAGGTATAGAGCTAGAAGGTACTGATTTTATCCCGTACACAGATATGCAGTATCAAAGACTAACTGAGCTTACAAATATTCTACTTACACTGTATCCGGCACTAACGAAGGATAGTATTGTCGGTCACAGTGATATAGCGCCGTCTAGAAAATCAGATCCCGGAGAAATATTTGACTGGAATCGTTACAAAAAAGCACTGATTTAAAATTTACCCAGATTCCTAGGCTTTTCAGATAAGGTTATCAGATCTAAAAATAGCGAATCTGAATCTCCTCAAGAAGTTTTTTGTTCGCAGGCACTTCGACTTCAAATACAGTAGCCATCTCAACGAGATAACCCGTAATTGATTCAATTTCAGTGGTCCTTCCCGCTTTCATATCTTGAAGCATTGAAGAGAAATTAGTAGCAGTATCAAAAATCACCTTTGAGACGAGATCAAAAAGTGGTCCTCCAGCACAGGGAATTTTAGCCGCGTCTCTCACCATTTCAATTTCGAGACAGAGTTCTTTAACAAGCTCTTTTAAAGCTGGATCTTTCATTAGGTCGCCATTGCGACAATTGTGGGTAGCCGTAAGAGGGTTAATGACACAGTTAATGGCAAGTTTTTCCCAAAGAGCTATTTTTATATTCTGTGTCCAGGACGAATCTGGTATGGCGTTAAGCCAAGTAGTTAACCACTTAGGAGATTTGGTGGAGGAAAACGCTCCCAGAACAGTTCTTCCTGAAGCGGAATGATGTATTAATCCAGACTCAGAAGTATGTGCCGCTTCTGTGGTAGTAGCCGCAAATATTCTAGCCGATTGATACAGTTTTTCAGCTTTCTCATGAAAGCCCATGCCATTACTTAAAATAATCACATCTGATCCATTATTTAAAACATCTTGAACACCTTTTAGTGCATTCAGTACGTCAGGTGCTTTCGTTGCAACCAAAATAAAATCGGTATCTATAGCTTTCTCGGGCGTGACTATTTCGAAAGAGTAGTCACCTGAAAGGTCACTACCTTGTAAACGTGCTCGAAGCACTGTTTTGGGCTTGTCCTCATGGTGGAGAATATAAACTTTTATTCCAATTCGTTTTAGGTAGGCCGCGAAAATCATGCCGATGGTGCCAGCACCCAAAATACAACAAGAGATCGAAGATTTATTTTTATAACCCATAAGTTTATTCTTTGTCCTTTCTTAAGAACCCTTTACCATATATGTCATCTTTTTTTGAGGAAAAATTATGCCGTCGTTTGACATTGTGTCTGAAGTAGATTTGCATCAATTGACAAATGCAGTTGATCAAGCGGGTCGTATTGTAGCAAATCGTTTCGATTTTAAGGGTGTAGAAGCTAGTTTTGTCAGGGAAGATCGCACAGTTTCGATCACTGCGGAGGCAGAATTTCAGGTCGTTCAAATGGAAGATATGCTTCGGGGTGCTTTGGTGAAATGTGATATTGATCCAGCAGCAATGGATCCAACTGACATAGTTGCCACTGGAAAGACAGTTCGACAGGTAATAAAGCTGCGCCACGGTTTAGAACCTGATCAAAGCAAGGCTATCGTAAAAGAAATTAAAGCTAGCAAATTCAAGGTCCAGAGCCAAATTCAAGGTGAGCAAGTACGAGTCACTGGCAAGAAACGGGACGATCTGCAAAGTGTCATGGGTATGCTGCGTGAGACGGATTTTGGCCTGCCTCTTCAGTTTAGTAACTTTAGAGACTAGATATTCTTAGTTGCAGATCTAATTTAATTAAATCCTCATCGCGTGGAAGACGTTTAATTGCGACTATGTTCCATAAAATTTCTGTATATACGTAAACAATAGAATACAAGTCTAACTTTCTGATGGGTTCATCGAGATTCTTTCCTTCTCCAAGATAAGAAAGAAAAAACTCTCTTTTTAGGAAATCATCCTCTATTTGACCACTACAAAAAGTTACTGCGATATCGAACCATGGATTCCCGGAAGCCGCATATTCCCAGTCTAGGGCCAACAGGCTGGAATTATGAAAAATACGATTACTTGGGTTCAAATCATTGTGGCATAACGTGGTCGGAGTCCTGTCTAAATTTACTAGCTCTAGATATTTTTCGAGTCTCTTGGCAAATGGCCGAAGAGTCTGGCTGACCTCATGGAAATGGCGTCTAACATGATGCTCATACTGTCGTATCCTAGTGACGAGACTGAGCTTGAATCTAATGACTGGCAGTGAATGTAGAACTTTAAAAAACGTGGCGATATCCTCTAAACCCTCGGCAACATTGGCTTCCGGAGCTAAATAATCCACTACTAGCGCCTTAATGTCTGGATTATAATATCTTGGTGTTGGTGCTAAACCACTATGAGCTACTCTATGTAACAAGGCCCACTCAGCATGGCGACTAAGTCCTAATACAGCTGTATCTACTCCATCAATACGTACAACGAAATTTTGTTCTGCTTCCACTAGGAAACTATAATTACTGGTACCTTCAGTAAGTTGTTTTACTAAAGTAGGTTCCTTTGTGAGAGGGGTTGCAGAACTCCACATCCGATACTGCGCTAAACATAGTGATAGTTGTTTGCTTATTGTTGCTGGTAGCTCAGTTTCCATTGATGGTATCCGAAGGCTGCCAAAATTAGGTAAATACCAAATAATAGGACCGTTAGATAAAGTTCACGATCAATATAAACGAAGATTGAAGTGGCGTCGATCGCTATCCAATAAAGCCAGTTCTCCAGTATTTTTCTGGCGACCATGTACGAGGCTACCACGCCACCAACTGAAGTGACAGTATCAAGATAAGGGGCGGCGTCATCAGTATAGCGACTCAAAAACCAACCGATAATTATTGATGACAGAACTATGAGGCCAATAATGTAAAGGTGACTTTTTGGTTTCATTATCTTTATTTTCTTTTCTAGCTTGTTTTGTTTTGGATGCCAATTTACCAAGCCATATACTGCAATTCCTAAATAAAAAAACTGAAGGAGTGACATTAGATAAAGCTCTACATTCCAAAAAAGCAATAAAAAAAGTATCGAGCTGCAAATAGTCATGTACCAGCACCAATGATGTATTTTAATGGCTAGTAATACGTAGGCGAGCCCAAATAGTACAGCGGTCAATTCAACAAGTTTTATAAAAGGAATATCGAGTATTAGAAAATCCATTGTATTTCGTACCTTTAAGGATTTGCTTGAGGTTAGCTTTGCTAAAACTGAAGACTAATTTCGGCGCCAAATGTCCGTGGCGCACCTTTCTGGTAATAAGGTTCAACAATGTACTCTTTTAATGGATTATTACCAAAGCTTCCGAAGCCTCTTATAAAAGTTTCTTCGTCTGTTATATTTCGAATCCAGATTGCCAAATTCCAATGGTTTCTTTGAAATACAATACGCGCGTGAGCCATATTAAACGAGGGTGCTTTAACATCATGTCTATTCGAAAAGAAGTATTCATCTTTTCCTTCTATCCTAAAGTGGAGTTGCCACTCCGCAGAAAGTTTATAGTCTAGACCGACGGAATACTGGTAGCTCGGGGCTTGAGGTTGCTCTCTTTTCCGTCTAGTTATTCCATCTATTCCCAGGTAGCTGTCGACCTTTGAGTGTAAAGAGCCTAGATTCGCACTAAGAGTTAAAGCGTCATTAAGCTGGAAGAGTGTTTCAATCTCTACCCCATAGTTATCACCGCTAGCGGAGTTATTGGTGTGATCGATGAAAGCGGAGCTACCATCGGCTCGAACTAGTACCAATGAATCCTTAACCTGTTGATTTCGCCGTTCCATTTTGAAAAGAGCAAGCCGTCCCGAAAAGATATCATTGGGAGATTGATATTTAACTCCCGCTTCAAAATTTATCAGACTTTCGGAATCAAAGAAGCCGAATTTTTTTCGGTCGATCGGTGAGACATCTGGACTCGACAAGATTCCTGCGTTAACGCCATCTCCTCTATAACCTCGCCCATAAGACAAATACCATAGACCATAATCGTCATCTAGATATTCTAGGCTAAACCTTCCACCAGCCATATCTTTTTCGGGAGATGTTCTAACGTCATCGCTGTCCTTATAAAAGGTATCTCTACTTTCCAGTCGCAGCCCTACACCCACTCTAAACTTTTCGCCTAAGAAGATTTTTGCGTCCCCGAAAATCGCGGTAGTATCAGTATCGTATTCGCTGGAAAAGTCTTCAGTTGCATAGGTATATTCCCTAACTAAGTCCTCCATATTTTTCCTTGAATACAGGCCAATGGACCAGTCGCTTATAGCTCCTCCTAATTTGAGTGGCTGTTTCGAACTTAATCTGGTTTGGAA
>CABYJX010000010.1 GCA_902519405.1 uncultured Gammaproteobacteria bacterium
CATAATTATGAGAGTATCTACCTAGTTGATATGACAAAAACTGGCAAAATTTCCGAAGGAAAATCAGTCGCAGATATCATGGAGAAGATTTAATCCTTTTTGGGGGTGCACTAATAAGTGGCTCCTTTTTACACTGCATGCTTTTTAACTCTGTTACAGAGATCACTTTTCCTTTAAATTTATCTTCTCTTCGTCCATAAAGCTTTAAAGAGAAACGAGATAAATACAGCTCTAAAGAGGACTCACGTTCGCTTGGCGATTTCGGTTCCAACCAAAATTGATAAAAAACCTGGGTACTGGAAATTTTGGCCCCTTCTGCCGGTTGGGTCCACACAGATTGGTCATCAAGCACCGCAGATACAGATCCGTCAGTAAAGATATCAAGCTTTAAACTCACCGGCGGCACAGAACCATCGTAAATAACCTCACAGTAGAAAGTATCCGCTATAGTAATACTTGAACCTATTGTGAACAGCAAAGTTCCAACGAATAGCGATCGAAAGGAAATTCTGGGCATTTTTTACCTTCTATTTTGCTAACGTATAATTACACTATAAACAGTATAGATCCCCGATAGTGCAGAAGGAAAATAAGTTCCATGGCAACCTCCCCTCTACAAACTCGCATTTACAAAATTTTAGAGAAAGGCGGCGCGCATACAAGTAGAGCTAGTAGGATATGTGACATAACCCTTGGTAGTTTAATTATCCTAAATTTGATAGCAATTTCTCTCGAGTCAGTTTCGAGTATAAATGCCGTTTATTCAAAAGAATTTTTTGTTTTTGAAATATTTTCTGTGTTTGTCTTTAGCATTGAATACTGTCTCAGAATCTGGTGTGCACCTGTTCGCGATGATATGCCAAATGCTGGGCCTCTAAAAAAACGAATGGCCTATATTCTTAGTGGACATGGTCTGATCGATCTGCTGGCAATATTGCCAAGCATTGCCGCACTGGTTATGACCAGTGTGGATCTGAGATGGTTGCGCGTAATGCGGATGTTGCGCCTGTTTAAGATTTCGCACTATTCCACAGCATTGGAAGATCTTTTTTCTGCTATCCGAGATGAGCGAGGTACCTTTGCCGCCGCCTTTTACCTATTTACGATCGCATTTTTCATAGCCAGCACCCTAATCTATCTAATTGAGAATGAGGTTCAACCAGAAGTATTCAGCTCAATACCACACGCAATGTGGTGGTCAATTATAACTCTTACAACCGTAGGGTATGGAGATGTCTCCCCATTAACCATCCCCGGAAAGTTTGTGGGGGCAGCTACCGCAATGATGGGGGTGCTAACTGTTGCTTTGTTAACTGGTATAGTCGCTACTGCTTTTTCTAATCAAATGGCTAGACGGAAAGAAATATTTAAAGCCGAAGTCGCTCATGCACTAGAAGATGGGGAGGTATCTGCGACAGAAAAAGAGCATCTTGAAGATTTGCGAAAACGATACGAAATTAGTGAAGAGCATGCGAAGGCGATTTTAGAACTTGCTAGAGAACATCGCAAATCTGAATAACTTAGGGAGGGAAACACATGTGTCGTTCTTCAAACCACTTAGCTAAGCAAGTACATTCAAAAATTGTAGTACTCTTAATGAGTGCAAGAAGACTTGCAATAATTCTCCTAGCAGTGTCTTTCACTACCTTGGCCTATGGTAATAAATACGCAGCTAAACCTGTAGTGATTATGGAAGGGAGTAACAATATGAGTCGAATATGCTTGTATGAGGGTAAGGCTTTTTCGCTTGGTGCAGTAATTTTAGTTGGAGGTGTTTATCTCGACTGCGTCCCCGAGAAAAATGTCGAAACAAGCGGAAGACTTAAGTGGGAAAAGATTCTTCTTGATCCCAAAGAGGAAGATTAATTATTATTGTACGCATTTTCCATCGCCTTAAACTGACCGGTTAGGTAATCTCCTGTACTATTTAAGGTTTCAACCAGTGACTCCATTGCAGAGAACTGTTCGATGTAGCTGTCGTAGGCCTTCTGCAACCTGGTCTCTAGTTTTTCAAGCTGCTCTTTATATCTATCAATTGTTTTTGTAGTGCTATCGGTACTCGTTTTAATTGTCCCATTAGCTGAAGTCAGATCGTCTAGAATTATAATTGCATCCGTTGCAAGTCCTTTATTAGCGGTATCGTATACAGTTTGATTATCGGTATTTGCACTTAGCATCTTAGCGACATCACTAAAATTAGAGGCAAGTGCAGCATCCAGTTTGGTATCGTCGACAGTAAGCTGCCCATATCGATCAGAGGACACTCCGATATCAATTAATCCTTTAATTGTCCCAGACTGTGTAGAGGATGTAGCTTTTATTGCATCAGCGACTTTCTGTTTCACTAGTCTAGTCGTACTACTGTCATTTGAAAGAGAACCACTGTATGAAAAATTCGTAGAGTCCTGGTTCAATAATTCATCTACCGTTGTCTCAAAATCATTGTAAGCCGTCACCAAGGCCTGGATGGAAGTCTTGGCAATACTTCTATCTTCGCTAATAGAAAGCGAAACCGCTGATCCGGTAGTGGCTTTAAGTTTTACAGTGGTGCCTGGAATTAAGTCTGTAAATTCATTGCTAGAACGCTGAATACCAGTAAGACCGTTCAGCGTCATCACCGCATTCTGCGCCGTCGGTAAAGCGTTTCCATTAGTTGAGAAACCCAGGTTCGGTGTCGATGAGATTGTGAACTCCCCCTCCGCTCCGGAAGGGCCTTGCACCATAATCTTTACACTTGTGCTCGCAGAATTTTCTTGAACTAAAAAAGCCTTGAGGCCGGTTGATGACTCATTAATCGCAGATACGACCCCAGCCGGTGTATCAGATGTCACGGATATAGTGGAGTTAACCGGACTAGTAGCACCCACGGCTACACTTATATCAAATGCCGAGCCCGAATTTAATGCAGTCGAGCTAGATGCAGAAGCGTTCGAAATTAGCTGTTGGGAGCTGGCAAGTTGACTTACCGTCATCGAATAATTACCAGCAATCGCCGTCGAATTAACAGTGGTTACATCGATCGATGTCGTACTTGATAGCGTTGCAGCCTTGGTCGAAAGTTCACCCAGATCATTTAGTGCCTCTAAGGCAGTTTTTACGCTTTTGACACTATTTGATAACACGCCATATCCAGAGATCGCGGTTTCTCGTTGCGTAATCTTGTCTGAGATCCGATCCATATTTGGCTTATTTTCGGCATCAGCTAACGACTGAGCTAAATCTTTAATATTGATCCCAGTGCCGACATCGAGTGCCTGCATGATCGAATTAGTTGTATCTGTAGCGCTACTCACTTCAGTCATTAGTATTTATCCGTTATCTGAGATAGTCAAAAAGACTCATTTGGGAAATCTTAGCGAAACTGCTTTGTAGTGCCTCTAAAGCAATGATTTCAGAAGAAAGCTCTGTAACGGCAAGTGCATAGTCCAAATCTTTCTCAGAGGAGATAAGTTTTTTAATTGCAAGGTCTCTCTCTTCGTTAACATCTTTTTTTTCGTTCACGACCGACATGGAAACACCTATACCGACAAGCGCGTCGGTGGCGCGATTCTTAGAATCCGAGATACGACCAATACCCTTTTGAACGGTATCATTGTCGGAAAAACCCATATTCGGTGTCGAAGTAATTGTAAAAACCCCCTCTTTCCCACCAGGCCCCTCTATGTAAACCTTAACAATATCCGAACTGGGATCTTCTTTGGCAAGTTTCGCTTTAAGACCTGTCGACGACGCATTAATAGCTGTGACAACGCCCTCAGGAGTATCAGTTGTAACGTTTATGGTTGTATTAGTAGGGCTCGTCTTCCCAACCGATACAGTTAGGTTAAATGCTGAGCCAGAATTTAATGCCGTTGCAGAAGTCGCATAAGAACTAGAGACTGTTTCCTGCTTGGCCGTGCCCATTAAGGCATCAGCCATTCCATCTATGACATCAAAAAAATTATAATCCACGCCTTTGTCAGTAACTTTAGAAAACACCTCAGTACCCGGCCGATTGAGACGCACGCTGCTATTTGGACCGGTAGAGACAACCGCAGAAGAAGAATCTCCATGATAGGAAACCTCCCCCGCTGCATTTTCTTGGTAAGGAGTCGTAGTTACTTTGGTTCCCGCAAAAATATAATTTCCGCCCGAGTCTTGAGAATTTGCTAGTGAAAGTAATTCGTCTCTTAAACCCCTCATTTCTTGAACCACGATCGCTTTGTCACTAGGGGAATAAGTCCCAGAGGCAGCTGCAAGAGAAAGATCTCTAATTCTCCCCATTATATTGTCGACTGAGTTCAAAATAGCCTCTTCAATCGACAAACGACCATCCACTTTATCCAAATTCTTTTGATAGGTAGATATCTGACTAGCTGTGGATTCCAGCTGGTTAATTAGCGCTGCTCTCTGAGGTTCCTCACTTGGTGAAAGCAGTTTCTCCCCCGTACTAATTTTCGCCTGCAATTCGTTGATTCGACCACTTTGCTTTGCAAGCTGAGAGCTTGTGTTGAGAAACATTTGTGAAGTAGAGACTTTCATATTTTTAAACTCTCATAATTAACGAGTTGCTTGAATAATCGAGTCAAACAAACGCGTCGAAACTTGTATAATCTGAGCTGCTGCCTGAAATGATTGTTGATAACGCACCAAATCAGCAGCCTCTCTATCCAAAGTGACACCCGAAGCCGCGGACTCAGCTTCTACTGCTTGCGTGTAGACCACATCCAAAGCCTGCTTAGAAATCTCGGCTACAAATCCTTTTGCCCCCATATCATTAACTATATCGGTGTATGCATCAGATGCATTTCGACTACCAAGGAATATAGGCTGAGTCTGCAGCAAAGCAATTCGTCGAATACCACCATTGTCACCGGGAGCATCTAAATTAGGTTCAACTAAGAAGCTATCGCCTGCCAAAGGTGCGTTATCAAAACGAATGTCAATTCCTTTGTAAATTATTGGTTTTAAAGGATCAAACGTCTGTTTCCTCACTACCGTATTTGTTTTTGTATCCGTAATTGTGACCAATCCACCTGCTAGAAAATCGAGTTTTAAGGGATCCTCTGGCTGCGGATTTAGTACAGAATCAGCCGCTTTACTCGCTACCCGCGCCTCGACTGTTACGTTCGACGCGGTGGTATCCGTAATCAAAACCGCTAAATCCTCAGGCACCACACCGTCTATATAGACACCACCCGATATACCTAATTTGGAAAGTTCAGAGACGTAACCCAAGGTCCCTGACAACTCGTTGACCTGAAACTTGATATTGCCTGCGGCACTGAGTTTGAGCTTTCCCGAATAGGTGGTGTCTGCGATACCAAGTGTGTTGGGAGCAGCAGTACTAGCTATTGTAATATTTTTCCCCTCATTACCCGCTGTATTGGTTATTATCAGGTTGTCATCCACTCCAAGGTAAGCGTCAACACCGGTAGTCGCACTCAAGGCACCGATCCGATCAGCCAACTGACTTAAAGTCGTTGCGGTATTTGCATTGGTAATAGTGGTCCCATTAATTTTTAACCCCTGGCCAAAATTAGCCTGCTTTTTCGTTATATTTATCTCCGTGACTGCTGTAGCTGTAACACCAGTCGCATTCGATTGAGCATTAAGCCAGGTGGCCAGTGTGTTGGCAGAAGTAGTTGTTGAATTTGCTACATTTAGTGCGTTAAGAGATGTGCCGTTGAGCGATAATGCTCCATTTGCGATCCAAGCGACACTGGACCCTGTCGAGTTCGTGTAAGCATTTATGCGATCACTAGTAAATTCGTTTGGCGATGACGCTGGCAACATGGAAGATTTGGCTTGGTCAAATCCAAAAGTCACGTCTAAATCAAGAAATGCGTTTGATCCGGTCTTATTTAAATACGTCGAGCTATACGAGACTCCTTCATTAAAAAAACTATTCCCTGTGAGCCATAAAGCCGGATTAGTAGGCTGTTTACCCAAGATATGGACTCCATCTTTTGTGATCAAATCAATTCGAGTCGTATTACCTACGGGAGTATCTAGAACAATACTTGAGCCAGTTGATCCTGCGGTCAAATAGCCCCAAGGTTTTATATTATCTGTGGATACAAGACTATTTAACACTTTTGATCCATTAGACAAGGAACCCAAATCAAATCCTGGCAACGCGATATCAGGTCTTTCGGGGTCATAGGTAATGGTGGCTTTGGAATCTCCATTATTTGCCGTATCAACTATTACCCGCAATCTATCAGCTGCCGCTATCTCATCGCCATTTGCTATTCCTACCCTGATGGTTTCCGCAGGCCTATTAAAAACCGATAAAGTAATTTTCTGTTTGTCTGACAAAGCTTTTGTAATATCAATTTCCAGCCCGTTAGTTTTAATTTTTCCTATCCCAGTTGCCGTCGCACTATCAAACCATTTATCGCCGACGCCATCTTGGACAAGAAATTTCTTATCTTGTGCGTACCAAGTAATATCTAATGAAGGCACGGTATTTTTAACATCGGTTACTATCGCGGTAGCCGGGCTCTCTGCCCGCATGTCACTACTAACTAACTCCACCACAGGCGAAGTGGTAAATAATTGGGCACCGCTCTGATTTTTCTTGTCCATACTTCCAGAATGAATCTTATTTATTTCCCTGGTAAATCCTTCTACAAAAAGATCGAAGTCTCCGACTGTCTCCATCAAGGCTGCATTCCTGAGGCTTATAAGGCCTCCCAACTCGCCTCCCTGAATCGCGGGAAGAGGGACTGAATCACCAGCAGGATCGATTGAAACTAGCGACTTTTTTGTTGCGTCTGCAAAGGTCTGTGCACCAATATCACGATATTCTATTCCGTTCACAATTGTGCCTGAAGCACCGGCACCGGCTAACTCTACATCAACCAAGCCAGCAGAGTTTTCGGTGACCTTAATTTTGACTAATCCGGATAGTTCATGGAGCAGTAGGTCACGTGAATCCATCAACGCCGGGTTTTGACTAAGCTTGCTTGGATTGCTAGCCATCTGTCCATTTAAAAATGCTAACTGGCCAGCCTTTTCATTTATTGAAGCAATTACTGTCTCCGTCTCTCCGTTTACATCGCGAACAACATCAGATAGAGATTGTGAGATAGATCTTATCCTAGAAACTAGACTTTCACTGGACGCCAGAAACGTTGTCCTTAGTCCACCCGACGCTGGATCAGTACTCAGCACCTCTGCGTCACTAAAGAATTTGTCTAGTGCTCCGGCTAGCCCTGACTGGGAATCTCCCATAATATCGACTATCCGCTGCGAATAGTTTATCAAGGGAGTTTGCGACGATAACTCACTATTGCTTTGCCTTAAATTACCCTCTAGAAATTGATCATAACTTCGAGTAATTCGCTTTAGTGACGCGCCAGTTCCAATGAAGGATTGACCCTGCTCGGTAGGTAAGTTTTGAGTCGATATCGCCTCCTGACGAGAGTATCCCTCAGTATTTAAATTAGCGATATTGTTACTGACAGTCGTCAACGCTTGTCGATAGACATTTGCCGCTGACGTGCCAACTGAAAGTATATCTGCCATAGTACTAGCTAATCATCTGATCCATTACCGCGGATCGCCCCCACTGTATTGAGATGCTGCACAAGCCAGTCGGCCACACCCAAAGAACCTCTTTGTGCCATAGCCTGAGACACTTGGGCGTCAAACATCTCTGTATAGTTATCCATCGCTGCGCTATCGAACAAGCCGCTTTTCAAAGGTTCAGATGCTTCTCGCATAGATTTGAGCATCATTTTGAAAAACATAGCTTCAAACTGCTTTCCAGCCTCGCGAGCCGCCTCTTCTGAACGACTATCTGCCCGCGCTCTAAGCTCGCTAAGCCCTTTAAAATCGTAATGATCTGAAGAAATTTCCATAATTAAATCACTATCAACTCGGCCTTGAGACTGCCAGAGCGTTTTAGTGCCTCCAAAATTGCAATAAGTGAGGAGGGTGTTCCGCCAACGGCATTAATAGCATCGACGATATCCTGAAGTTCTACACTCTCATCAAATACGAACATATCAGCCTCCTGTTCCTCTACTGCCACCTCCGCGTTCGCTACTACCTGGTCTCCGCCAGGTGCAAAGGGCGCCGCTTGCGCTACCTGGTTGAACGTATCTATCTTTACGGAAATAGTGCCATGAGACACTGCAGCAGCACTTAATTTAACTGATCGATTAATTACAGCAGTTCCAGTGCGCGCGTTAACAATGACTCGAGCTGCTGGCTGTCCAGGCTCAATTTCTAGATCCTGCACGGCACTCATAAAAGCGACGCGGGCACTTTGCTGGTCAGGTGCCCGAATAGCTACAGACACTCCGTCCACAGCCACAGCGGTACCTGTACCAAATGCGCTGTTAACGGCTGCGGCTATTGCATTAGTGGTTGAAAAATCTGCATCTCGGACATTAAGCACCAGATGATCTGAGGAGGTAAATGGAGTTTCCACCGCTCTCTCTACAATAGCCCCGTTTGGAATTCTGCCAGCGGTAGCTACACCTATTTCAACACTTGTACCTGCGGCGTCCGCAGATATGCCAGTAACTGTTAAAGGGCCCTGCGCTAGACCGTAAATTTCGCCATCGATGCCTCTCATCTCAGTCATGATCAAGGTGCCACCTCGTAAACTAGAAGCCTTACCCATTGTAGACACATTGACATCAAATCTTTGACCTGGCTTTGCAAAGGGAGGTAAATCAGCGGTAACCATCACGGCCGCTAGATTTTCGACCTTAATATCTTTATTTGCATTCTGCCCAGCAAGTGCTCTTAGCGATTCACCGAGGTCGTAGTCTGAAACTGGACCGTCGACACTTGCGCCAAGACGGGACAATAGTGACTTCATTGATTGGCCAGTCCAAGGTAAATCTTTGCCATCACCAGTTCCAGCGAGTCCTGCTACTATCCCATAGCCAATTAACTGATTACTTCTAACACCTCCTATATCAACCAAGTCTTTTACTCGATCTGCCTGTATAGGTGGCGCAAAAAAGAGCGCAACTAAACAAATCTTGATTATTTTTTCTTTTAACATTTTCTGTCCCCTAAAATGGCCAGACGGAGAACAGTGCTCGAGTCATCCATCCTGGTTTTGCAGCATCCGATAATGCTCCTGTGCCACTATATGAAATTTCTGCCTGAGCAATCCTGGTAGACAGGATCGTATTATTCGGTTGAACATCCTCAGGTCGAATGATTCCGGATATCTGTATGAACTCAGTTCCCTCAGTGAAGGAAAGCTGTTTTTGACCGGCAATCATTAAATTCCCGTTAGGCAAAACATCAGTCACGACTGTACCGATCTGTCCAGTCAAGGTAGCTGCCTGACCAGAAGTTCCTGTACCTGCATGGGTTATGTTCGCCCCACCGATTTTAAAGTTATCAAAAAAAGAACTGCTAGGAAGAATTGCGCCGGCCTGCGATGTGCCAAGCACATCGTTAGTAGAATTTCTGGAAGCTGTAACACCAGCGCTTCGCGTGGAGTTTGTGGTCTCCGTCAACACGACTGTTATCAAATCACCGACAAATAACTCACCCGCTTGATATGTGCGCGTCGTCGGGTATAAGTCCGTTCCATTAGTGAAAATTGATCCGGTCGCGTAACGTGGTTTCGCTTCGACTTGCACTGGCGCTCCAACGGCAGATCTAGCAAACTCATCTGCAGTCGGAGGCATTGTTCCGCAAGCACAGATCACGGTCGATAGTATCAGAACTAATAAAGATCTAATCATGTCTCAGGCCTTATAAATTATTGTTTAAGAAACGAAGCATGCCATCTGCAGCCGAGATCGCCTTGGAATTAATTTCATACGCTCGTTGCGTTTCAATCATACTAACCATCTCTTCCACCACATTGACATTTGATGCTTCTAGCATTCCCTGAACCAATCCACCAAATCCGTTCTCGCTGGGAACCCCTGTTTCAGCAACACCACTGGCTTCCGTCTGACCATATAAATTTCGCCCCATTGGCATCAAACCAGACTTATTGAGAAATCGAGAAAGCTGTATCGAACCTAGCTGAGTTGAACCACCGCCACCGGCGAGTTCTGCGGTTACAGTTCCATCTCGACCTATCGTGATGCTTGCTGCGTCAACCGGAATTGTTATCGCGGGAAATAGCGGCTGCCCACCAGTAGTAACCACTTCGCCCTCTGAAGAAATCTTGAATGACCCGTCCCTAGTGTAAGCAAAGGTGCCGTCTTGCTGAGTAATGGCAAAAAAACCATCACCCGAAACGGCCAAGTCAAAGGAGTTTTCCGTAGAAATCATGTTCCCCTGAGCATGAATTTTCTCGGTAGAGATGATTCTCGTGCCCGTTCCTAACATAAATCCTGTAGGATCTTCATTAGTTGCGTCGGTCTGACCACCGGCTTGAGCAATTGTTTGGTAAAGTAATTCCTCAAACATCGCGCGGTCTTTCTTAAAACCAACCGTATTAACGTTAGCTAGGTTGTTGGCAATCACCGTCATCTTGGTTGATTGTGCAGTTAAGCCGGTCTTGGCTACCCACATTGATGCGTCCATTTACTACTCCTCCCTAATTACGGGTCTCATGCCCGCAACTTCATTAAATCTTCCCCACTTGAATCAAGTTCACTTACGCTCTTGATTACTTTAATCTGGGTTTCGAATGATCGATTGAATTCCATTAATGACACGAGTGCCTCGATCGGACTAACGTTACTACTCTCAAGCCGACCTGACTCGATCTCTATTTTATTTGGACCACTTTCGAAATCTCCACCTGCCCCATTTGCAGCAGGTGTTTCATACAGCCCATCCATACGTCTGACCAATCCTGCTTGACTAGCGTCACGAAGCATTAAGTTTGCTACTAACTGCGGTTGTTCCTCACGATTATCAAGACTCGCTGCGTAGACACCACCATCTCGGCCAAATGTTATTCTGACTCCAGGTGGTACAGTTAGAGGCCCACCGCCGTCTTCTAGGACGACTAATCCGGTTCCGATTTCTACAACACCACTCGCGGTAATCCGCATGTCACCGCGTCGAGTAAAGCCGATATTTCCATCTTCAGCTTGAACTCCCAGTACCGTTTTATAGTTCATGGCAATATCCATGTCGTTGCCCGTTGATATCATGGGAGCTCCCGGGGATAGGTCTACCGATCCGTCTGCCATATTATTAACTGGCTGATATCGCGTAGGGAAACCTTCACCTAGCACTTCTCTAAATTCTAACGTCGCACCACCACCTTTTTTGAAACCAGGTGTAGATACGTTGGCAAGCTCGTGTGCCAATTGAGTCCTGACATATCCTTGTGCCAAAACTCCCGAAAGCGCTGTGTAAGCTAGTCTGTCCATTGTCCGCTACCTACCTAAATCCTTTATCCGCGAATATTAATAATGGTCTGCGTCAACGAGGAACTTGTTTCAATCGCTTTCGCGTTTGCCTGGAAGTTCCGTTGCGCCGTGATCAAATCAACCAATTCACCGGTCAAGTCCACGTTGGATCTTTCTCTCGCACCCGCTCTAAGTGTTCCGAATCCAGCTGCACCAGGCTCTCCATATGCCGCTTCACCAGATTCAGAAGTCGCGAAGAAGCTTGCGTCTCCAATCTGACGTAGGCCTTTCGGAGTAGCAAAGTTCGCAATAATAATTTTACCGAGTGATTTCTGAGATCCATTTGAATAACTGGCAACCACCAGTCCATTGTCACCGATATTAACGCCGACCAAATCACCTTCCGCTGCACCATTCTGATTCTGACTCAATACCGCAAAGGGGCTATTGAACTGTGTACTTCCATCATATGCGACTGCGATTGATGTACCGGTGATACCATCACTTTGGAGTTCTGCACCACCCATTGGTGAAACCAAGGTACCCGACGTATCAAAGGTCAATTCACCACGATCTAGGAAGATGGGCGTCCAATAAGGTACGTCCTGTTCATCAAATTCACCTTTGTCGGTAGTCTCTATCCAGTACCCATCAGAGTCCTGCGCAACATAAACATCTGCACTTCCTTGTTGATCTGGATACAATTGAATATAAGTTGATACCGTTGCAAATGCTGCATCCACATTATCAAGTCCCCAATCTGAGGAACCCGCTATCTGAATAAAAGAGTCTGACTTCGCTGTACCCCCGTGGATAATTAACTGTTCAGTCGCATCATCAAATCCCACAGTGATACCCGACACACTTCGACCAAGACCGTCGGCCATCAGATTAATCTTTTCCTGTAAGTGCGTTGTAAAGGTTCCGATCGAGTACTGACCTTCTGTCAGCGTAATCTGGGAAGAGATACCGTCAACAATACAGGTGAGTGTTTTGTTGGCTGGCGTCACTGCAAAAGAAGCCGAGGGATCAACTCCCATTGGACCTCCATAAACCACCGCAGGTTGAGATGCCTGGCCACGAACAGTTGGCAAGTTTGCGATCGTAGAAACCTGTGGGGAGACTTCATGTCCGTTTTGATTAACTCCTAGTAAATCAGTAGCCAGCAATGATGGGGCTGTTAAAGTTGTCACATTATTGGCGGTCGTAGTATTCACTGTTAACTCTATACTGGATGTATCACCCGTTTGACCTGAAGTAATATTGAACTGCCCGTCCGCGTAAGACACCTGAAGTCCATAGCGTTGATCAGACAATGCGCGCTCTGCCGTTCCATTTGGAAGTACGTTGCCCAGCAAAGTTATCGCTTGGTTACTATCAAGCGGTGGTAGCAACGTGCCATATGTTGGCGGGTTATCTTCTGCAACAGCATTACCAGTCGGAACATTGATTTCTTTGACACCAAACAAGGAATTGGTTCCCTGTCCTGTCGTGCTTGCTACATATAAATTATCTTTTTTGGTACCACCTTGTGTAAACCGGAAACCCAGATTTTCGTAGTCGTATATACAGACAATATCGTTAAAATCGGGGTTGCCAGAAGCGGCGTTCGCATCAAGCGCTGTCGTGATTATCTCGGCTAGTTCTTCCGGAGGTATCTCCCCATTCGCATCGCGGTTATATGTTGCATCCGCAGCGGCGACAAGGGCCCTTAGATCTAAAGTAATATTCTTGGGAACTGACCAAGCAGCACCACCCCAAACAGGGGCTTCACGATACAGCGTGATCTTGCCCAATGCGGCCTCCGCATCATTGGCAGCCGCACCAAAATCAAAACGTTTACCATCTCCGAATCGGCTATTAAGCACATTCTGGAGTTCAAATGCGATCTGGTTACCTGACAGCTTGACGGCATCTCCCGCTAAATGCTCTAACCCTATCGATACTAGGGGCGAACCATCAACTGAAAGATTAAACATGTCTTTCAAATTTGCTCGCGTAAAAGTAGAAAAGTCCACACCGTCCTGGTTATTCGTCAGGTTCAAGTTATCGGTATAAGGTGATGTGGCCGGTATTTTCATATCGATCGCAGCGGGCTGTGAGTTGATTGGTGTTGATAATTGGTCGTAAGAATATTTCTTATATTGAGTACCGGTCGTGATCAAGTATTTTTCACTTTCTGCACTAGTTCGTTGCAGCGTCAACAATTCAGCCTCTGTTTTCAGCTCTCCATACTTGTTAACGTAGTATTTATCTCCAGCAGTATCAGCTGATTGAATGAGGCGAGGCGTAACCTTTTGGTCATCAATATATACATGCGTCTGCCATTTATTGAAAGGATCAGCGGCTGTCGCTTCTCCTGTCTTCACATAGTAAATCGTTGCAAGGTGACTCGAGCCTGAAGCTCCATATACCGTCAAAGATGTTGTTTTGTGGTAAGTCTCTGGATTGTTCGGATTGAAGACTTCCGTAATAGGCTCGCTCGTAGACGGAAGGTTAAGACCCAACTCCACGCTTGTAGTCGCTCTAAATTCTGCAACCGTCTGTCTTGGAATAGTCATCGCAGTTAAAGGCGCACTAAAGTCCGCTGTGTTTGTCGAGTCGACCGGCAATGACATCAAGGCCTGCCCCGCCGCGTTAACCATCTGGTTTTGCTCGTTAAGCATGAAACCACCGTTACGTGTGAATATCTTGGTGCCATCTGGCGACTCCAGCGCGAAGAAACCATCACCGGTAATCGCTAAGTCGAGAGAGTTGGCGGAAAACTCAATATTTCCCTGGCTGAATTCCTGCGACACCGATTTAAGCGATACCCCGGCACCGATCACACTCGCAGCACGCTGCAGAGGTGACGTTGCAAAAATGTCACCGAAGTCGGCATCGGATCGCTTAAACCCGGAGGTTCCAGCGTTAGCAATATTGTTTGAGGTTACCGCAAGCTCTGTAGTGGCTGCGTTTAATCCTGTTAATGAGGTATAAAATGACATTTGGCGTTTCCTCGACCGTTAAAATTTAAATTTCTATTCGACTCATCTCTTCGAGACTGAGCACTAATCCCCCATCGACCTCTACCTCTATCGATTGGGCTTCTGCATTCCAATTAACTGCTCTGACCGTAGACGAAGTTTTAACTGCAATAGGTTCTAAAGCTCCGTCTTTTACAATGGTTGCGCTCATCACGTAGTTACCATACGGTGCGGAATTGCCCCCGCTATCCGTTCCGTCCCAGACCAACGGCAACATCCCGGGGCTATGTGCTCCCATTTCTTCACGATCAACCAGTTCACCGGAATCTCGATCGTAGACACTAAAAATAATCGCGTCAGCGCCCTCGGGTAAATTTAATGTCCCCTGTCCGGGGATCCCTTCTCCTGCAACAACCAAACCGCCTTCCAGCGAAACCTTTTTACCAAGTAGATTTGCTCCAGCTAGGAATTGATCATCACGCATCCGTGATGACACATCTTCCAAAGAAGACTGCATCCCTTTCATAGCCTCCAAAGAGGAAAACTGCGCCAATTGGGAGACAAATGCCTCATTCTCCATGGGATCAAGTGGATTTTGATTCTGAAGCTGAGTGGTAAATAACTGTAAAAAAGCATCTCTTCCCAAGTCTTCTTCTGTCTGCGTTAACTTGGCACGCTGCTGTGCCTCATAAGAGTCAGAGGTCAAAAAGTTGGTCGCGGCTTGCTGAATGTTACTGGGCATCATCTATCCTCTCTTTTTAAGCCTTCGCCAAATCTAGGGTGCGAAGGAGAAGTTCTTTAGAAGTGGTAATTACTTGAACGTTGTTCTGATAACTTCTGGAGGCAGCTAGCATTTCTACCATTTCTTCTATTTCATTTACGTTAGATGCGTAGACATAACCATCTTTATCCGCCACTTCGTTCCAAGGCTGGTGTAACTTTTTTACGGCGCTGGGGTCATCTACAATATCTTCAACTAAAACCCCGCCTTCCATATCCTTTCCGTATTTCTGAACGTACTCACCGACAATGGCTTGAAACACAGCGCGCTTTCCTCGAAACGCCTCTTCCTGTGAGCCCGCTACCACGCTCGCGTTAGCGATATTGGACGCTATTGCATTCAGCCGGACCATCTGCGCTGCAAGCGCACTTCCGGCTACGTTCATATTGTTTTCAATACTCATAAGTTATTCCCCCTTTAGTGCCTTGCGAACTCCGCTAATGCGGCCCTCGATAAAGTTTAGAGTTGCCTCGTAGCGGCCAGCTGCACGACCAAATTTGGCTTGCTGAACCCCAATTTCAACAGTGTTTCCATCAGGGCTAGGGTTAAGGGCTTTTTCAAAATAAGTAGGAAATGAACCGTTATTCACGGAAGGATGGCGAAAGTGTTTGTTATTAGTCACCGTCATAGCTCCCTGACCCATATGAGCTTTAATAGCTTTTTTGAAGTCAACGTCTTTAGCCTTGTAACCAGGTGTATCTGCATTAGCGATATTGCTTGCCAAAGTCGAGATCCTTGCATTACGCAGCGGCAGCGCGTGTTGGTGTATTCCTAATGCTCTATCTAACAATGGCATCTTTTTCCCCTAAAGTTATTCGGTTAAACACCGATTAATATATTTACCGGTATTCCGTACATAAGTAGAGCAAGCAGCGTGCCAAATCTATAAATTGGTAAATAACTACTATTAATCAGTAATTTAGCGGCTCTAAAGATTTTTTTTCTAAATATAACCGGCATAAACTGGCTAACATTTTGTGGCAATGCGGCAATAGGTTGCCATGTGCAAGTCCGAGTAATGCTTGCCGACTATCGACACAAAGTTGATACTTGATAAATGCATACTGGATGGCTAAGATTCCTTCTTTTCGCTTTTTTGAGTTACGCTTGCTTTGGGTGGAGTGAATCTCAATTATCGCCAGACTCTAAAACGGTACTGAAAGCTGCTGTAATACAACACGTTAGTAATTCACTAGAAATTCCTGCCGATCAAGTTGTTCTAAGGCCTTTTCATCCTAGTTTTTCGCCCCCAATATGCCCGGAACCATTCGCAATAAGCTTCTTTGAGAAATCAGAAAACTCACTGCTAGTAGAATGTATATCCGCCGATTGGAGATCCTATATCTCCGTTGATATAACAGAAATCCGGGATGTCCCTGTCTATGTAGACAACTTCGAACGTGGTCATTTGCTAACCAGAGAAGACTTGATACTGGAGCGAATGGAAGGAAAATTTTCAAAGTCGTTGATTGATAGAGATTCTTTAGGCATGGTGGTTATGAAACGTCCTGTCAAACTAGGCCAAGTCGCTGCGACATCAGATGTAGAAAAAGCGGCGATGGTACATAAATTACTTCGTGATGTTGAAGCAAAGTCCAAATTAACGTTATCGAATGTAAAAAAGGTAGCCATTGCGGAGTCTCGCGCAACTATGAATCAGATATTCCCCACAAGACTAATAAAGGGGAGTACTGCAGCGCGTCAATTACGTGCGGGTCGGGTGCTATCTCGGATGGACTTCAATGAAAGGAAAAAAGCACTGTTTGTCACCGAAAATATCCGATATGGTGGCTTGGTAGATAATACTAATACTGAAATGCGAAGCACCAATGAACGGGTGCCAGCCAATTTGGTACTTGATTTAAGCACATTAGGACGTGTGCAAGCCGTCAGGCTTTTGAGATCAAATACTCTTTTGCGACACTCAGACGTTCGGCCAGCACCGTTGGTTCGCGCTGGAGAAGCTGCTACTTTAACTATAGAAAAGGGACCGCTAAATATTGCGGTCACACTGGTAGCACTAGAAAATGGCCTAATGGGTGATCTTATTAAGCTAAAAAACCCAGATTCAGGTGAAAATGTGGTTGCTCGTGTCTCCGGAGTAGGTAAAGTAGTGTTACCAAATTGAAAAAAATGAGTTAGCATTAAAGATTAAGGTAGTATTGTCGATTAGAATGGTAAGCGAAAAAGCATCCTAAAAGGATGTAGGTGAGCAAACGATGAGTGACCCAGTGACATCAAGTGTAGACAAAACGCAGTCTGTACCTAGTACAGACACCTTCAAAAAAGTGGGCTCAGGAGAAAAATCGACTGAAGCAACTGCTAGCGCACCTATAAAAAGTGGTGGTGATGAGCTTAAGCTCAGTGAAGCAACCGCAGCTGCTCTGGAATCTGCTGAGTTTGATTCAGAAAAAGTAAACCAAATCAAAGAAATGATTGCCAAGGGAGAGTATCCTCTCGATGAAAAGCGGATAGCTGAAAGTTTCTTCGCTCTTGAACAGCTGATATCAGATCCAAATTAACTCAAACGGGTTTTAGCGAAGGGGTAACCCCTCAGTATGACCAAGGACGCTCCCGATCAATCGCTGCAAATTACTGCGCAATTAGAAGCTCTAGAGAAAATTTTAGAGCAGGAGTTTTCTGCCTTGAAACAGCAGGATATGGATGCCTTCGATAGACTTCAACCCAGAAAAACTGCAATTATGGAGATTTTGGGGACAGATGGAATCATAGACTCTATAAAAGCGAAAACCTCAGAAGAGTCTTCCACTCCCCAAGAAGAAGTGTCTTCTATCAAGATACTAGTAGATCGTTGTCATGAACTTCATCGACGAAATGAAATCCTGATTAATAGGAAGCTCGAGGCAGTAAAGGGAGCTTTAGCGTCTCTCCGAGTAGGCGCCGCGACCGACGAGGTAGAAGTATATACAAAGGCGGGGAATCTCTCTAAACCAAAGTATGGCGCACCTATTAAGAAAACCTGAACCTCTGCTACAAATTCTCAGGAGCATCGCCACGCAACCAATATACCCACGATAAAATAACAGCCACCGCAATATACAGCTCTTCGGGTATTTCCTCATTTAATTCCAGGTTCATCAAAAGTCCAACTAAAGTAGGGTCGCTTGTAACAGGAATCCCTTGGGATATGGCATTTTGAATCATCGCTTCAGCAATCTCATAGTCCCCTTTTGCTATCACTCTTGGAGTAGAATTTTGCTCGTATTTTAGAGCGACAGCCTGCTTATCTGGGTCATCCATGTATCGTACCTATGTCTGTAAATCAAGAAAGGAGCCTTGCGTGTCATTACTTTGGGCTGAATTTTCCCTGACCCTTCGGCCTGTGATTACGCTTGTATTGCTAGTGATGATTTGGTACCGCTCTAATTCAAAAGTTAGCTCAGATAGCATATTTTTCATCAAAGATGCCGTACCAGCTCTATCAGCCCACAGTGTGATATCGAGGAGCCCCTTATCGAGGAGAGAGGCTTTTACAGAGACATCTCCTAGATTTGGATCAGCTGTATCTAATGCGATTGACCAAGCGCGACTCTCACTATTTTTACCCTTATTGCGCCCCTCTATCTCCACCTGGACACCGCTGCCCTCTTGAAAAGGTAAAACAAATCGATACAGCACATCTCGTCTTTCCTGTGCAATAAGACTCTCTATTTGAGCCAATTCAATGCCATCAATTGCACCCGAAATCTTGGATATTTGCTCTATATCTTGCGAGTACGTTTCTCGCAATAACAGCAACGCTTGCTTTATGTCCAATCGGCCTCGCGACTTATCACTCAACATCGATTCAGTGAACAAGCCCGAATGAAGCAGTGCATCAGCTACCAATCTAGGGGTGATTTTCGAGCGATTTGATGGCAGTTGTAGAAGTCTAAACTTGTCAGAGAGGCCGCTATCACGTGATTTTTCTGCCAATGCAGCGAACCCGGAGGCCCCAAGAATTGACGCTAAATCCTGCGAGGCCAGCCCCGCGCTATTAAGTTTTCCTATGTGTGAGAGTGCAAACTGGACAAGCACTGATGGCAGCGAGGTCATAGTGGAAGGACGATTAGTGGAGATATTTTTAGAGGCTGATGGCTGACTAGTCGGCAACAAATGCTTGCCGTAGATACTAGTGGCGTACCTTAAACTTAGCGCAGCACCAGCGGAATATATTGATACTGCAGGAAGGCGGAAACTTCTCTCATTCGCACTTAGTAGTAAATGTTTGCCTCCATGCTCTACCAATGCCTTTACAATTTGACCATCTCGAAGCTGAAGTTCTTTCGCAGCTGCTTCTGTGATCTGTATCGGTGGTTGATTTACTAGCAAGCCGCTCAAAGGTCGTGAGGAAAGGCCTAACTGCTCTACTCCACTTGTCATAAGAAATTAATTTTATGGATAACTAACCCAATCACGTTTTCCGCTAGCAGCTGGGGCACCGTCTACAAAAACGGCCTTCTGAAAATCCCTCACCTCCGGCATAGTTAACATTTTACCAGCATACATCCAGTTAGGGTTTCCTCTGCGAAATGCGGCCGGATTAGCCTTGACAAAAGCCTGACGGATAATTGGCCTTCGGATTTTTGAATTAGTAAAACTTTGCCTTATGATTGCGTCTAGAGTATCACCGCGACGAATGTTATAGGTAGATCCATACCTTCCAGATTGCGTTTTCTCTGCCTTACTACTGGCAACATCTGTACCCAATAAGGTTGCTAATGCGCTGTCTACCGAGTCATTTCCTACCGCTAAATTGACTGGTACTAAGATGACCCAGCAGGTAAAATAAATTTTCCAAGAATTCATATTTATTACCTCAAAATGGTACGGCTATAAGACTTCCGGAGTCTGGTGCATTCGGTCCAGCAATGACTTTAATTGCCGATTCCTGTGGGTAAACAAACTCCACTCTTGCTAATGCTAATTCAGCTACATCCTTAATATCAAGCCGGTCTCTTTCCCAGACCGCACTCCTGACTAATATGAACTGGTCACCAGAGGTTACTCCGGCTGCCTGTCCAGCAAGTAAAGAATATGTGCCATCTTCGGCACGTCGAGTGACAATTCTTTCTGGCTCACAAAGTAAGCCCCCCAAACCTTCTTCGAGAATATCTCCCACTGACTCTTTAATTTCTTCCCGAAGATTCCTCGGCAAAATAGTATCTCGGGTTGGCTCTGGTTGACTTCTAAAACTGATGTCTTCATTAGCCGCAAACACTATTTTAGACTGGTCTACCTGGGTTACCTCAAGTTTGTAGGATATTCCCCCAGCTATGTTCGCAGGAGAACCACGGTAGATGTTAAAGAATGGAACATATTGCCAGATGCTGTTGGCTGTTTTACCCACCTCGTAAATTCCCTTGTCAATTTTGCCAGCTTGAGCACTATCCATACCGACTTCGATTTTTAAATTGTAAGAACCAACTCCCTGGTTGGCCCGTGCTAGGATCGCGTCATATTCTGTTTGATACAGTCCATCGTCGCTTTCCACAACGACCACTTGCGAATTATCTCTAAGGATTCTTAACAGGTGTTCACGGGTTTCTGACACCACTGCACTCAAATAAACCGAGCCAATTCGGGTATTTGGGTCTCCATGTGCAGTCGCTGAAACAACTAGTTGCGGACGATAGCGGTTGGAAACACAGCTGTCGTCGGCACGCCGCCGTAGCGGTAAAGGTGACTGTGTAGGCAGCGGGTTCACATAGCCAGCTACTCTTACACCTCGGATAGACTTATTTGCAGTGATATAGGCCGACTCGTGGATTTGTCCATCTGAGTCAACATAAGCACTGGAGACAATATCAACTTCCCCGCTAAGCGCCTCATCTAATAAAGATTGACGCAGAACTTCCAATCTCTGTTCTGCAGATAATTTGTCATCTGCAAAAGAGTGGCTCCCGAAAAAAAATACAAAATAAATCAGGACATGAAAAAGGTTAAGCCAATTTTTATAGCTTTTTGAATCATTCATCGCACTTCCAAACGCAAGAGGTTTGACTTACGAAGCCTTTCTTGCAAATTGGTTAGAATATTTTAAATACAGCTTTCTCAAATCATTTACCACCCGCGGATTAAGGCTGAGTGTTACAGCATAAGTATCATCACCAACAGTTTCAATGCTGATCAGTTCCGCACCATAAATCACACCTTCAATTCGAGCTCTAAAAACATCGCTGCCCACAATTAGATCGCCAAGTGTTGTGGTTGAATTGACGTGCTGACCATATACTTGGGCTGCGAGTGATCTGTAGGCATCCATCTTGCCAGCCCTTATTGCCATCAAACGCTGCTGTGCAGGGTTGCTATGACGCTGAACTGCAATTACCGCGTAACCTGTGGCCGTCATAGTGTACTGGTCCTCGACCATAGCCCTAACCGAGCCACCCGAACTTGCTGTAGGTCGACCATTTTTTTGAGAAGCGCGATCGGCAAAAACGGTTGAAGTTAGCATTATATTGCTTGCAACCAGGAATACAGCTGCGAATAAAACCTTTCTTTTAGTCTTCATATCCCTGGCCCTCGCGATACAGCAGAAAATTTTAGGCTAAACCAAGCCCAACATTCAAATAAATCGACATTCTGATTAAATTCTTTAGTGATTCATACATGGTGCTGAAAGACTAGGTGACTTTTTGGCACAACCCTTGCAGTACATATAAGTAATACTTAGAAAAATAACACAATCTAGTTTTAGGTCATTGTTTTATAGGGGTTTTATTTTTATGGCAACACTCTCTATGTCATCATTTCGACAATCGATGTCGACTTTTGAACTATCAACATTAGGAATTCCATTACTCCTTCTACTCATTATTTCGATGCTAGTGCTGCCTTTGCCGCCATTTTTACTCGATGTTTTATTTACGTTTAACATCATACTAGGACTAGTGATCATAATGATCGCAGTTCACGTCAAGGCACCCCTGGAATTTTCATCTTTCCCGCTCATATTGCTTTTTGCAACTATGCTAAGACTTGGTCTGAATGTCGCATCTACACGAGTGGTTTTGGTTAACGGACATGAAGGTTCAGATGCAGCCGGCAAAGTCATCCAAGCATTTGGAGAATTTGTAATAGGTGGCAATTATGTGGTTGGTATCATCGTTTTCGCTATATTGATGATCATCAATTTTATTGTAGTGACCAAGGGTGCAGGGAGAGTGTCTGAAGTTATCGCACGATTTACTTTGGATGCGATGCCAGGAAAGCAAATGGCCATTGATGCGGACCTAAATGCGGGGGTAATCGATCAAAATACAGCAAAAATAAGAAGAGAGGAACTTTCTCAGGAGTCTGATTTTTATGGATCAATGGACGGTGCTTCTAAATTCGTAAGAGGGGATGCGATTGCGGGATTATTAATTCTTGTTATCAATATCCTCGGTGGTTTAATGATTGGGATAGCACAGCACGATCTAAGTTTCTCGGAAGCAGGAAGGATATACGTACTTTTGACTATCGGAGACGGATTAGTTGCCCAAATTCCGTCTCTTTTACTATCGCTTTCCACTGCTATCATAGTGACTAGAGTTACTACTCAGGAAACTGTCTATTCACAAGCAGCAACGCAGCTGGCAAACCCACTTGCCTTCTTTGTTGCCGCGGCAATTATACTTATCCTTGGCCTTGTACCAGGTATGCCACACTTTGTGTTTATAGCTATTAGCGCTGGTGCTATTGCGATGGGTGTTTCAATCCTCAGAAAGAATCGAGCTTCGACAACCGCTGTCGATAGTCCCGAAACACCCAATCAAACCGAAGAAGAAGAGCTTGATTGGGCTGATCTAGATCAAGTAGATCTGGTCGGAGTAGATATCGGCTATGGTCTTATTCCATTGGTAAGTCCCGAGTCTGGTGGAACTTTACTGACAAAAATAAAAGGTGTTAGAAAAAAGCTTTCAGCAGAGTTAGGTTTCTTGGTTCAGCCAATAAGAATAAGGGATAACCTAGAACTTGAGCCAGATGCCTATAATATTGTTATCAGTGGCGTGGTGCGCGGAAGAGGTGAGATTAAGGTTGGACAGGAGTTGGCAATAAATCCCGGTGATGTTCATGGTGAGCTTAACGGGACTCCAACTAAAGAACCCGCGTTTGGCTTGGATGCATACTGGATTGACAGCTCTCAAAGAGACTATGCACGCACCCTAGGTTACACAGTTGTCGACCCTGCTACGGCAATCGCTACCCATCTAAATACGATTCTTCTGGATAATTCATCAGAGCTTCTCAGTCACGATGAAACTCAGCAGCTGCTCGATAAAGTGGCGGAGAGATCGCCCAAGCTTGTGGAAGAGCTGGTGCCAGACAAGATGTCATTATCTGTTATCACTAAAGTTCTTCAAAATTTACTGGCCGAAGGCATCAGTGTAAGAGATATGAGATCAGTCATCGATGTACTATCCTCGGAGTCAGGAAAAACAAGTGATCCAGATCAATTGACAGCTTTGGTTCGGCCTCGATTGGGTCGCTTTATCATGCAGAATTTAATTAGCGTCGACGAAGCATTGCCAGTCATGACCCTCGAACCAAAACTTGAGCAAATAATTACGAATGTACTGCAGCAAAGCGAGAGAAGTGGATCTCTCATTATAGATCCTAAATTAGCGGAGAGCCTGTTTAAATCACTTAAAGAGGAAGCACAGTCGGTCGAGCAAAAAGGGCTACCTGCTGTGTTAGTGATTTCACCGGCATTGAGACCTTGGCTTTCTCGTTCAGCACGTCAACGCATACCAGGCTTGACAGTCTTGTCCTATACGGAAATTCCGGAAGATCAAGATATCACCGTAGTTGCGACAATAGATACCCAAGAACAGGAGAATGAAGAATGAGGCTTGAAAAAATAGTTGGTCCGGACTCTCGTACCGTGATTGAAAAAATACGACGATCCTTTGGAGATGAGGCGCTAGTAATCTCCAACTCTAGGTCAGAGAATAAGAACGAAATTATTGTCGCCATTGAAGGGGATGGACTTGTCGACTTAGCCGAGATGGCTCAAGAACCGCTGGAGATTAAACAGGCACCAGATCCGGAGGTTACTGATACTGACGATCTGCGAGCTAATGTCACCCTTGAGATATTAAGAAAAGAATTGATGGAGTTTCGCGCTGAAATGGAAAAGATGAGTAACAAGTCATCTGCCAATTGGCTCTACAAACCAAAATTATCATCATCCCATCAACAGATATTGTGGAGTGAACTTGAAGAAATCGGAGTCCCAGAATCTATGCGAAAAGCTTGGATAGAGGCGATTCCTTCCCATGCGACTCCAAATGAAGTAGTAGCACATATTGTATCAGTAATTCATAACGGTTTGATCAAGCCAGAGATGAATGTAACATCAGGACAAAATCTTTTAATCGTTGGCAACCCTGGCTCCGGTAAAACATCAATGGCTGCTAGGGTGGCTGCTAGGATTTTGGATAAAGATAATGAAGGACGGGTTGCTATTATAAGTTATCGTGACAGTAGATTAGGTTCTTGGAGCACTTGTCAAGTCATCGCTAACCGACTCGGAGCTGAGAGTTATCGAATTCAGGATCCAGGAGAACTTAAAAAAGTATCTACCGAGCTTGAGGAGGGAGTGATGATTATTGATACCTCTGGGGCAAATACGCCAGAGGATATAGCCGCCATAGAGAAAATATTAACCAATGTGGTGATTTGCCCTGTGGTAGCATGCGACTCCAGTGAGAGCAGCACCCGCGAGATTATTAGTTGTATAGGGGAAGAGAGAATCCACTCGGTCATGCTGACACGTTTGGAGCAAAATCACGTACCATGGGAAACTCTAGGGGTGCTTCTAGACAAAGGTATAAGCGTCTCTAGCGGAACCTTCGGAAGGGATGTTGCAAATCCCAAACAAATAAAATTTGATAAGGAATTGGCCAAAAGTATCGAAAATCTTATATGCGAAGACTTTGACCTTGAATGGTCGATAAATCATAATCAGTTACCATTAGATATGACGCCAAGAGCGCCATCGTGAGTTTAATTTATGTCTCTTAAAAAACCCATTAAGGTAGTTGGTGTTTCGAGCGGAAAAGGTGGTGTTGGAAAAACTACTATATCGGTAAATATTGCGGCAGCCCTCGTCAAGCAAGGCCTTGACGTACTTTTACTAGATGGTGATCTGGGTCTAGCAAATGTCCAACTCGCACTGGGAGCTGTAAGTGAATATAACTTTAGCCACGTTTTATCCGGGGAAAAGACACTTGATGATGTAGTAATAGAGACTGTCAGCGGAGTAGATCTAGTCCCTGGAGCTAGCGGACTAAAGGATCTCGCATCACTTTCTGAGAGAGAAACTAGCTCAGTTATCCAAGCGTTCTCCTCTCTTACTAAGCAATATGACGTTTTTCTTATTGATACAGCTGCCGGTATATCCAGTTCTGTCGTGTCACTTTTAGGCGCTTGCCAGCACCGTATTATTGTTTTAAAAGATGACCCATCTTCCATTGCAGATGCCTACGCAACTATTAAAGTTTTATTCTTAGAGGGCATAACCAGAGGCATATATTTGTTGCCAAATGAAGTGGCTGGAATGGAACATGCAGAGCAGTTATTCACAAATTTAAATAAAGTTATTGCCAAGTTTTTGGGATTTGAGACATCCTATGCTGGTTTCGTAAAACATGACGACGCGATACCTCAAGCCTGGAAAAAAGCTATGCCAATTGTATCCTGCTTTCCGAATTCTGAAAGTGCTAGAGAATTTAGGAAGCTTGCAAACTTCGTTACTAATCTAAATAGTAATATGGATGATAATGGCGGACTGCAATTTTTTTTCAACCAATTACACTCCGCTTACCGGAGCGCGTAGTTAAGTGGTGAGAGATGGAGTCAAAACTTATGGCGAAATCCAAAGCGAGGCTTTGGGAGATAATGCAGTATTAAATAATCTCGCTTTGGTTAAACGAATAGCACTTCACTTAAAGGCGAGAGTTCCGGATGTCATTGAGCTGGATGATATGATTCAAGTTGGTACTATCGGATTGATGGAGGCGGTAAAAAGTTTTCGTTCCGATGAAGGTGTAGAGTTCGATTTCTTTGCTAAAACTCGAATTAAAGGTTCTATTTTAGATGAGGTTAGGAGACTTTCAAGCCTTCCCAGATCTGCTATTTCTAATATAAAAGCTCATAACGAAGCAATCAAAACGCTCAATAATAAATTAGGTCGAGAACCGCGAAATTCAGAGATTGCCGATCATTTAGGTATTAGCTTGGATCAATTTGAGCATGAGAGAGAACATGCAAATCGTTTTCAAACTATACCTGAAGAGAGCTCTTCTACGCTTAGCGAGAAAGTGGACACCCGCTCACACTCTATAGATCCTCAAGATTCTGTTCAAGACGATGAGGTGCGCTCAATGTTGGCTGATGAAATTAAAAATCTTCCAGAGCGAGATCAGCTGGTGCTATCTCTATACTATGAAAAAGAACTCCACCTCAAGGAAATAGGAGCGATCATAGGTGTGAATGAATCCCGAGTTTCGCAAATTCTTTCTGCGACTGCTAAGAAATTGCGTGCTACTATCAATAAAAAAGTAAGTTAAAGCACAGGGTCTAATATCTAATATGTCTCTTTTTTCAAGATCAAAGGGTAATCAGAGAGCCATGGCACAAGCCAAAGCAGAATTTGAAAAAATTCTCACGGCAATTAAAGAAGACAAACGTGTTGATAGGGCTCTTCGATCGAGAATTGCCTTCAGGACACGATCACACATTGACCAAACATTTATCGAAGGAGCAAAAAAAGCCGAAATTTATGACCACCTTTGCTTGCAAGCAGTTGCAAAGGGAGAAACGAAACCTGAACCACCAGAACCAGCTCTATTTAAAGTAATAAAAACTAATACAGGTAACTTTTTTGCCTATCTCCCGAAGGAGCCAGCGAACAAGATATTCTTACTGGGCGGACTCTATCAGACCATGGAAATTTCTGGCGAGCAAGCGATTGAAAAAGTTCAAGCTATCGCTGATGAGATTTGGGAAGAACTGGGTGTTGCTCAGAGTTTAGAATGCCTCCGCTTTCTTGCCGCAGAATTGGGTCTAGAAGATGAAGAGGATGCAACAGAGCTCACAAGTTAATGTCACTAAGTTTCATACTAGCTCTGGCCACTGGCTTGGCAATAATCATCCTCCTACTTTATATTATCGGTCGCATGGGTAAGCTCGAGGAAGTAACAAGAACTATATTGCAGAGTAAAAACGAGGTGTCGAGAGAATCTAAATCAGGAAAGACAGGGAAGTCTCTTGAAAATAGCGAGGATTTACAGGGAAAAGAATTATGGGATGCTTTGACTGGGAAAGGTGGCGATGTCAACGCAGAAAATATTGACTCTATTAGACAAAGATATGAGATCATCTTAAAAAAACATGTGCAAACTCTCCTTCAAGCGGGTTATGCAGACTCGCAGAGCGGTGGAATAAAAAAAAATCCAGGGAATTTAGATTCGATAAATACGCTCAGGGGCACCGTGCAATCATGGTTGCCTTCCGAACATTGCGCCGTGCTTTATAATTCGGGATATGAACTAGCCAATACAGATGAAAAAAGCGATCTGGACCGATTAAGAATGAGCATCGATGATTCAATTGCTACTCTTTTTGATCAAGTGGATTTGCAGTTTCCCAGAGACTTTTCCCAGGGATTAATAAGCTCAATGATGGAATAACAGGAATTTTCGATTACTAATCTGCCTCATACAAAACAATATCAGACGGCTCTTCAATTTCCACGCCTGCTTCTCTGTCGGCATTCTTTTTCTCTAATACATCAAGATATCTTTCCCTAGTTAATGTAACCAATGCCTCTACTTGATTTTCTAGGGAAGATAGCCCCGTCATTTTGCCCTGCATAGCACCTACAGTATTCGTGAGCCTTTTTATCGATCCCGACAAATCGGATACCGTACCGCGTTGGGTAGAAAGAGCCTTCTTAAGTTGATCTATCTCCTTATTCACTTCACTAACCTCTGAAGAGACACTGGTCGCAGTAGCTACAGGTAGATCTGACTTAAGCTCTACCAAGGTATTGGACGCACCCATGACTACTTCCTCAAGGCCTTCATATTTTAAAGAGGCGTTGGCCTGTTTCTCAGCGAGAATCCGGATATCAAATTGAAGCTCTTCAAAAAGCTCCAGACTTTGATTCATCTTGACCACTCGCTTGGTGACGGCCATGACCAATGCATCTACCTCTGAAACCCGTGAGGAAAGCTGGATTATCATAAAAATGAAGACCATGACAGCTACGGCCAGTACTGAGCTTACGGCAGCAAGTATGAGCTTGATTTGGTTAGACTGGCGAGCAAAAAGTAAGTTATTCCTTTCTAGTCTTCCATCTAGTTCAGTTTGTGTCAGAGATAAACGCCTCATAGTGTTGAGGCTTGCTTCACTCGCTGTGGTAGACGCCTCAGCGGCATCAAGTGCTGTCGGTATTAGACCTTCTAGCTGGTTAATAACTTCAGCACCCGTCATTATAACTTCTGTCAACTCTTCTGACGGATTTGGTTCGTCTCCTTTCTGATGAGTTTCTTGACTATTGCCATCAGCAATTTCTTCAAGGGAGGAGTCAGTTTCCCCTGCAGCATCATCTCCCTGCGGACCCGAAGCTAGCTCTTCAGACTCCACCTCACCATCTGAAACTTCGGAACCTTCGTCCATTTCAGTGGCTTGTGTTTTCTGACTATCTATGCTCTCTTCAGTTTCAGAATCAGCGTCAACAACTTTTTCTTCTTCGTCCGCCAAAATGAACTCCTCTATTACTTGCTACTGCCCAAGCTCTCCATTATAGAAGCTATCGAACTTCGTAATTTTCGTATGCGCTCAGCAAAAGGACGATCAGAACTACTCTTTGAAACTGAAAAACGTGCTTTGCCATGCATCAACAACTCCACTGCAGTATCCGGATTGTCCCCTAAAGTTCTGGGCTCTTTGTCTTGCTCTACAACTTTTTCCGGATATGCAAGATAATCCGATTTTTCTGAGGTATCGGGACACTGTATTTTTTCAAGAGGATTTCCTGAAACACTCCCGATTGCCTCGCTTTCCCCAGACTTCCTATAGATTTCACCTTCCGTCATCTTCCACCTCGGAAGGTACTCTGGAAACTATATATTCTCCCCTTACTATCACAACATCGGCAGTGGCTTCATTTTCTTTAGCAACATTCATAGCATCATCGCGCGTAGCGTAAGGTCCAGAAAAAACCACATGCCAAAGCTTTGTTTGCGAAAACTGTGGCAATGAGAACGTTGTCGAAAAATCAGCAAAGATCTCTGTTGCTGCTGTACTTGCTGCAATCTGTGAAGAAAGGGCAGCATGCTGCAGGTAAAAAGCAGCGGGATCAATCGAGTTATCTAGTTGATCTTTTTTTGACTCCTCATCAACTTTTTCCTCCAGAATTTGTTTATAAGGCTCTTCAATCTCATTAGTATTATCTGAGAGTGGAACTTCATCTACGATGATTGATGATGCAATATCTTCTTCAATCATTACAGATTCCTCTTTGAACTCAGTCTCAGTTGATAGGTTGTCGGCACTTATCTCCTCAACTATTGGCTCTACAAAATCTTCTTCACCGGTAGACTCTAACACCTGCATGGAATTCTCATTAGACGGCAAGGAATCGTTCTCTACTTCCTTTTCAATCAAAGAACCCGATAAATTGTCAAGGCTATCGTCAATTATCTCTACCTCGCTTTCCTGAGCTAATGCGGCATCGTCGCTACTATTATCAATTGCTCTATCGGCTACTTTAAAATCAGCAGCGTTCTCGTCATTTAATTGATAAGCAACTCCAAAGGCGACAATCAAGATGAGTGCAAAAGTAAAAGACAGAAACTTGTTAAATTTCCTTTTCCCGGTAACTTCAGCCGAAACATCTATGCTCTCTTCATCAGAATATCCTGATGTCCGGTCTATCTCTAAATCCGATCCCGTGATTCCAAGCGCGGCTAATTTTTTCTTATTGTGAGAATGATAGGGAGTGAGAGAAGACGCATCTAGAAAACTTACCAGTTCCCGTGCATCTGGAAAATTGCAGTAACATCGTGTTAAACGAGAACCTAGGAGTTTGAAAAATGCTTCCACTTCTTGATTAAAAGGTTCTTCGCATATGATTAGCAAACCGCAATTTGCTCCGGGAAAATCAATCAGCAATCTAGCCAATAAGTCCCACTCGTTTTTTGCCATTCCAGTACAGTCACTGATAACTAGAATTTTTCTGTGTAACTCCGAATCGGTCGCAATTTTTGCCGCATTGACGCTAATATCCTTGAGACGCTTGTTGTAAAAGTCTAAAAGCGCGTCTGTAGTTACAGAAAAAAAGACCTCTAGTTGATAGCGATCGCTTTCCTTTAATTTTGCATACAAATATTCAAAATAATAATTAAGCAAATCCACTCTTGGTCCACATAACGCCACATATGGGTTATCCTCAGATAGGCGCCCTGAAATAGATCTTATTTGTATCTTGTCCTGCTCCCGCAAAAACAACATATCACCGTCCATCCAACTATCTATGGATTTGATATGTCGTTGATTGTCTATATCAGAGTTGTTCATTGAATAACTTCATCCCTTAATTTACCTGTTTCGTCGAAATCCAGTTCTGGCGGCACTTTGGGCTTAGGACGCTGATATTCTCCAGTGGCACTGAATGTTCCAATAGAAAATACGTAAGCTATTACCTGGGCTACCGCGTGATATAGTGGCTCTGGAATAAAACTGCCGACGTCAGTAGTAAAATACAGAGCTCTAGCCAATGGTGGAGCCTCGAAAAGGGAAATACCTTCCTGTGTGGCTCTATCACGAATACGTAAAGCCATGAAGTCCGCTCCCCTCGCAACTACTCTGGGTGGATCACTGCCGTTGGGATCATAAGCAAGAGCTACCGCAAAATGTTCTGGATTAGTTACAACGACATCGGCGGTAGGCAAAGCTTCAAGCATTGATTGCATTGCCATATCTCGCTGTCGTTGCTTTATACGAGCTCGAACCTCCGGCTGGCCCTCCATTTCTTTACGCTCATCTTTGACCTCTTGTTTGGTCATTTTCATGCGATTTGTGAAAGAAATTATCTGATAGGGCACATCTACTAACGCCACTAACACAAGGCTTATAGAAACAAATAACATTCCAAGTGAGAGCATTTCGGCAGCGCTTTCAATTGCGGGGTTCATCGCCATTACTGATAGATAAATGAAATCTTTAGCATAGATTGTATAGACGATAAATAATGAGGACCCTATAAGAAGGAATTTCAAAACCGCCTTAGCTAATTCTATAAGTGCCTTAGTCCCAAATATTCTCTTAAATCCATTTATAAGGCTTAACTTGGAAAGCTTGGGAGCAGCAGCCTTGAAAGAAAATATAAATCCTCCCAACGTGGCTGAAGGAATAATAGCTAAAATAATAGTCAGCACTAGTATTGGTGCAATGACCCAAAATCCCTCTCTTAGCTCTGTGCCGACAAGACCAGAAAATAATTGATCAGAAAAGATCATTCTCCTGTCAAGTACAAAACCTCTTGCAAATACATCCAGTAGGGAGTCTATTAACTCCCCACCAAATACATACATAGTTATTACGACCATCATCACCATAACCGCGACATTTAAATCCTGAGAACGGATGGCCTCACCCTCTTCCCTTGCTTTCTCAAGACGCTTCGCTGTCGGTTCTTCTGTTTTATCTTCCTGCGGACTCTCTTCAGCCATAATTAGATTCCGTAAGTTTCTCTAATTCTATCAAAAGCCAGAAACCAAAGTGACTCTGCTCGACGGACAAATCCAGGCATTGATATAACAATGATAACCATGCCGCCTAAAATCATGGCAGGAAACCCGAGCGAAAAAATATTCAGTGCAGGTGCCGATCTAGTGATCACACCTAAACCTAAATTTATAAATAGCAAGGAGGCCAGAACAGGTAGAGCAATCATTAAAGCACCAACAAACATACTGCCGGACCAGACGAGAACACCCTGAATCAGCTCTAACAATGATAAAGACTTGCCTACAGGAAGGGTTTCGAAACTATCAATCATAATTTGGATGACTATAAGGTGTCCTCCCAAGATCATGAAAACCAAAATTCCACAAATCAACAAAAACTGCGATATTACCGGAACATTACCCATATTGGGATCAACCATATTTGCCATAGCCAAACCCATTGAGGCGCTCATCGACTGACCACCAACTACAAATGCTGCATTAACAAGCTGCAAGATGACACCTCCAATCGCTCCTATCGCGGCCTGAACAAATACTTCGCTTATTCCTAGTGACGAGAGAGGATCTATTAATGGAAGATCCAAAAAAGGATATATTATCCACGTTAAAAGAAACGCCAAAGTGATTCGTATACGCACGGAAACAGCGGCCAACGAAAACAAAGGGGCTGTTAAAAAAAATGCAGAGAAACGAATCAGAGGCCACAGGATTGTGTTGAAAATCATTACTATCTCTGAAACTAGAAAATCCATTACAAAAGCACAGTGGGAATATACTCTACGATGTATTCAAAAAATCTTATAATTGTCGAAATCTGCCAAGCTCCAAAAAGAGATAGTGCTAAAACCATTCCCGCTAATTTAGGTATAAAACTGAGCGTCATTTCTTGGATAGAGGTTGCTGCCTGTAATACACCAATAACAACACCCAAAAGTAAAGCAGTGCCAAGCAACGGACTTGCAATAAGCACTGCTGTCCACAACGCATCCTGCCCTATCGTAATTACATCACCAACATTCAAAAAAACCTCCTAGTTTTAAGTGATAGCAAAACTTGTTGTTAAAGATTGTGTTATTAGCGCCCAGCCGTCTGCGAGAACAAATAGCATTAGTTTAAACGGCATTGATATCATCATAGGTGAGAGCATCATCATGCCCATCGACATAAGAACCGAAGCAACTACCAGGTCGATGATGACAAATGGAATATATATTAAAAACCCTATTGTAAAAGCCGTCTTTAATTCGGAAGTCATAAACGAGGGGGCTAGTACCCGAAAAGGAATATCAGCTGGATCGTCAGTCAAATCATGATTAGCTATATCTGCGAACATAAGAATGTCATCTTCTCGTGTTTGAGCAAGCATGAATTCGCGTAAGGGAATTGCAGCGTTATCAATGGCCTGCTCTGCAGAAATTTCTTCGTTTACATAAGGATCAAAAGCATTCTCATAAATATTTGTTAAAACCGGAGCCATAATAAAATAAGTCAGGAAAAGTGATAGGCCAATTAGCACTTGATTTGGAGGAGTTTGTGCGGTCCCCAAGGCCTGTCTCAGCAGCGACATAACAATTATTATACGCACGAAGGAGGTCATCATGATGACGATTGACGGCAGCAATGTGAGCACCGTCATCAAGATCAAGATTTCTACACTCAGACTGTACTCAGAACCGCCTGCAGCATCTTGAACGACATTTATTAGAGGCACCCCTGTTTGGGCTGAAGCTGGCATGGGAGAAAAAACTACCAGCAATAAAAAAACTCTACACGATATTTTGGAAGCGCTCATTGAATCACCTGACGCCGAAAAAGTACGAGTCTAATCTAAACCTTTTCCTCTAACTGATCTTCTGAGGACCGCTTTTCCACCTTCGCAATCGAAGTAATAGAGTACTGAGTCACTCCAAGAAGATAGCATTCCTCTTGGTACTCTACAACGACTATCTGCTGTCGTGGACCGAAACTATGTAGCCTCTTAATCTTGAAATGATCTCCATCCTGCGTTGCTTGAAATTTATTTAAGCGAGTGAGAACAAAAAGAGTTCCTGCTAGAAGAATTAAAACTAACAGTGTAGGCCCGACATATGAAACCCAATCAAGCATTGGCGAACTCTACAAATTCCTTATTCTTTCCGCAGCAGGGACGACCGAAGTAAGTCGAACTCCATATCTATCATTTACCAAAACTACTTCTCCCTGAGCTACCAAGGTGCTATTCACAAAAAGATCTAAAGGCTCACCTGCAAGCCTTTCAAGCTCGACTACACTGCCTTGAGTAAGACGCATTAAATCTTTTATCTTTAGTGAGGTGCGTCCTACTTCCACAGAAATAGTCACGGGAATATTTTGAAGTATATCTGGATCAATACTTGCCTTAACATCGCCGGAAGATTCACCGTCGGCCAATTCTTCAGTCTGAATCTCTTCTTCGACTGCTTCCTCATTTTCCATATTAAACTCCTAATTCTTTAATTCTTAGCGGGAGATATTCCATCTACTATCCTAACCGCAGCTTGTGGCCCGCTAGTGCCAACATCTGCCAAAAACATTGGCGTACCAGCGACTCGAACTGTGGCATGCTCAGGGTTAGAGAAGTAAAGCAAATCTCCATCTTTCCAACGCTCAATTTCCCCTATTGATGACTTTATATTCGCCAGGGTAACGTTGAGATCTAACTTAGCATCGCCAGAAGCAGTCTTTAATTGTTGGCTCCACTCTGAGGTCGAGGCATCATCATCACCAGTTTGTACTCTGCTTCTAAGCAAATCTCGTATTGGTTTTAAGGCTCCATAGGGATAAACAATATCCACCGATCCTTCGACAGTATCGCCAATGCTCATCTTGAACTGACTCCATACAACCAGATCCATCTCATCAGCTATTTGTGCGAATTGAGGATTAACTTCTGTGCTTACTCTCTCGCAGGACATCGGCATCACCGGAGCCCAGGCTTCCTGTAAACTAGCAAACATAATATCTACCAGTAAATTTATTATTGAATTTTCTGTTGGAGTAAAGAGGCGACCTTGCGGCAATTCGCCTATACTACGCCCAAATCCCCCAAAAAAATTGTCCAGGCAAGCAAAAATTAGATTTGGCTCAATTACCATCAAAGAATACCCTCTCATAGGGTTTAACCTTACGATATTAACTGAGAGCGGCGCCTCCAAAGGGGTTAAATACTCACTAAAAGGTAGCGTGCTAACTTCTCCCTGGGACATCTTGGGTGTGGTCCTTAAAACATCTACTAGCCCGCTTCGAAAATGCCGGACAAAGCGCTCATTAATCATGTCTATCGCGCCAGTATTCACACCCAAGGAACTATCTTCGCTGGCTATATCGTGCCTGACTACCTGAGCTCCAGTATTTATACCGGTATCCACTTCAATAGTACCATCGTCTATTCCTGCAGTGAGCGCACCTAGCTCCTCAGTAGATAATAAATTTCCATCAGCAGCCATTACATCAATCCTATCCAAAAATTTAAATTACTGAATAATAAATTCAACGAAGTAAACATTCTCTATACCACCGAAGTCTTCACGCTCCTCAAGTGTTGCGTTCATTACCAGCTTAAGATCGTCAGCTAATATTTTCTTAAACTCACTGTCCTTTATATCTTTCTCAGTTATCTGGCCGAGCACATTTAGCATCTCAGATATCAATGCTGGAGCATGTTTCTCTATATTATCGATCACCTGTTGGTCGTAGTGGGTAGATACTTGAACCGTAATCTGCATTACCTTTCGTGAATCTTTTACGTTCGAAACAAGGGATTGAGGTATCTTGAAATATACCGTATCGAGCTTTTCTTTCTCCGGCGTTTCCAAAAGTTGGGGTCCTGAACTTGCTTGCGCCTCAGCATCGGCTTCCTCTTCCTCTTCCAAGGCGGCTATAGCTTCTTCAGCAGTTTCTTCCTCGGCATCAAAAAAGCCCGTGGCAAACAAAGTACCAAACATCGTAATACCTACAAGCAGAAGCACACCGACAATTACGAGTATAATCATCACTATCGGGGGTTTTTGCTTTTCCTCTTCCTGTACTTCTTCTTCAGCCATCTTGATTCCTCACGATCATTCTATTTAGACAAAAAGGTCCAATTCACCATCATTGCTCTTCCGCTTATCCTTTGCTGTACTTTCCTCGCTGTCGACTAGTTCATTCTGAGATTCTTGACTATCCTCACTAGGACCAAACGATTTCTTGGGATCCTGCCTTTGTTCCAAACCTACTTGTACCATACTTTCCTTGATACCACCGTTTTGCAGAGACTCTTCCAGCTTAGCAAGATGCTCACTGAGCAAATCTCGTGCGGCAACATTACTCGCTAGAATACGAGCTTCCAAACGACCATCAATCATCTCCATTTTAATTTCTACACTTCCCAGTTCCTCAGGATGCAAATGTACTTGATAACGCCATCCCTCAACCTTTAAGCCATTAACTATTCTCTGCTGAACCAATGCTGTCAATTTACCGGGCAGGTCATCAACGGCCACTCTCGCACCCAGTCCTTTGGGTTGGTTAAGGGTATCAGAGGTTGGATTCGAATCTGAACTTGATCCCATTGGCTCTAAAGCTGCTATCTCTCCAGCTGGCAAGATACCGGTCAACTGGGCCTGCTGCATTATGGGTTTTACTGGTCCAATGGAACTAACATATTGAGATTGAGGCGTTATTTCATTAATTGCTCTTGTCATTTGCATATTAGAGGACTGAGCACTTGATCTCTTCTTATCCTTGCTTTGCTGCATTAATTCAAAATCCACGGGCTGTTCTAACTCCGATATGGGCTGTCCTTTCTCCTGCCGCGATCCAGAGGAGTTTACGAATCCCGACGTAATTTCGATTTGGTTCTGTGATCCTCTTTCTGGTGAGTAATTCTCCTTTACATTGACATTAACACCTGAGGTTAAATTTATTTTCTTCTGATAATCAGTATTCAAATCTACTTCGGAGTTTTTCAGCTCCAAGGCTCTGCTCGGCACTCCTTTAAAGTCGGGATGCTCTGGCATAGGGTCTTTTTTTGCAAATACCTCAGCAGCACCTTTTCCGGTAACTACTGGATCTCGTGGTACGCCATCTGAGTTACTATCGACTGCGTCCAATATTGCGGGAGCATCAGAAAAATCTGCACTTTTATGAGAAGCAGCACCGATCACCTGTCCTGGATTCAAAACTTCTTCGCGAGCCCTCTGGCTTAACCAATTGTTAGTGGTATTTCCATCTTGCTCGGCTTTTTTAACGAGCGCAGATTCTCCTTCCGAAATCTGCGCTGCTGAATCTAGACCTTCTGATAATTTAAGTTTACTTTTGGTAATATCTTCAGAGCTTAGTTTTTCTTTTAATCCACCAACCGGCATCCCTGGTAAAAGGCCTTGCTCTTCAAGCGCCCTCACGGTCTGCTCGACCGATCCTGGAGGCATCTCAACGAAGTCATCTAATAATCCGCCATCAGTCGATACTGACAGATCCACTAGAGTATCTCGCGACTGCTGTTCTTTATTCGATACAGGTTTCTCGAAAAGCGTTTTAAGTGACTCAGCGTCCATACCTTGTAACGCTGCAAAGGCAATAACTGTTTGATTACTTAAGTCAGCATCTCCAATAAGGACCGATGAATCTGAACTGAGTTTTTTTTGAGTCAATGCCATTCCTGCTAATTTTTCGGGATCAAACTCTAGTAGTTCTTTTGGCAAGTCTTTGCCACTTCTAGGGCTATCAATGGCGGCGAGCGCTTGCCGAAAAGTGGTTTCAAACCCCTGAACATCTGAGTCGGCTTCTGGACTCACTATCGCAGCAATGCCGTCCAAACCCTTAGCAGTGGTGGATGTGGAGAGCAATATATTGTCAATTGTGTTTTTCAAGGCTCAGCCTCTTTTTTTCGTAAATTTAGTTACTGATTTACTACTGCAAATACTGTGCCATCAAATATTTTTCAAGTTAAATTGGTTCAACGCAGTAGCCTCGAACTCTCTGCGCTCCTGTAGATTGTTTTCTCTGTCAGTTCGCTCTTGATCCCTCTCCAACATTTTCCTTGCTTTCATTTCCTCTAGAAGCCTGGTTTGTAGCACATCTCTAGCCTCCCGAAGGTCAATCTCCAACATAGAACTTTCTCGATTAAGGCTATCTCTCGCTTGCTGGACTTCTGCTATAAATTGACGACGAAGATTGCTACCTCCTATGTCGGCTAGACCATCTTTTCTAGTACTGAACAACTCTTTACTATATTCACTTATTAGTTCATCCAATTTTTCTATTTGTTCCTCAATAGTCCTCTTCTTGGCTACATAGCTAGCAACGATAATCTGGGCTTTGGTTACCTCTTGAGCACGTTTTTCAGATAAAATTCTCCATGTTTGCGTCATCTCGCAGCCCCTCCAATACAGGATCTCAGGCCTTTCCAGCAATCCTCAAAAGAAAAATTATCCTCGCTTTCCTGACGCAAAAAGTCAGAGATATTGCCTATTAGCTCAATTGCTTCGTCGAGCTCTGGGTTGGTACCTGCCTCATATGCCCCAACTTGTATGAGATCTAAATTTTGTCTGTAAAGAGACCAATAACGTCTCAAGCGATTGGCTAAATTTACCTGTTCCTTGTCAACAAGGTTATCCATTATTCGAGAAATCGAGCCGTTAAGATCGATTGAGGGATAATGCGCCGCATCAGCTAAATCTCTAGAAAGCATAACTTGCCCGTCGAGGGAAGCCCGCGCGATATCAACTATTGGATCTGCCCTATCATCACCCTCAGCTAGCAGCGTATATATCGCGGTAATAGAACCATGACCACGTGCACCTACCCCCGCTCTCTCTATTAAACTTGGCAACAGGGCAAACACAGAGGGAGGGTAGCCTTTTGCCGTAGGCGGTTCACCCACCGCTAGACCTATCTCTCGTTGGGCGTGAGCAACCCTTGTCAAACTATCAAACAATAGCAAAACCCTTTTACCACGATCTCTAAAATACTCCGAAATAACGTGAGCTAAGTGTGCCGCTTTCAATCGAGCGACCGGCGGGTCATATGTTGGTGAAGCAACTACGATTGATTTTCTCAGTCCTGCTTCACCCAAAGTAGTACTAACAAACTCCTGTACTTCTCTACCCCTTTCACCTACTAGCCCAATAACCACGACATCGGCTGCAGTATTCCTTGCCAACATAGCCAAGAGAACACTCTTACCCACCCCAGAACCAGCCACCAAACCGATTCGTTGGCCTTGACCAAGCGTCAAACAGCAGTTAATCGCCTTTATACCGGTATCAAGTGCATGTTCTACCGGGCCTCTCTCCATAGGATTAATCGGAAAACCGAATAAGCCACAAGCCTCGGAAGCCTTTATCTGGCCAAGACCATCTATGGGTTCACCCTGCGCATTTACTACCCTGCCAAGCATATCTCTGCTGACATTAACCATTGGGAATCTGCTGACCACAGTTACACTAGCACCTGGCGAAACACCTTCTATAGACCCATATGGCATCAAAAAAAGTACGTCATCATTAAATCCGACCACCTCTGCCTCAATAAAACCGCTGGGCGATGCATTAGAGATATGGCATTTGGCTCCGACTGGAGCAGCTATTCCTGAAACTTCGACGGTCATTCCCACCACTCGTAAAAGTTTGCCCGAGGGCTCAAGAGGTGGCGGATGAAGTTTTCCAATATACTGATCTACCTGATTTGCAAAATCAGTGACCATGGTTACGCGTCCTCGTTATCATCTGACTCGAATCCAACTTCTTCAGGTGCAGATGAAGATGCAGTTCCAACACCCTCTTCAGTTGCAATAATTTCTACATTTGAATCTTGAGTCACGGAAGGTTCTGACGTCTCATCAATTGAATCTTCGTCTCTCAACTCGAAATCATCGTTTGGAGAGCTTATAGGCCTTGAAACATTGGTATTGCTGGACCCAGTTAGATCGTCGTCAATGCTAATTAATTTTTCTGCGTCATGCTTGTCGGACTCTGCAAACTGCTGAGGACTTGCAGCTATCTGATTTCGCTTACGAAATAGTTGCTCAGCTAGTGCATCTAATCTATTTTCGATTAAATCCTCTATCGATGTATCGTCCATAACAACGCGCAAACTACCCAATGAAAGCTCACTGTCTATCTCAAATTTCACGCTGGGATAAGCGTCCACTAAAACACTTTCCGCATCCCCGAAATCTTCTTCTGGAAGATATACAATAACAGCTTCCTCGCTGGACTTGTCAATAGCAGAGAGGCTCTGACTAACAAGCTCGTGAATTGCGGCAGCGTCAAGCCTTAGCTCAGCTCTTACAAGATGATTAGCAATCGCTAAAGATAATTTAACCAACGGGGAATGAAAATCTTCTAGATTTCCCTGAATATCAGTAAAGCCCTGAATAAATTTATCCAGCTTAAGAAATTTATCAGCTAACTCGGCCTCTATTGATGCTCTACCTTCTTCAAAGCCACTCTGATAACTTTCCTGTACTTTTGCAACCATTTGCTCCTCTGGAACCAGCTTTTCCTCTATTACTGGATCTAAAGATTCCTCGTCATCATGTGTGCCTAAAACAGAGTCTTTCAAACCCTCATCAGAATCAGATTCTACTATCTTGTCATCTATCAACTTCAACATCGTCGGTGTCCAGGGCAAAAACTCTTGCTCCTTATCGCCATGCTCAAGTGATTCGTATCGTCTATAAGATGCTCGCCGTGAAGCATGAATTAAATCATTCAACTTCCAACTTACATTCCCATCTTCACTAGACAAAGTCGTCACCTCTGCCGGCCAAAACGAGTTCGCCCGCGTCGGATAACTTACGTGCTATTCGTACTATGCTCTTCTGAGCTTCTTCAACATCGGTTATCCTAATGGGCCCTTTAGCTTCCATTTCGTCCAGAAACATTACTTTCGCTCGGGAAGACATATTATCCAAAAATTTATCTTTAACAGGTTCATCTGCGCCTTTCAGACTAATCATCAACATATCAGATTCCACATTACGCATTAACACCTGAACCCCTCGATTATCCAGGGCGGACAAATTATCAAAAGTGAACATGTTGTCTTGTATTTTTAATGCAAGCTCTTCATCGACATCAGCTACTCCTTGAAGTACAGTGCTTTCCAACTCGACTTTCGTGAAATTCATGATTTTAGCCGCCGCACCGATGCCTCCAAAGCTAGAAGATTTAGCCGATGAACTATTTGAAAACTGCTTCTTCATGATTGATTCAAGTTCTTCCATGGCATTTGGCTGGACGGTATCAAGCATCGCCACTCGCTGAACAACCTCAGCACGTATGTCTGCGGCTAGAAAATTTAGTACATCAGCTGCCACATCGTACTCCAGTACAGATAAAATGATTGCTATAACCTGGGGATGTTCGTCCTGAATCATCTCACCGATTGATCTCGCATCCATCCACTTTAAAATCTCCAGACCTTTACTAGTAGATCCTGGCATAATTCGGCCTAACACAGTGGCTGCTTTATCCTCTCCGAGCGCCCTTTTAAGAATGTTTTCGACATAGTCGGTTGTTCCAAGACCTAAATTAGTTTGATTTTTAATCGTGGAAACAAAGTCATCTAAAACAGCACTTACAGCCTCCTGGGACAAGTCCGCAACTGCAACCATGCAAGCTCCTAAATTTTGAACTTCTCTTGGCGACAAGTATCGAATGATGTCTGCTGCCTGCTGTTCGCCAAGTAAAAGCATAATTACCGCTGCGCGCTCCGCGCCAGTTAGCGCCTCAATTTCTGCTTTAACGGCATCCGACAAGGGTGCCGCAGCCCCTTTATTGTCTTGTTCTTCTTCATTTGCTTCAGCCATCTAACTCTCTCCTAATTAGTCTCAGCTCTGGTTCCATTTACTCGGGTGAGACCATTTTCTTCAACACATTTGCGACCCTACCAGAATCCTCTGACACTAATAATCTGACTAGTGCAACCTTGTCATCGTAGGTATTCGCGGTATCTAGCATTTCGGGCGAGATGCTGGATTTCTTGGGCTTCAGCTTTGCCTTTATATCTTCAAGCGTTTCGCCCTCTCCCATTTCAAGCATGCCATCATCTCCCACCGCACCAGCGCCATCCATTCCAGCCACGGTCTCCAATGGTAATCCAGTTACTGGATCTACTTCACCCAAACCCCCTCCACTCAGGAAGTGGCCCAATACAGGGCGAACGACCATCTGCATTATTAGGCCAAATACTAAAAGACCTGCTATTACCTGCACAACGCTAAGTAAATAGTGACTCTCATACCATTTGGTGGTATCAATAATAGTTTCCCGCACATCGAACGTAGATGTTACTAAAGTAACATTATCTCCTCGAGCTTCATCGAAACCGACCACACCGCGAACCAAATTTTCAAGTCTTGATAGCTTATCCTGATCTACTACCGGCTTCACCGTTGCATCGTCACCCTCTGATATCGGGAGCAAAAGTTGATTTTGGTTTACTACAACCGCTACCGATAATCGCTCTATCGATCCCCCAGGTTGCTTAATATAAGTTGTTTCTTTATCTAGTTCGTAGTTACGAGTAGTGCTACTACTACTTATTGTTGCCTCAGCCCCAGCTCCATCAGCTTGCGGCGATCCTGCACTTTCAAGCACATTAGTAGTAGCTCCTGGAATACCACCTGCCTCCGCCGCTGCCTCTCTTTCTATATTTATAGATTCGGATCTAGCTTCGCCTCCAACATTGTCCCTATCAAAGTTTTCGTAGGTCGACTCAAGCTGAGTGAAGTCAACTGCAACGTCGACCTCTGCCCTAATATTTTCTAATCCTACTAATGGCCCCAGAATTGCGTTTATTCTACTTCTATATTGCTCTTCGAGATCTCGCTCATATTCAGTAAATACTCCCACTACCTGACCGATACTATCTTCGTCTTTAGTGAGTAAATTACCCGTCTGATCGACAACTACGACATTATCAGCAGATAAGTACGGCACACTCGAAGAAACCAAATGTGTTATTGCTTGAACCTGTGCATTCGACACCGCGCGACCCGCATGAGGGACTAAAATAACTGACGCGCTTGATTCGGTCTTTCTTCGCATGAATGGGGATCTTTTAGTAGTTGCTAAATGCACGCGTGCTGCATCTATAGTTGCAATTTTCACTATACTTTTTGCCAACTCTGCCTCTATCGCTGCACTGTACCGAGCCTGCTCCATAAACTGGCTTGTCATCATTGATGAATCTGATGAAAGCGCATCTACGGCGGTTGTATTTGCTTCGCGCGGCAATCCGGAAGAGGCGAGTAACATCCGTGCCTCATAGTAACGGCCCACTGGAACACTTATCACGCCCGTCGAAGAATCAACTTTTACATTAAAATCTGCTGCTCTTAGTGCATCGTAGGCTGCTTGCCGATCTGAATCAGACATTTCCGGGTATAATGCTCTGTGACCACTATCCTGAATCCATAGATAAGCTAATATCAATAGCATTAGGGAAATAACTACTATTATCCCAGGCATCGCCTTACGCACCAACGGGGTATCAAAGATCTCCGTGACACTGGGTAAAGCACCTCCAGCTTGCGGTATTTGAGTTGTAGCTGGTGGCGCACCTGCAGATGCAGCTGGCATATTTCGCGATTCATCTGCCGCTAACGTTTGTCCTGGTAAAGTAGCTGTTGCTTCCATCTAGATCGTCCCCTAAATTAAATTAATTAAACCGGCATATTCATTATGTCTTCGTATGCTTTTAGTACTTTATTTCGCACTTGGAGCGTCGCTTCAAAAGCTAACGAGGCTTTTTGCATATTGACCATTACATCCGACAAAGGTATGTCTACCCCCGATTCATATGCCGCCGCCGCCGCCGCTGAAGACTTCTTTAGTGCATTGACCTCGTCAAGAGCACTGCCTACCAGCTCGGAAAAATTAACCTGATTATTATTTGAATCAACCTCAAAACCCGCGTCTATTCGAGTTTCACTTATCTGTTGCTGGTGCTGGCGTATCTGCTCGAGTAAGGATTGTGCTATTGGATTTTGTTCTACTTTCATATTCATCACCTACCGTGCGTAAGCCTGAGGCACTTGCATTCCATCATCTCTAAGCTTCTTGAGCTTATGCCGCAAAGTTCTAGGACTTATCCCTAATTTCACAGCTGCCTCAGCTCGATTTTTACTCGCCTGCAACGCTGCTAAAATCGTATTGCATTCAGTCTGCTTTACAGAGCTACCTAGGACGCCAGTACTTATTTCGGCACTATTTTGAAATGGATCAGAAGATATCAATTTTTGCATTGCAGAAGCTGTCTGATCCCCTAATTCCTGCCAACCATCGTTGGGTTTGATGTCATCGAGAAGAATGTGACAAGCGTCAATATGATCCCCATCACTCATCACGATGGCCCGGGAAATAACGTTTTCAAGTTCCCGAACATTTCCTGGCCAACGATAATGCATCAGCTGATTCATAGCGGAAGTAGTGATTCCTACTTCTCGACCGAGCGCCTCACTGTGCTTTGAAAGCATAAGATCTACCAGTGGTGCAATATCTAAACGTCTACTGGCCAGAGGAGGAATAGTTAATTTAAATGCGCTTAGTCTGAAATATAGGTCTTCTCGAAATAATCTTGCACTGATCAACTCAGTAAGATTTCGATTAGTAGCTGCGATAACTCTAACATCTAAGCTTAGAGATTTTTCTCCTCCGATCCTTGTCAACGTTTTCTCCTGCAAAACACGCAATAACTTAGATTGTAAAGCCAGGGGCATCTCTCCAATCTCATCAAGAAAAATTGTTCCTCCGTTAGCTTGCTCAAAAAGTCCCTTTTGAGTTCTTGTAGCGCCCGTAAAAGATCCTTTTTCATGGCCAAAAAGCATTCCTTCGGCGAGATTTTCCGGTATGGCAGCACAATTCATGCTGATGTAGGGTTGCTGAGATCGTTGTGAAGATTGGTGAACAACTTTTGCCAATACTTCCTTTCCGGCCCCGGTAGCCCCTTGTACAAGCACGGATACATCGGCTCTAGCGACACGCTGAGCGAGCGCAAACAGGCTCTGAGATAATGGATCTACAAAAACATAAGAGGGCTCAATATTTGATTCCATTGTAGAATCCATTTCAGGGGATTCAGCTTGAATTTCGCTACTATCAAATGAATGTGATGAATCTAGAGAAGCATCCCGATGAGTTGCAAAGCTCCCGTTTAAAGACGAAAGTTTCTCTATCAGGGAAGCCGAGGTTAATTCCTCTTTTTGAACCACTGCGCTTGCACCAGCTGCCATCGCATTAATTCCAGTTTCAAATTCACTTCTGGATACAACGGCAATAACGGGAATATCGCTTGCGAAGTCTGTCTTTTGAACTAAATGCTCTATCTCTCTTACATTTCTACTCAGCTCAACAACCAACGCAGACCAGGAAGCTCCCTGATCTACTGCCTCTTCCCATCCCGATAATGGTATGATTTCTGCCGCAATTGATGCACTTATCTCTAGTAGACTGGTGACATCTCCTTCTCCATAGATCCAACCTATACGTGGGTTAATATCTGCACTCATAGCATTTCCCTTAGCTAAAAACAGTAATTTGGTACTGTTTAAAGCAATTAGAATGCCAATTTATTTTTATTTATTTAAAACAGTTACTTACGATTATTTGCTAGATCTAAAAGAGTGGAATTGTCATAATTAAGTCAGCGCGGAATCAAAAAAAGACGAGTTTCTGACAAAATTGAAATTGTGCAAGATGGTCTAGGTATTCGAACGACTGCTCAGTCACGTAGGCCCAGTTTTGCAATACGTTGAATTAACGTGGTACGTTGCATATTTAGGCGTTTAGCGGCAGCTGAAACGTTACCCTCGGAATCCTCTAAAGCGGCGGTTATAAGCCTCGACTCAACATCTCGAAGGATCTGTCGCATTTCTATCTCATCACCGCCCTGTCCGCTATCTGACTGCCAACCCTGCGCGAGTCCAATAATGGCTTCAACTTCACTCTTGTTAGTATTTAAAGATATCTCTGCAGCATCGTCGGTGTCAGTTGCTGCAGAGGATCCCATACCAGGAGGTAACATCGAGCGCGGAATCGTCGAGATATCTATCTCTGATTCTGGCCAGAGTGCGTTGAAGCGCGCCACAAGATTTGACAGCTCACGCACATTGCCTGGCCAGTGATAATCTCGCAGTCTTTCGATTGTCAAAGAAGAGAAAGTGATTATTTTGCCTTCACCTGCATGCTTTTTGGCAAAAAAGTCCAGAAAATCATCGAATTCTTCCCGTCTTTGTCTCAGCGGAGGGATATGAATCGGGATTACGTTTAACCTGTAGTAAAGATCCTCACGAAAACCGCTAGACTCAATCATTTTTTCGAGATTCTGATGGGTCGCAGCTATAATTCGCACGTCTACTTTTGTTTCTTGATTCGCTCCAACCGGCGTGATTGCCTTATCCTCCAGCACTCGCAGTATCTTCACTTGCAGATGTGCTGGCATATCTCCAATTTCGTCAAGGAATAATGTGCCTCGATTGGCAATCTCGAACCGCCCTTTGTGATCTGCTATTGCTCCAGTAAAGGAACCCTTGCGATGACCAAAAAGTTCACTCTCGAGGAGCTCTGAAGGCACCGCTCCGCAATTAATTGGCACAAAGGCGTCTTCGGCGCGCCGGGAGCGCTGATGAATTTGTCTGGCAGCAACCTCCTTGCCTACTCCTGTCTCGCCACGAATCATAACAGGGGCATCACTGGCTGCTGCAGCGTCCACGATCTGCCAGATCTCGCGCATAGCAGCGCCAATCACAACATCCTGAGAGTTAATGTCGCGGGCCTCCCACATAATTCCGGTAGCGGCAAAAATTGGCCGCCAAACTCATTCTATTACAAATGAGTCTAGGCCGCGATGATAGGTAGTTTTTCGTTAAATTTGACCATAACGCCAAGTGTAGCTGAGGTTGTAGTACCGCAGGAAGGAGATAATCTAATATAGGGTGACTAAGCTGCTGCTGTATCCTGCGGCTTCATAAGAGAGGGTATAAGTTGCCAAGCAGAACTTATGTCTGAAATGATTTCTTTCACTTCTCTAAGCGCCTCTACATCGTTGCTTGCACTGGCATTTATAAGCCGTCGATTAGCATACTCGTAAAGATCATCTAGATTTCGCGCCAATTCTCCACCTCGCTCAAAATCTAACGAAAGTCGTAACCCGCTAACAATTTTCTGGGCACGAGTGATGCTGTCTCCTTTTTTAGCTAAGTCGCCACGCTGTATATGGCCATCTGCATCACTAATTGAATCCAAGAGAGCGGAAAATAACATTTGGATAAGTTGTACGCCATCCGCATACTCTGCTGTGGCTCCTGTATCCACTCCCTTGTACTGGTCCATTGCTAAGAGTCTGTTTCTAGGGCTCATATCTCAACGCCTTCTTGTTGCGATTGCTTAATGCTCTATAAATCGGTCGAAGAAAGCATCTCTTTAGAGGTTGGAGCGGTTTTAAAAAGGTTTTTCTTATTTAAAAACCTAGCTTTTCTGTTAGTTCCTCATAAGCATCCTTAGCCGCGGACTTAAGTTGCCTAGCTTTGAGAGCAGTTCCAGTCTCGGGGGGCGGGGCTGAACCAGCATCAATGACAACCCTTAAAGGGCCCTTTTCCAACAAAGGGCAGTCTGTCAAAGCAGAGCTAAAACATATGCGAGCTATTGCCTGTGCCTGCAAGACTTGTCTCTTGTCTAGTGATAACGCAGCAAGATTGTAAATTGCATCTGATTCGGGTTGCTTATTTAGCTCAGCTAGTTTTGACCAGGCATAAGCTCGCATAGGATCTGGCTCCATTCCTTCACCAGCTTGAAACATAAAACCGCTCATAAATTGTGCAGGCGGGTGATTTTGCTTCGCAGATTTAGCGAACCATGCGAATGCCTCTCTGTAGTCAAGGCGGACTCCTTTCCCTTCATGATGAGCTAAACCCATCATATACTGCGCCTCCGCAAGGTTCTTTCTTGAGGATAATTTAAACCATTTAATTGCTTCTCGAAGGTTTTTGGCCACGCCATACCCGTAATAATAAAGCAGTCCTACATTAAATTGAGCTTCTGGCAGCTTGCTCTCAGCAGCTTTTTTATACCAGTTCATTGCCTCCCTATAGTTTTGGGCGACACCTAACCCTTCTTCGTACATATGACCAATATTGTTTTGTGCGCGTGCATCACCTTTCTTTGCTAACGCTTTCCAAGCCCGAATAGCTGTCGCGTAATGGCCGCGATCTTTGGCCCGAATTCCAGCCTCAAGAGATGCTTCTGACTCAATGCTTGTAAGGGCAGAAGAGAAAAAGAATATAATTGCTGAAATTGAGAAAAAACCGTGGAACATCAGCCTCGCTCCTGCTTCACTATCTCACCCTGCACCCCAACGACCGCATTGAATAAATCCCCTTCTGTTACGGTTCCAATCAAGACACCTGTCTCCTTATCTAGTATTGGTATACTTTCTCCGACAAAATTTGCCACTTTTGACATGGCATGTGCAAGTGTATCAGTCCCAGAAAGAGAGAACGGATCTTTATCCATATAATCCTTTAAAGAATTATTTTCGGCCGCAAGGGTATGAAAAAGTGAGATTTTACCCATCAGCACCCCGTCTTCTGCACATATGTAAGCTTCCGTAAGTGATTTTTCTTCAAGTATCGCCCGAGCCTGGTTTCCATCAACGGAGCTATCTAAAACAATACCATCTTTAGTCGCTAATTCTGCCGAGAGAATTTGATTTAAATGAATCGCTTCTCGACCGCCACGCAAATCAACGCCCCTATCTAATAGTTGCCTGTCAAAAAACGACAAAGCGAAAACACGCTGCGTGATTAGATTACATAACATTACTGTCACCATAGCGGCGACTGCAAATTCATAAGACTGTGTTAACTCAAGGATAATGATGGTGGCGGTTATTGGTGCACCAATAACTGATGCACTAACGGCAGCCATAGAGGCCACGCTCGCAATCAGAGCAAAATTTGAAAATCCCAAATTCTCTGCTACACCACCTAAAACGGCACCTGCTGCAATACCAATGAAAATTGCCGGGCCAAAGACACCTCCAAACAAACCAAAGCCAATACAAAGAGTAGTCGCTACTAGCTTACCCAGAAGCAACAGAATGAGCATGGTCAGTGCAAACTCACCAGACAACATTTGATTTATCTGAACCATACCAAGACCAAGTACATCAGGAAGAAACATACCGAGCACGCCACATAATGTGGCGGCCAAAAAGGTAAGAAGAAAAGCGGGTCCACTAAATCTTGCTGCAAACCGCTGCGCGGTACGCAGTGAAAGCATGAACGCCAAAGCCACGAGCGATAAAATCGGTGTAATAGCAATTAAAGCGGGTAAAATTTCAATCAAAGGAGGCAGAACCGCGTCAATAGCAAAAGTGGCGTCACTGGGAAACAAGAATCGATCAACTGCGCTTGCTGTGATGGCAGCGATGGAAATAGGGGCTACTGCGCGAATAGAAAACAAGCGAAGAATTGCCTCATGAGCGAAGATAATTCCTGCAATCGGCGCATTGAATCCCGCTGAGATGGCAGCAGCCACACCACAGCCAAGATATACCTCGTTGGACAAAGAAGGTGAGAGAAATCGCTTTACCCAGACACCCATGGTGGCACCAAAATGAACAAGAGGACCGTACTGACCCACCGCTGCGCCTCCGCTAGCAGATAGAAAGGCGGCAAAGGTAGAACCAAATCCTCGTTTTAAGTCTAAGGGTTCGCGGCTTTGATGAGCGGCATAAATAGAGTCCGCCGGACCTGCCCATGCTTTAATGCCCAGTGATGTCTTAACAAAATAGACCGCAATCGCTGTAATCCAAAGAAAAACTACGCTACCAACTGGGAGGATTTTGTCATGAATTTCGAGTCTAAAGAACGTATCTTGACCGCGAAGGGCACCAACTGCCTCCACACCAGCGACAAACATATTGGTCACCAGAGACATTGCAGCTCCAATCAGACAAGCTACAAATATAATGGTTATCAATTCCCGTAACGTTTTTAAAAGCATAACAAAGCCCCCACATGGCGTTAGGACGCAACGTGGTTAGACGCTTTACTTGACCCACGAAAACGAACCTATCGAGGGGTTAAGTATAGCCTAGAGAACTTGATCGAACAGTATTCCCTTTAGAGACTCTATGTTATGCGATACTTTTAACACCGCTGCACCAGGCACCTCACGAATGAGCTCGCCAGAAAACTTATCTCTCACCGATACCATCCATCTATCAGCGACATGATCCAATCTAAAGCTTAGGTTTCGAGGAGTTTTAGCATGCGCTTTCAAACGCGCCAAGGCCTCCTGTATTCGAGCTTCTGTGGTACGCATCTCAGCCACGTTTTGGCCTTTCGACCTTGTAGCTTTGGCATTGACCTCCACGACTGTACCCGCCACGGGTTCTGGTCGCAGTGATTGAATAGTCGCGGAATGTGAAGCATTCGCGCGAGATATATCAAGAGCCGTCGCGGGCGCAATTGTCCCGTCTGAATTAGCCATTTATCACACCTTTAAGGGCCAGATTTTGCTG
>CABYJX010000011.1 GCA_902519405.1 uncultured Gammaproteobacteria bacterium
CCAAATTGGGAGTATGGCGTATTAATTCAGTCTCGAGATCTTGCTCGTGCTTTCCGTGAATCGTTTAGTCGCTCACAGTCTCAGTCCACGGAAGATAGAGATCTTGCTCTAGCAGAGCCACGATTTAACTTTCAGTCAAAAAGCTGGTTATTGCCAGCCTCTGAATCTGAATATTCTGAGGGTGTGGCTTATGCGCTTAGATATTTTTGTAGGTTATCACAAACCGATTCAGACGGTGCGCAATTTTATTCTCGAGCTGACAATTTGCGCGATTGGCTTGCAAATGTTGAAACTAGATTAGGAAGCTTGTCACAGAGATTATCGGCAAGTGTTGGCCAAAAACGTCTCAATACAGATCTAGCGGGAGACCCTCAGGCAAAGCAGTCCACCGCTGGGCCTAGGGAAGTTTCTGTCCGGACTCCTTGGAGTGAAATAGACGATGTTTTCTATGAGTCTCGTGGCGCCGCATGGGCTTTGATTCATTTTCTGCGTGCTGCAGAAATTGATTTTGCAGAAGTACTGGAGAAAAAGAATGCCACAGTGAGTCTTAAACAAATCATCAGAGAATTAGAGGCAACCCAAGCTACAATATGGAGTCCGATGATTTTTAATGGCACAGGGTTTGGCATGATGGCAAATCATTCTCTGGTAATGGCGTCTTATATTAGCCGCGCGAATGCTGGGATAATTGATTTGAGAGATTTGCTATCGCAAGGCTAGATCGTTCAGGATCGGACTTTTTCGTAAAATTCTTTCTTTATGGAGGCGTATTCTGATTGAGGGAGCCTGGGCCCGAAGTGTTGCACTATTTTCGAGGCAGCAAAGTTTGCAAACTTTCCAGCCTCAATATGACTATCTCCTGCTGTTATGGCATATAAAAATGCTCCAGCGAACATGTCACCAGCTCCATTTGTATCAATCGCCTCTATCTGCTCAGAATTTATTTGGCTCTCTATTTCTCCATCAAATATGATTGCGCCTTTAGCACCGAGGGTCACAACAAAAGTTTCTGTAATTTTTTTAAGCGAGGTAAGTGCATCCTCCATTCTTTCCGTATTTGCCCAGCTAAGTGCTTCATCTTCGTTGCAAAAAATTAAATCAACCTTTTCCCCTATAATTTCGAGCATTCCCTCGCGAAAAAAATTCACTATCCCTGGATCCGAAAAACTTAACGCAATTTTTATGTCATTTTCTTGCGCAAAGCTTCTAAGTACAACCGCCGCCTCTCTGCAAGAGGGCGATGTAACTAGGTAGCCCTCTAGATACACATATTCCGAGTCCAATATACTTTCATAGTGTAAATTCAAGGGAGATAGCCTCTCTGAAATACCTAAAAAGGTGCTCATGCTGCGATCCGCATCTGGGGTGATCAGTACCAGGCACTTACCAGTAGCTTCGGCTGAAGAACGATTATTTTCTAGATTATGAGCTACCCCGCATCCTTCGAGATCGGAGATATATATCTCTCCATCCTGATCATCCGACACCTTACAGCACATGAAAGCTTTTCCTCCAAATCTGGAAATAGCAATCATCGAGTTACCCGCACTACCCCCACTTTCATGTTTTGCCTCCAGTAAGTCGCCAGAAAGCTCCTCAAGAAGTTGTCCTTGTCTTGCTTCGTCAACAAGAGTCATGACTCCTTTCTCCACACCCATATCTTTTAGTTTCTTCTCATTTATTCTTATTTGGGTATCGACTAGCGCTGCACCCATGCCAAAAACGTTATATTTTTTCATAAACTCCCATCTAAGATTTCACTCTCAAAAATTAGGTCTATTATGGCAATCTAATTTCGAAATAAAAGAGGGTAATTACTGATGTATGAGTTAAAATTTCGGTAAATGGTCTTTAAAAAAAAATCGCTAATTAAAATAATAACTACGGCATTAGTCGTATTGATATTTTACTTGATTTATCTAGATGTGCGTATTACCGATAGCTTTTCTGAAAATCTTTGGGAGGTGCCTGCCAGAGTATATGCAAGACCTCTGGAGCTTTATTCAGGATTGTCTATAAGTTCATCTGATTTATCTCTCGAATTAAAATGGCTCGGATACAAAAAAGTCAAAACTCTCGATAATCCAGGGCAAGTTATAAGGAGAGGTAATCTTTTTCTAATTTATACACGTGGTTTTGGTTTTGCTGATGAAAATGAGATCGCGCGAAAAGTCAAGATACGAATTCGGGATAACTTTATAACCGAGCTATCAAGTAAGAATAATAATATTGAGTTAATGCGACTGGAACCACTCGAGATTGGTGCAATTTATCCAGCCCATGGCGAGGATAGATTATTGGTAAGATTAAGAGATGTACCACCAACTCTAATTGACGGTTTATTAGCGATTGAAGATCAAGCGTTCCAAAAACACCTAGGCTTTTCCTTTAAGGGTATATTTAGAGCATTAATACAAAATCTTACATCAGGCAAGGTCGTATCTGGCGGAAGTACGATCACTCAGCAGCTTGTTAAGAACTACTATCTCACTCCAGAACGAACTCTTTTGCGGAAGATAAATGAGCTGTTTATGGCGATACTACTAGAGTTTCATTACACCAAATCGCAGATTCTAGAGAACTATCTAAACGAAATTTATCTGGGCCAGGACGGTCGGAGAGCTATCCATGGCTTTGGTCTGGCGGCAAAGCATTATTTTAACAAGCCGCTGGCACAGTTAGGCTTACATGAACAAGCACTCCTAATCGGTATAATAAAAGGCCCGTCTTTCTATAATCCCAAAAAGCATAAAGATCGAGCCATCGAACGGCGTAACTTAGTCTTAGACAAGATGCAGGAGCTTGGTGTTATTTCCTCAGAGGAGTTGTTAGTTACTAAATCGATGCCACTTCAAGTTAATTTCTTATCTATACGTAGTGGAAATTTCCCAGCATATTTAGATCTGGTCCATCGACAGTTGAGTTTGGAGTATCAGGAAAGAGATTTGACAACGTTAGGATTGAATATTTTTACAAATTTCGATCCTATTCTTCAGGATAAACTTGAAAACAGTAGTCAAACAGTTTTACAAAATTTACCTGGCTCTGCCGAACTTGAAACGAGTTCAATTGTTACAAGGGTGGATACTGGTGAGGTGGTTGCACTAGTGGGTGGAAAGGCTAATCGATACGCTGGTTTTAATAGGGCTTTGGATGCTAGACGCCCTGCTGGCTCGCTATTGAAACCAGCTATCTATCTAGCTGCGCTGGAGGATCCATCCACCTATACTTTGGCGACACTCATAGAGGATATACCTCTTACTGTTAAGGGCCCCGGAGGTAAATTATGGCAGCCTCAAAATTTCGATAGAAAAACTCGAGGAAAAGTACCCTTACGAGAGGGATTATCTCAATCATTGAATCTGGCTACTGCCAGATTGGGTATGACTGTAGGGCTAGATAAACTATTAGACGTACTTCGTCGGTTGGGCCTAGAGCAACCGGTTCCTTTAGTTCCCTCTCTAACACTTGGTGCTGGTGAATATTCACCTTATACAATGGCGACGCTATATCAGTCGATCGCTAGTGGAGGATTTCAGTTACCCTTGAGAACGATACGCCAAATTTTAGATTCGAGAGGAAAGCCCCTTAGGAGATTTCCTTTGACTTATGATAGAACTTTTAACTTGAGTACCATGCATTTACTCCAATATATTCTTCGTGAATCGGTGAGAACAGGTACAGGGAAGTCTGTTTATTATACGCTTGATAAAAATTTTGATGTTGCTGGAAAAACAGGCACAACAAATGACGGACGCGACTCTTGGTTTGCTGGTTTCTCCGGTGATCTTTTGGCTGTTACTTGGATTGGCCGCGATGATAACGGTGCTACCACCCTTACCGGTGCTACCGGTGCACTCAAGATTTGGGCGAAGTTTATGAATAGCGCAGCAGAAAGATCATTAATTTATCGGATGCCAGAAGGTGTAGAGGTGCATTGGGTTGACGAATATAGTTCGACTATTAGAGATGGATTTTGCGAAAATAGTATTTTGCTTCCCTTTATAAGTGGTACACAGCCAGCAGAATATCGTAAATGTGTAGCAAGAGACTCTGCTAAAAAGAGTTGGTTCCAGTCTCTATTTAGGAGGTAAAAATGGCATACAATTTTTTTCACCTTAAAACCTACAAATATATCTCTTACTTAAGCCTACTTGTTTTCTTTACAGGGTGTGCCACTCAGTCAAATAACGATTCTTCAAGAACATCTGATGAATCACCCGGCAAGATAAGATTAGAGTCGGGCAGCTTGCAGCAAGCTAATTCTGCTCTAAGACATTTACAGCAGCTTGCGGAAGAGGCTGTTGCTAAACAAGACTACGATAGAGCAAATGCGTTACTTGAGCGAGCTCTCCGGCTCGCACCTTATCAGGCCGCTACTTATCTTGAATTAGCAAGAGTCAAATCGGCGAGTGGAGATGTACTCCAAGCGCTTGTATTCGCAGAGAGGGGTTTACTTTACTGCAAACACCCTGTCTGCCAAGCATTGAATCGTTTTATTCAGGAAGCGAATAGGGAGCCTAGTTCTCAGTCACACTAACACTAAAGATTTTATTAGATGATTTGAAGTATAGCTCTTGATTTATACAATTAGGCCTTTCTCCCTGAGAGTGACTTATAAAAATTATCTGTGTTTGACTATTTTCAGCAATATGATCTATAGCGCTTAATATTAGCTTTTGATTATATAAATCCATTCCCAGCGTCGGTTCATCTAAAATTAAAACTGCTGGATACTTTACCATTGCCCTTGCTATGAGAATCACCCTCTGGGTTCCAAAAGATAGCTCATCAAATTGCTTTTTTGCGAGGTCTTCTAGTTGAAATACTTCCAGCCACTTGAGGGAATGCCGTTTTTGATAATCATCATGAGCTGTATATAGACCGATAGTATCAAAAAAACCAGACAAGATAACTTCTAAGTTAGTCATGCCTCCTATAAAATCAAGGTGCAACTCTGTGCCGACCTGTCCGAACTTCTGTTTGATATCCCAGATGCTTTCGCCACTACCTCTGAGTTTTCCAAATATATGGATATTTTGTCCATAAGCTTTCTGGTTATCGCCTAAAATCAGACTTAAAAGAGTTGTTTTGCCGCATCCATTTGGTCCGTATATATGACAGTGCTGGCCATGCCTGAATTCCCAGTTAACATTTTTAAATATCTGCAAGTCACCATATCTGACAGAAACGTTTTTAAGAGATAGCAGGGGGCCTTCTATAGATTGCATTGTCTCACTATGTGATATTGGTGGTAACTTACCGAAGTTTATGGACGGAGTTTCCATTAAATTCGAGACGCTAGAGTCACTCAAGACTAATTCTTTCTTACCGCTTTGAATAGCAATGCCATTTTCTAAAACCATCACGTGGGTTGATTTTTTGGGCACATCCTCTAACTGTCTGCTCAGTACCACCAATAGCCAGTCCTGATTTATCAAATCGTCCAGCAAATTGCGCATGGATTTTTGACTTGAAATATCTAATCCATCTGTTAAGTTATCTAAAATTATCATTCCAGGTCTTTTTAAGATTGCCTTGGCCAAAAGAACCTTCCTCATTTGTCCTGTACTGATGAAGCGAACTCCGCGATCTAGAATGCTGTCGATTCCTATTAAGGTTATCCATCGCGACGCCTCATCACTATCGATATTAGTAAATGCTAATAACTCCCTAACACTGGTTCCTGGATCGAAGGCGGTCTCATTAAACTCGGACAAATCAAGCTTTCTCTCTCTTGAGCGTAGAGTACGAGTTTCTTCAAAACTTACGATTTCTATACCTCTTTTTTTCAGGTCAGGAGCTAATTCATATGTGCCTGAAAAGCTAGTCTCTCGTCCACCCAGAATCGCTGCTAGAGAAGACTTCCCTGCACCATTTCTACCTAGAAATACCCAGTGCTGGCCGGCTTTTATTTTTAAAGAAATATTTTTGAGAACTGGTTTATAGCGATATGAAAAGCTCAGATTATTTAGAGATAAAAGAAAGGTTTGTTCTTTGGATTTTGTTGAAATCAAAATTTTTTAAGTCAATTATTTTTGTGCTCTAAAGACTATATGATTTTAGCAACTCCTCCGATATAGACTAGTGTTCTATGTTATCAATTTAATCTAAACTGAATTAATACTTATTATTATGCCGTTAAATTTAGATTTAAAAGTCATCGAGAAATCCATTACTAGTTATCGTCCCAGACGAGAGCTTTTACGATATTTAGCAAATCGTTCTTCTGTAGCAATTTTATTGAGGCAGCGTGATGGAAATTGCGAGGTTTTGATGATTAAAAGAGCTGACCGAGAAGGTGACCCTTGGTCTGGTCATATGGCATTTCCAGGAGGGCGAAGAGAAAGTCAAGATAAAGACAGTTATGCAACAGCAGTTAGAGAAACTTTTGAAGAAGTTGGGATTGTATTGCCGGAGTGTGCTCGCTATATCGGACGACTTTCCGACAAGCGTGCACGGCCAACCAAATATAACTTAGGTATGTATGTAACGCCATATATCTTTGTTCTCGCTAAGAAATCGTCTTTCAAGCTCAATCATGAAGTAGCGTCACTAGTTTGGATACCTTTAGAGTTTTTCCTAGATCCAAAAAATCAGACAGATATGCCTTGGCAACATAGATCACGCAAGATCACAGTACCATGCTATAAATATGAGCAGTTTACTATTTGGGGTCTATCACTTTCTATGTTGATAGAGTTGGTAGAAGTTATTCATCATTCATAATAGATTCTTTCTTTAAAAAATCTTGAGACTGATTTTTTAAAAAAATGCGAGTGTCTAATAAAAGTTCTTCTAGTACAGGATTCTCTCTATTATATTGAGCTAAATCCTCGCGAGCTATTTTTCCGTCGATATAGCTAAACAGAATATCTAAATCTATACTAAATGTTTTAGGATCTCGGGCCCATCTGGGTCCATCAAGTAAATTGCCAGTGACTGTTTCACCTTGCTGTGATAACCAATAGCCGCCGCAGCTTGATAAGATAAAATCATCTATTCGACCATAACTTATATTGGGTGTATTTGGATCAAAACCACCCGGTATATCCTCTTTAATTCTTTCTAAGGCCATCACCCAACTTGATCCTAGTGGGAACTGATCGGGTTCAGGACGGCAATAGTTTTTCGTCTTTAGCCATATTCTAATCTCTTCGCGGTAGGATTCGCCTCGGAGAGTTCGTTCAATATTAAGATCAATCGAGTTTCCCTTAGTAGCGATCACGCTCCCACTCACTATGAGATCAGCGTTCTTCTGCACATCCACAAAAGACCCTTGCCATATACAATCGCATTCTCCGAAAGCAACAGACATCGAAAGAAGATTGCTAAAACACCAGAAGCCTACATAGAGGACTTTATTTTTGTAAATACCTTGCGGCATCGATTGCAAAGTAAGTTAAAATACCGTCGCATCCAGCGCGTTTAAAAGCAAGTAATGATTCAAGCACTACTTGTTCTTTATCGAGCCAGCCTTCCAAAAAAGCCGCCATATGCATGGAGTATTCTCCACTTACCTGATAAGCGAAAGTTGGAGTTTGGAGTTCCTGTTTTACTCGACACGCCACATCTAGATAGGGCATGCCCGGTTTGACCATAATCATATCTGCGCCCTCATATAAATCGAGCGCGCATTCGTGAAGCGCTTCTTCAATATTTGCTGGATCCATTTGGTAACTAAACTTATTCCCCCCTTTTATATTTGAACTTGACCCCACCGCGTCACGGAACGGGCCGTAATAACTTGATGCATATTTCGCCGCATATGCCATGATTAGAGTATTTGGAAAACTATTTTTCTCCAAGTTATGTCTAATTGCTCCTATTCGTCCATCCATCATATCAGAGGGCGCTATGATATCGGCTCCAGCTTCGGCATGAGATAGAGCTTGCTTTACTAGAATTTCCATAGTTGTATCATTCACGACATAGCCATTATCATCAATAATTCCATCTTGGCCATGAGTAGTAAATGGATCAAGCGCTACGTCCGTTATTATACCGAGATCTGGTAGCATGTTTTTTAATGTCTTTACCGCTGTTTGGCTGAGGCCATCAAAGTTATAGGCCTCCTCAGCCATGAGACTCTTTTTCTCTTCTGGAACGACAGGAAATAAAGCAATAGCTGGGATACCGAGCTCATCAATCTCTTTAGCTCTTTCGACTAAAAGATCTATGCTTAACCGTTCGATGCCGGGCATAGATGGAACGGGCTCGCGCTTTTGTTTTCCCTCAACTACGAATACGGGATAAATCAGATCTTTAGGAGATAGCTCAGATTCGCACACAAGATCTCTTGAAAACTTCTTAGCTCTAAGTCGGCGCATTCTGGTGGCAGGAAAAGAGCCACGTTGACTTTTAAAGGACATTTCGATTTTTCCTTAACAAAGTTTTTCGAATGCCAGCATAGCTGCGGCTAACGTATTTTCTATGTCATCATCAGTATGTGCTGAAGACATGAATCCAGCTTCGAAAGACGCTGGTGCAAGATAAACACCGTTATCTAACATTGAATGAAAAAATGAGTTGAAATGATCAATATTACATGCCGTTACATCTGAGTAAGTTGTTACGGTTTTACTTGTAGTAAAAAAAATACCGAACATACTTCCAACGTGATTAGTTGTTAGAGGGATGCCTACTTGACTTGCTGCCCTTTCAATGCCTTCGCACAGTTTTGTAGTACGATGGAAAATCGGGGAATAGAAATCTTGGCGGGAGAGAATGTTTAGCGTTGCGATTCCCGCGGCCATCGCGACGGGATTCCCAGACAATGTGCCAGCTTGATAGACAGGACCGAGCGGAGCAACTTGCTCCATAATTTCTTTTTTCCCACCAAATGCGCCCACGGGCATTCCACCTCCAATAACCTTTCCAAGGGTAGTTAGGTCTGCCTCAATACCATAGTGCCCTTGTGCGCCTTGAAGTCCCAGACGGAAACCAGTCATAACTTCATCAAGTATTAAGACCACACCGTATTGATCGCAGAGTAATCGTAGAGCCTCCAAGAAACTGGCTTCTGGTAAAACACAATTCATATTGCCCGTGACGGGCTCAACAATAACGCAAGCTAGCGAATCACCGAATTGCTCAAAAGCCTCCTTTAATCCGAAAGAATCATTGTAGGTAAGAGTAATTGTGTGGTCCGCTAGAGATTTTGGAACTCCAGGAGAGCTGGGTACGCCCAGAGTGAGCGCCCCCGATCCTGCCTTTACTAGGAGGGAGTCCGAATGACCATGATAGCAGCCTTCGAATTTAACGATATTGTCGCGACCGGTAAAACCTCTTGCTAGCCGAATTGCACTCATGGTTGCCTCCGTTCCGGAATTAACCATTCGCACGAGATCCATATTTGGCATGATGTCGCATAATAGCTCCGCTAACTCGATCTCCAATTCGGTTGGTGCGCCATAGCTCAATCCTTTATTACACTGCTCAATGACTGCTTCGCGTACTTCTGGATGGTTATGCCCCATTATCATCGGTCCCCATGAAAGCACATAGTCTATGTAGCGATTGCCTGCGCAATCATGAAGATATGCACCCTCAGCATTTTTTATAAAAACTGGAGTTCCACCTACAGCTTTAAACGCTCTAACCGGGGAATTGACACCTCCGGGGATAAATTTTTTTGCTCGATCAAATAATTCGTTAGATGCCATTTATAGTCCTATCCGCGCATATCTAAGCGCGGCAAGTTACATTTCGCTTAAATTTAAATTCAATACTTACCGATTAATATGTTAATCAAAATGGTTTAAGTACAGCAAGTATTACGATTGTAAATAAAAAAAATACGGGAATCTCATTAAAAAACCTAAAGAAAATATGACTATGATTATCAGAATTCGCATTAATAGCTTTAACATATCGCCCACATTGGAGATGATAAGCAACTAAAGCTACTACACATGCCAACTTAAGCTTCATCCAAGTCGCATTCAAATAATACTCGGGGTTCTTATAAATCATAGCGAAGCCGATAATTATCACGATTATCATAAAAGGTGTGACAAACCTATATAATTTCCTAGCCATCGTGGCTAGCTGTAATTTTGTTTCCATATGCTGACTAGAGGCATAATAAACAAAGATGCGTGGTAGATAGAAAAGCCCAGCAAACCAGCACACAAAAAAAATAACATGCAGTGCTTTCATCCAAAGCATTTCGATTTATATCCTACTCTCTGCGTTTTAAACACGTTTACTAACCACACAAGATTTTAACGCTAAATATTAACAGGTAATCAATCACGCTCATGCCAATATTACCAGTTATATACAGTAAAATTACTTTTATACTTACTATTATGGTGATGTCTTTTGAAATTAATTTTGACAATTAGTGGGTAAATTAAAATGTTAGCAGTTGGGATTATAGGCGGTGCTGGATATACAGGAGCAGAATTATTGCGTTTACTAGCGTTGCATGATCAAGTCGAGGTCAAAGTAGTAACATCGAGAGACTATGCAGGCATTCCTATAAGTCAAGTCTACAGCCATCTTGCGGGATACTATGAGCAAAGTTTTGTTAGTCCGGAGGAGAATCTTTTTGACGAGTTGGATCTTGTTTTTTTTGCAACTCCCCATGCTGTCAGTATGAATTTAGTACCCGCTTTGTTAGAGAAAGATATTAAAGTAATTGATCTTTCTGCTGACTTTCGACTGCAAGATAATGAACTTTGGAAAAAATGGTATGGCGATGTACATGCAAGTCCGGAGTTGTTGAGTGAAGCAGTATATGGTTTGCCTGAACTTAATCGAGATGATCTTTTGGGTGCGCGATTAGTAGCCTGTCCTGGATGTTATCCAACAGCTGTGCTGCTTGGATTTGCACCGCTTTTGGCTGAAGATTTAGTTGATTTTTCTAATCTTATAGTAAGCGCTGCGTCCGGTGTTAGTGGCGCAGGCAGAAAGGCTAGCCTATCAAATAACTTTAGTGAAATAGGAGAAAACTTTAAGTCTTATGGAGTCGCGGGTCACCGACACTTGCCTGAGATTGAGCAAGCATTAGGCAAGATCGTTGGACAGGAGACAAAGGTAATATTTGTTCCTCATTTATTACCTATGGTTCGAGGAATTCACGCTACTCTTTTTGCCACGCTAAAACGCAATACTTCATGTTTACAAAGCATTTTTGAACAATTTTATGAGGTAGAAAAATTTATAGAAATATTACCAAAGGGTACATATCCTCAAACAAGAAATGTAAGAGGTTCTAATAAGGTTCAAATTTCTATTGAGCGCCCCGACGGAGGAAGTACAGTAGTCATCATGGTGGTTGAAGATAATCTTGTTAAAGGCGCCTCGGGTCAGGCTATTCAATGTATGAATATAGTATTTGGATTTCCCGAGGACATGGGTCTAGAGATACTCGGGTTGAACCCATAGCTTTATGAAAGGTGTTCAAGCGCATCGAGCTGTTGTGACCAGAAGGCATCCTAGGCATTATCAATTTCTGTTGCTAGGTATGTCATTAGTTGCGCTACTTTTTCTTGCCATAGGATATTTAACTGGAGTAAGTACAACTCCAGAAAAAATTATATCTTTAATGCAAGATGAATCTGCCGAAGAAACTGTCCCGATTTCGATACATAATGCTTTAGAGTCGGAAGCGGCTGTCTTGCGAACTCAATCAGCAGTAAATAGGGCAGCTTTGGATCAGTTACGGAACGATTTGTCTAATCGAGATAGTGAAATATCGGATTTAGAGACCAATCTTTCTTTCTTTCGTTCCCTGATGGTTTCGGGTAAGTTGGCTGCTGGACTAGGTTTGCAACCTTTAGAGTTAATAGATCTTGGGGATGGAAGAAACTTTGAATTTCGTATTATTGTGCAGCAACAAGCTAAAGAACATAATCTAGTAAAAGGGACGCTGACAGTGAGTGTTTTCGGCAGCAGAGAAGGTCAGTTTGAATCTCATACGTTATCGTCATTGAGCGAAGATTTGAACGAAGACGTTATCCCATTCAGATTTCGTTACTTTCAGAAAATTAGAGGACGACTTAAAATCCCAGAAGGTTTCGTTCCTCAAGGGATTGACGCAATCGCACGATCTAGCTCTCCTAATAGGGCGACAGTGCAAAAAAAATGGCCTTGGTTAACGAGGGAAAATTTTTTGCCAATAGTTGAATGAATGTTTTTCCGGCAAAACTTAGATGATAGTAATTTTGTTAGAATTGATAATTTCGATTAAACTATGTCCCTTGTGTAGATAAACTAAGTTAAAAAGGTAGGAAGAAGTAGATGTCTGAAGCGGAAATGTTTAATCCCTCAACTATTAGCCTTACTTCTAGAGCAGTCGATAAAATTAAGGTTTTAGTTTCAGAGGAAAATAATTCTGAACTCAAGTTGCGCGTGTTTATTGTAGGAGGAGGTTGCTCTGGATTTCAATATGGGTTCACCTTTGATGAGTCTCTTCAGGACGATGACACTGCGGTGGAGGAAGATGGTGCTACAGTTGTTATTGATGCCATGAGCTTTCAATATCTTGCGGGCTCAGAATTAGATTATATGGAAGGTCTTGAAGGGTCTCGATTTGTGGTCAATAATCCAAACGCGACTACCACTTGTGGTTGTGGAGCCTCTTTTTCGATCTAATTATTCAGAAAAACTTAAGCTTGAAAAATAGCACCAAGTATTCTCTCCCCATTTGCGCCTGTTGATATCGGACTACTAGATGCTAGCCCGTTGAGCGTTCTATAGCTTAGCCAAGCAAAAGCGGCAGCTTCAATATGATCTGCTTCAAAACCCAACTTTTTTATATTTTCTACTTTTGTTGGTGATAGATGCATTATTAGTCTTTTAACTAAATCAGAATTATGCGCTCCACCCCCACAAATATAAGCCTCATGAGCATTAAACTCAGACACTGCCAAAGAAATGCTTTGTGCAGTCAACTCTGAAAGAGTAGATTGTATATTTTTTTTGGGAATATTTTCCCCAAGTTTTTGTAAATTTGTATCTAGCCACGTCAAATTAAATAATTCTTTTCCGGTGCTTTTTGGGCCATTTCTGAGAAAATATTTGTCTGATAATAATTTTTTCAGCAGCTCTCCATTTACGCTACCACTGTTAGCCCAATCTCCATTAGAGTCAAACGGAAGTCCCAGATGTTGCATTATCCATTTATCTAAGAGTGAGTTTCCTGGACCGGTATCAAAACCTCCTACCAATTTATGCCCATCTAGTAGGGTTACATTGGCGAATCCACCAATATTTATAATCACTCGCCGCAACTTCTCTGATGAGAAAACGGCTTGATGAAAAGCAGGTACTAACGGAGCTCCTTGCCCTCCCGCCGCGATATCTCTTCTTCTGAAATCTGCTACCGTCGTGATACCAGTTTTTTCAACTATTATGTTGGGATCACCAATTTGTAAAGAAAATGGGAATGCAGTCTCGTCAGTATTTGGCTTGTGTCGAATTGTTTGGCCGTGGCTGCCGATAGCCGCGATATCGGAAGACTCGTAGCTTGTTGATTTTAGAATTCCAAGTACTGCTTCACTAAAAAGTCTTCCTAGCTTAATATCTAAAGCAGCAAGAAGTTCTAAATCGATTTCTTTAGAGTGGCTAAAGGTAGTTACCTCGCTCCTAATATGTTCAGGCAACGGGTGAGTTTGGAAGTCGATGACGGAGGTGCCACTCTCTGTGCATCGACATAGCGCTACATCTATTGCATCTAAGCTAGTTCCAGACATCAAACCAATAAAAAGTGTTTTATTCATATTATTTGTTAGTGTGCGGCTGCTCCAGTCTTGTTTTTAGGAGCGATTAATAGTTCCTCCTTTAAGACAAGTAACTGTTTCTTAGCGCTGAATATGCCTCGTTGAAAGGCTTGCATCTCCTTTTGAGGTAGAGATTTAGCTTTGGGTAATTTCTTATGTATTGTTCTTGGGTTTCGATGAACTCCATTCATTAGAAACTCATAATGAAGATGAGGTCCTGTCGCAGCTCCAGTAGATCCAACGGTACCGATCACTTGACTTTGTACTACTTTTTGTCCTCGACGAACTTTGCGCCGATTTAGATGAAGATATTTCGTGATGTACTTTTGTCCGTGTTGAATAACGATATACTTTCCGTTAGCTTTGGTATAGCCAGATTCTATAACCCTCCCGTCGCCAGATGCGTAAACAGGTGTGCCTCGAGGTGCTGCGTAATCAGTTCCTCGGTGTGGTCGAGTAGTCTTGTATATGGGATGCAGTCTTCTCGGATTGAAATTAGAACTTATTCGGGTGAAATCTAAAGGTGCCAACAGGAACGCTTTTCGCATACTTACACCTTCGGCATTATAATAACCAACATCACCATCAGAGTTTTTATATCTAAAGGCGGTATACTCTTTACCTCTGTTATAAAATGCTGCTGCGACTATATCACCGTCGCCTATCTTTTTGTCACTTAAAAATAACTGTTCGTAAACAAGATGAATAGTATCTCCCTTTCTTGGATCAAGAAAAAAATCAATCACCCCGCCAAAAATATTAGCCAGCTCCATAATAGAATTATGAGTTAGACCAGCCGATTGTCCTGCAAGGAAGAGGGAGCTTTCAATTCGCGCGCTAACCCACGTGATTATTTTTTCCGGAGTTAAAATAAGTTCTTTACTTTCGAATGAACCTCCAACCCGCCAGTAACTCGTACTCTCTAACAGAGATCTTTGATGTTCGATTCCAATTAGAATTCCGTTATGATCCGATTGAAAAGAAATAGTATGACTGGGGTATAATTTACTTAGCTCTTCCCCGTGTGTAGAAGTTTTTACAACTTCGTACAAATCCCTGTCGGAAAAACCAGCTTTAGCGAAGATAATGGATAGATTGTCGCCATTACGAACTTTAAAGGTTCTCCAAGTGCTGTCTTTTTCAGGGATCGAACTATCTTTTTCGCTCAAGGTGGGTTTTTCGATTTGCTCTATTTCTTTCCGAAGTTCTGTAATTTCTAGATAGGGATCGACCGTTCCCTCTTCAATGAGTGTCATCCATGCTGCAAAGGATAAAAGACCAATTCCGAAAGAAAGCAGGATTACGTGCCATCGGCGTAAGTTTGAGAGAATCGCGGAGACTGATTCGAAGCCGCTGTTGAAGTGACTTAAGAACAAATCAAAAATAGGACCAGCGCGCATCGGATGATTATAATAAATTTATATCACACTAGACAGTGATTAGTGTATTTGCATTTACATAATCATGTTGTATCTTGAGTTCCCTGCGATCTCCTCAATTTAACAAACGGGCCATTCAATGAGGTATTCTTTTTTAAAAGATTTACACGATCGAGGCTTAATCTCCCAAATTGCCGGTGAAGAGGAGTTATCCAACTGGCTGAGCACACCCGAACGAACTCTTTATTGTGGTTTTGATCCTACCGCAGATAGCTTGCATATTGGCTCCTTGGTTCCTTTACTAACCTTACGCCGCTTTCAACTAGCCGGCCATCGCCCCCTAGCTCTTGTTGGAGGAGCTACTGGATTGATAGGAGACCCTAGTTTCAAGGCTGAGGAGCGGACACTGAATGAGCAAAATATTGTAGAGGCATGGGTTGGAAAAATAGAGGGGCAATTAGGTCGATTTATTGACTTCGATCAGGGTTCTTTCTCAGCAAAGGTGGTAAATAATTTAGATTGGATAAAGGATTATGATGTGCTTACTTTCTTGCGGGATATTGGTAAGCATTTTTCCGTTAACTCTATGATGCATAAGGAATCGGTGAAACAAAGAATTTCCAGAGAAGGTGATGGTATTAGCTTTACCGAATTTTCTTATATGATTCTTCAATCTTTTGATTTTGTTATGTTGAACAGGCGCTATGGCTGCGGGCTTCAGATAGGCGGTTCGGATCAGTGGGGAAATATCACCTCAGGAATAGATCTTACTAGAAGGATGAACGGAGAAACCGTATTCGGTTTAACGCAGCCGTTGGTCACAAAGTCGGATGGCTCAAAGTTTGGAAAGACGGAGGCAGGAACTGTTTGGTTGGATTCCTCTAAAACGTCACCTTATACATTCTATCAATTTTGGCTCAGTACCGCTGATATGGATGTGTACAAGTTTCTCAGATATTTTACGTTTCTCTCTCCAGAACGTATTCAGGATATTGAAAAAGAGGACGCAGAAAACGATGGTCGTCCCCGGGCTCAAGCAGTTCTGGCAGACGAATTAACGAGACTGGTTCATGGGCAAGATGGAGTCTTAGCGGCTAAGCGAATTACAGAGGCGTTATTTTCAGGGACTTCAGATACACTTAGCGAGCAGGATTTTAAACAGCTTCGACAGGACGGCCTATCCAGCTCAAGTCATACACGTTCGCGACTGCCCACTAGTTTTACGCAGCTCTTGACGGAGTCAGGAATAGCTAACTCAGGTAAGCAAGTTAAGGATGCGCTCCAGCGCAATGCAGTTTTTATCAACGGCGAACCAATTGGTTGGGACAATAATACAGAATTAGTTCAATACCTTAGTCGACAAAATGCATACTTTGATCGTTTCTTTCTGGTGAGATTGGGACGAAAAAAGTACCATCTTTTTGAGATAGAATAGTTGAATATTCGTTTATTTTCTTCGCGCGATTATCATTAGGAATGGTGCACAAGCTTTTATCTATAAAATAAAGATAGTCATATGCTAGACCTCTATTTAATGCGTCATGCTAAATCTTCATGGTTAGGAGCAGAATTTTCCGATAGGGAAAGAGGTTTGCACTCGCGAGGTCAAGAAGATGCTCTTCTCATGGGTAGGTTTCTATCAAAGCATTTCCCAGCTGTTGCTCCTTACGTGAGTCCAGCTTTGAGAGCGCAGCTAACATGGGCCGGAATTTGTTCTACATGGTCGGCCCTTGCATCCTTGGATCACTCCATTGAGGAACCGCTTTATACGTTTTCCTATCGAGATTTGGTAAGTTGGCTGAATAGAAGAGAAGGAGATGCTCCGATATTTCTAATTGGACATAATCCCGCCTTAACTGAACTCATAAATTACCTCACTAAAGCTGATTCCATTAACAATCTACCCACGGCCGGCTTTGCGGCCTTAACGTTATCTTTGAGTGAATGGTCGGGTATACAATCCGGAATTGGTAAGTTGGAGAACTTAGTGACACCGCGCGGTCTATCAAAATGATAACAGTATTAGACCACTGCGAATCTCCTACATTGATGGTAGTCTTATACAGCACCCTCAAATAAAGGATCTATTGATGGAAGCGAGACTTTTTTTATTAGTGGTTGTGATTTTATCGGGTTGTGGCGAGTTTTTACCTGCACCTATAAAGAAACATACATGGTGCGAATCTCCTCGTGCGAAGGTATGTACAATGGAATACAAGCCCGTGTGCGGCAAACTTTCGACTGGTCAAAAAAAGGACTACTCCTCTCCTTGTAACGCTTGTGCCGATGACAAAGTTTCTTCATATTCCCAAGGATCTTGTGAGATACAACTCAAATGAGTTTAACGAATAGAATTTTACTTGCTATGACTGCTGGTATATTTGTAGGAGCCGTTCTGAATATGCTTCTAGCGGTATCTCCGCAAGCAACCACCTTTGTATTAAATAAATATATAGTCGGTGGTTTATTTGAGCTGGTGGGTCAAGTATTTATCGCCTCGCTAAAGCTTTTGGTAGTGCCTCTAGTTTTGGTTTCCTTGATTTGCGGTTCTAGCTCCATGGGGGACAGTACTCGTATGGGACCAATAGCGGTGAAGACTCTATTGCTTTATCTGGGCACAACTGCCGTGGCAATAAGCATGGCCCTATTTATTGGCGTTTTGGTATCGCCCGGAGAGTCTGTTAGTCTTGATACAAATGTTACGTTCGAGGCGAAGTCACCTCCCCCTTTAATTCAAGTATTAATTGATATTTTTCCATCTAATCCATTCGCTGCCATGGCTGAGGGTAGAATGCTTCAAGTCATCGTATTTGCCTTGTTGGTGGGTTATTCCATATCACATGCAGGCGAAGCGGGCGAGCGGATTGCGAACTTTTTCCGGGACATGGAAAAAGTCGTAATGCGGATGGTATCTGTAATGATGACGCTGGCTCCATATGGTGTTTTCGCTTTACTGGCTAAGCTTTTCGCGACTATGGGGATTGGTACGATCCTAGATCTTGCGGCTTATTTCTTTACCGTGCTCGGAGTATTAATTCTTCATGGTGCTTTAACCTATGGTCTAATGGTGAAGGCTTTTACCGGTCTCTCTCCTATTCCTATGTTTCAGAAAATGCGGCGGGTGTGGGCCTTTGCGTTTAGTACTGCTTCTTCTGGCGCTACGTTACCAATTACACTTCGAACTGTAGAAAGAGGTCTTGGCGTTAGAAATTCTGTTGCTGGTTTCACCGTGCCGCTCGGCGCAACTATCAATATGGATGGAACTGCAATTATGCAAGGTGTCGCCACAGTTTTTATTGCGCAGGCATACGGGATCGATTTAACTACTAGCACTTTTTTAACTGTGATTCTGACGGCAACACTGGCGTCTATAGGTACTGCTGCCGTACCCGGTGTGGGTTTGATTACCTTGGCACTTGTGCTGGAACAGGCTGGTTTGCCACTTGAAGGAATTGCATTGATTATCGGTGTCGATAGACTGCTGGACATGGTGCGAACAGCTGTCAATGTAACTGGTGATGCGGCAGTATCATTGGTCGTAGGTCGAAGTGAAAGAGAACAAGAGTTAGACACCTACCTAGACCCAAATACTGCTCGCAATGATGAATTGTCGTACACCCAACGTACAGGAGCTAAAGGATGAGTATTCAAGTTTCTATTGTGCCAGTGACCCAATATCAACAAAATTGCTCTGTAATGAAGTGTCTGAAAACAGGTAAAGCCGCCATAGTTGATCCCGGTGGCGACATTGAGCGCATTAAGCGAGCGATGGTCGAGATAGAGGCGACCGCTGAGAAAATTATTCTTACCCATGGACATATGGATCATTGTGCAGCGTCTGACGTGCTTAGAGAAGAGCTCGGTATACCCATTGAGGGTCCGCATAGCGCAGATGATTTCTGGATATCCCGACTTCCAGAGTGGTGTGAAATGTCTGGATTTCCGATAGCGCAGGCATTTACACCAGATCGTTGGCTTGAGGATGGTGATACGGTAAATGTTGGTGAGCAGCAACTGAGAGTCTTTCATTGCCCTGGTCATACCCCTGGGCACGTCGTTTTTTTGTATGAATTACAGAAAATTGCGTGGGTTGGAGACGTTCTTTTTCAAGGATCTATTGGAAGAACCGACTTTCCTATGGGCAATCATGATGATTTGATAAAAAGTATAAGGGGCAAGTTGTTTCCATTAGGAGACGACATTACCTTTATTCCTGGTCACGGGCCGACTTCGACGTTCGGTCAGGAACGTCAAACTAATCCCTTTGTTGCCGATAGCCGTTATGGCTAATTTACTTAATCCTCGATAGAGTAGACTAACTCCTCGAAAATCGTTTCCTTGATCTCGATCGTTTTAAGTTCGGAAGGGTCATCTTCCCCACCTCGATACATTAGGGCCTGATTACCTTGAACCAATCTCCGGTCCTAGGCTCTCCTCGAGGATATATCCCATTAATTAATCTGTGGGTGGCTTCAGCTTCTGGGATGGGACTTTTCGCTGCCAGACTTCCAACAGTCTGACCACGAGGTACTCGAATATACCTAACATATAAAGGAGGACCAGTAATCTGCTCTGCCTCAGTCATCGAGCGAAAGCTCTTAATTATTTTCAGTAGCGTTGGATCATTTTTCTTGATGTCTGTAGCGGTTCCTTCAAACAAATAGGAATAATTTTGATCGATCACTGCTATACGCTTGGTCAGATGTTTGTCGGAGATTAGAGCGGTATAACCTTGCAGACCAAACTGTTGGAGACTTTCCTCACTGGATAATTTTCCAGTTGAAAGTTTCTTTAATGTCTCCTCGGGTTTGATCAAGACATCACGTTTTCGAAGCATTATTCGAAGCACTGCCCCATCTTTGACAGATTCAGCGATCACAGCACCAGAGGTTTCACTGATACTCCATCCGTCTGGCAGTTCTATCGTAAAGCCAAGACTATTATGGTAATAACGCTGATCTTTACGCTTGCTACTTGCATGATCACCCCAAGGAAGTTCCTGCATATATTTTCGAAAATCTGTAGTTACATCATTGATCAAAAGTGCTTCATCGGTCTCGACCCGTTTTACAGACTTAATAATTTCTTTTAGTCTTCGATCGCTACGCGGATGGCTCGCATAAAGCCCATGGTAACTAGCAGGCTTATTGCCAGATAGGCGCTGATGCATCTCAAGATACTTCATAGTCGAAAGTGCATCGATTATTGCTTCCACATCGTAGCCATTTTTTGCAATATAATTTGCCCCCAGCCGATCAGCCTCCAGTTCACGATTTCGTCCAAAGCTTGCCCCAACCTCAGCACCGTACATCTGTGCCGCACTAGCCAGATCTCCACTACCAGTTAATATTAATGTTCCAAAGCTCGCGATCTTTTGTATTAGGTTAGAAGTAGTGCCCTCAGAATGGTGATTAGCGGTAACATGAGCAATCTCGTGACCCACTATTCCTGCTAGTTCAGCTTCAGAATTCAGATAATTAAGAAGCCCTCGATTAACGTATATATAACCACCGGGCATAGCAAAGGCATTTATGGTTCCGTCGTCAACGATCCTAAACGTAAAGGATTCTATCCTTTTATAACCACTACTTGCGACTAGCTTATTGCCTATTTTATCTAAGTATCTTTGTAGTTCAGGGTCTTCATAAAAAAGCCCATTTTTCTCCATTTCCTCAAATTTTTCCTTACCGATTTCTTTTAAACCTGATTCAACATTAATCGAGAAGACAGCTAATGCCATAACCGAAATAATTGATAAGACTGATTTGTTTTCACTAAAAGCCAAGACTTAGAATTTTCCTGATAAAAACTCGAGAAGTTGATCGCCGATCCCATCACATGCGGCACCCTTGACCGGTGCGTGTATCGGGAGTGGTATGAATATTGATGGCATATAGGTTTGACCGCTGCTCTCTGTATTGACCTTCCCTACTTCTGCAAGTGCAGTAAAATCCCAGATAGTTGCTTCATAGTTAGCCTCGTTTCCCCAGGTCGCAAATCCGAAGCAGCCATGCAAACTGCAAGATAGACTCCCATCACTCCCCGTATTCTTAGTACTGCCATCTATCCAAATCATATAAGCAAGGTCAAGAGATTCAAGTTTCTGCAGCAATACTCGTTCTTGAGCGAAGCGCTGAAGGTTTTCCGGTTCGAGTGGCGCTGTTCTTGGCTCAAACCATGGATATAGATTATCTAAAAAATAACTTTCAGGGATTATTGTTATTGTCGGATCTTTCCTCATGATGTGGGAGCCCACGCACTGCACAAAATCCGGTTCGGTAGCATAATCACTACCATGTCGGCGGCCTAGAATTACTGCTGTGTCCTCACCAATACCAATTTGTGGCTCGTTAAATACCATTTCATCGACTCTTGACGTGACACAGCCACCTAAAATATTGATCGATAGGAGTAAGGGCATCAATATTCTAATATTCATTGGCTTACCTCATTAGACTTCGGTTGTGAAAATGTGTTCTCTTCTGAGTCACTTTCTTGAGAAGTTAGCCCCTCTAACCAAAGAGAAACAGGCTCGGTACGTCGAAAAGTTGTGACAAAGTGCGCACCTGCGTCCCTTAGAGCCATGATAGCGGCTAAATTAATTGCATCTTCTTTTGATTGACCGCCTTCAATACCCATCACAAGGTTCTGTGGGGTTTTTCCATAAGCGGTCATTTCCCAATCACCAAGTGGCTCGCCTAGGACGTTGACTAACTCGAACCGATAGCGCATCCAGATTTCATAAACCTTTACCTGCGTGTGTGAGGGTATGGCATATTGAAGCTCCTCGATATGCGGAATAATGACCATGCTCACCGTTTTTGCCGGGCTCTCCCGGGAAGGTCTTTCCGAAAGGGTAAGTGTCTCTGAAAAAACTCCAGAAAAAATCATATCCCAAAGCTTTATCTGCGCTTCCCCAGTCTTGATGTGCCAGTCAGATTGACCCCTAGACTTTGCCTCATCGAAAATTTCGTGCGACTTGAATTCGGCTTCATAATAAACACCCACTGTTTGATTAATTTTTTCTGTCAATGGTGTAGGGAATTCTCCTTGGACAACTACTTGCTTACTCCCGCAGCTTGACAAGAACAAACTTGTCAGGACAACTAGGTAAGGTATCAAATTTCTACAAACCGACAAAAGCGCCATCGTTAAGTCCTGTTAGTGGTCGAGCAAGTCTTGCGAAGCACTCTGACATAAGACGTCCCTCGGGACCGCCATAAGTACGCATACCGATAGCGTTTATTTTGGTTATTTTTATGCCATCTATCCCTTTGCGATTTCTTTTGGTTATTCCTCTTACTAGTGATGTTGGATTCTGACATTTTGAAATCCCCGCCCGGAAATCATCTCCTATGAGGAAAATGCTACCCGGAAAATCTGTTTTGTCGATGAGATCAACAGCTTTAATCAGCCCTTTTGTAGGATTTGACGCATCTGAGGGAAAGCTCTCAAGTCTTTGTTTTATTTTACTTCTATTCACCTGGGAATCCTCAATCCAGCCTATCGTCTCAAAAATCAATTGATTCCCATCTGAATCAAAGACCTGCATTCCTCTAGTCTGGGGATGGGCGTCAAGTATCGAAGCAATGACTCCAGAGAGCGAGCCATCTTCTTTCCTTGGATTCATTGAACCTGAGAGGTCTACGACAAAAATAATGTAAGGCCTATCAGCATGTATACCTATTACCAGCTCATTTCTATTATCAGCTATATTTTTAAGTAGATCTTCCTCTAATGTAGTTAGTTCCTCAAGTCGTTGACGCAGCTTTTTATGATTCTCTACAGCTTGAATATCACTAGTTTTGGGAATTAGTCGACTTGTGCTCTTCAATTTCCCTAAAAGAATATTTTTTGTTTGTTTTAGCTCCAATCTAACCTCAGAGAGAGAATCAACTTTCAACTCGGTACGTTGATTGCTAGTCTCTAACTTTAGAAAGGCTTGTTTGAGTTCAATAAGTTCGTTTCGCAAATTCGTAACTAAGGAGTCTAAGATTTGCGACTCAGCTGTCTTAGTGATCATGAGAAGGAGTATTACTGCGCCAAAACCACAACAAATGACATCTAGAAAAGATACCGAGAATTCTTCTGGCGTGCGTCTTCTGCTTTTTCGACTTCTAGACATCGTTGGGTATCGTCCATGACTGGTTTAATGATTCTTTTTCGGCATCTTCAGCATATGCATAATCCTCTTCAGTATTTTGACCTCCCCCAATTGCGCTCAGGGGCAATGAAACATCCTCCCTTCTCTACCGCTAACTTCCAAAACAGGTAGCTAGCTTTTACGTCTCCCTCAAAGGGTAGAAGTATTACGTTTAGCGAAGCGAGATCTGGCATGTCTTTTTGTGCTGCTAGGAAATACTTATAGCGATCACTCACAGAAACCTTTTCATACCTATCGGAATTTCCTTTCTGATTGGGTAACCCATCCGTGATTATCCAGATAGAATCAGGAACTGGATCCAATTTTTGCAGTGACAGCATGGCATTTTGTAAATTAGTACCTCCGTGAGGGATGATCGTCTCTATATTTGAGGCTACCACTTCCAATTCAGGCTGATTCTTTGCTTCCAGCCAAGTATCTTCCGTATTATCTTTAATTGCTTTGATTTCATCATTAAATATGTATGCTTGATATTTTGTTTGGGTAGAAAAGCTACCTAGGATCCACTGAAGGGATTTAACTGCGGAGCGCCATTTTGGTGCCTTTAACTGGACACCGTCTATTTCATTCTGAAGTGCATAGACATCAGGAACTGTCGTTTCAAGCATACTGGCGGAGATATCCATTACGATAGCGACATGGGAGCCCATCAATTTACATCCACTTAATCGTTGTCTTCCGCCACTGCCCGTAAAATTAAGTGGACTCTCATCTTGCAAGGCTCTACTTTTGCTTTCCAGAGTGTTTAAACTTGCTTCTATTTGGATAATTTGTTGGTTAAGACTGGCCAAGTCTTGTTGATTAGGTACTTTTTTAACCGGTTGTGCATTCAAAGTGTCCAGAGCAGATAAATCTGATTTAAGTGATTCAATTGATTTCTCTAGGTGCATAATTTCGCTGTTCAATTCGAGGGTTTTTGAATCGAGCGTTTTGGAACGTTCATTTTCCTTTTCGATGCTAGATTTTAATAGATCCACTTCCAATTGCGACACTTGATTAGAATTAAGAACATCCTCCTTGATGCTATGATCAATAATCATGAAAACCAAAACCACCGCCCCAAAACCGCAGGACATAATATCTAGAAAGCTCAGACTGAAAGTAGTAAAGGTGCGATTTTTTCGGGCCACAGCCTAACTCTCCGACCTAAGGTGTATTAAAACGACCGCTTCGTCATGGAATTGAAGTCGATCGCCTGGTACGAGGGCTCGCCTGGAAATCGGAATAGAATTACAGGTTAGCTGATCCGCGGGTGAAGCAAACCAATCTTCTTTAATGCAATGCAGTCGAATATTATCGGATATGATTCCGTCTCCCAGAGGATGGGCAGTGCAATGCTCATCTAGCCAGTGGGTGGGACGTATTTTTCTCGGCAGTTTTTTGCCAATAGTTTTGGAGATTTTTTCTACCGGAGCTGGGGTAGTGGGTACCGCTTTGATGAGTCTAAGCGAGTTTGGGTCAAGTTTGATTGAGTTTATTAGACATGGTCGTAAATTATCGCTCGAAATGATGTTTGGTATTTGATTGATCCCTGGTAGGGTGCCTGCGGGTGTTTCCAGAAGTACGGGCCTTTGATCTAGGTCTTGATGTATCCCTCTCATCCTAATAATTAGTTCATCCGTAATGTGCTTCACGTCCGCTGAACAAAGCCGTGCTACATGTCCTTGTATTTCACAGCTTGCCTCATCATGTTCAAAGAGTTCCCTAATTATTTTAGGCGTCTGGTCGTATAACAGTTGGTCGGTGTACGCCTGCTTTCTAGGATCAAAACGAGTTTGACTAATAAAGTTGGCAGCGACTACCGACGCGTAGCGCTCTTTTAAGTGAAGCAAGCCCATGCCAGGAATCACACTGGAACCAGCAACTGAAAATGAATCGTCACAATAGTTTAATTCAACGATCATCGCCTGATGTAGCTGCAGCTCCAGATGTAACATAGGGGTGCGAGCGGATACACTTGCTGCCAGAAGAGGACTTCTATGGATTATTCCTAGCGCCATGAATGGACACTGCTCAATGATACCGAGTAAAAGAGAGAGTTGTTCTTTGCTCATGCTTCCTGAGACGGCAAGCGCGATCTGATTTGATTCAGGTGCACTTTGATAAAGCGATAGCAGGTGCTGATGCACCAGATCCGCCGTATGTCTAGCGGGACCAAAAGAAAGTTGAAGCGGCTCTGTACCCAATTGCCACCAAAATTTATTATTAACCTTCCTAGGTTGGGTTCGGTATTTTTTCTCAGCGGCTTTACCAAATACAAACTCGTTTTCACTATTGAAGACGAAGCCATTACTGTGCATTACCTTTTCTTCATAAAGCAATCTGATTGACGTATCCAAAAGATCAAGGACTGTGGCCACAATAGTTACTCGTTAGCGAGATGTCTAAGGAGTTGCTGGTCAGCACATCGCTGGCAGTCAAGCACCAGTCTCTCCTGTGAGAGCTGAAGCTGGTGTAAGCAAAACATTATGATAATACTTAGTATCAGCGCGACAAAGGTACTATTAAATGCCACGCCAAGGCTCGCGGTTACTCCGGAGATATCTCCTTCTACGGCCTTGTAGGCTTGACCTAAGGCTTCTCCAATTCCCCTCACGGTGCCAATAAATCCAATTGATGGAATTGCCCATGCAATGTATCGCACCATGGAAAGTTCCGAATCAAGTCTTTCTGCTTCGATATCGCATTGCTCCTTGATGGTATCGGACACGGATTGGACACTTCCTGTAGTACTAAAGCGTTGTAAAGCCGACAGGAGAGTTCTTACAAGAAGAAATTTCTGTTCTGAATTAGGCAGACCTTCTAACGCTCTGCTATACTCACGTGCATCTACAGGAAGTACACTCATCCCCTCGGGTATATCTAACAGTGGCGTATTGGCCATATTTCGTTCAAAAAATGTCTGTCTGCCTTTGAAAGCCATAATTGCTAGGGCCCAAAGCATTAATATAAGGCATGCCTCTTGTTCAAAATCCCTCACGACAACTGCGAGGCTTCTATTCGGCACTACCTGCTCACCGGCGGCCATGAGTGATGCCTGTTGCTGAAGTTCAGCATTGGCGGTGGGGCGTATTATTCCGACATAGGAGCCGTGGACTAAAATGATGATAGTTAAGAGTGCGATTACTTGATAGATAAACTCAGAAGATAGCGTCTGCTTCATGGTAAATTCCTTTTATAGTTATCCTTTAAGGTAAGGCCTATGATATTCAATGATCATTCGGCATAACGCGCTATTCGAAATCCTACGTCATCGCGACCCATTTGCCCATAATCACGAGCGGAGAGGCGCAGGTCAGAAAGTTTGCTGTGTGACCAACTTGCGCCGCGAATGACTCGATTGTCACCATCCTGTATTCCCAAAGGATCAATTAAGGGGTTTCCGACAAGGCCTGCTATTTGATAAACATCGTGTATCCATTCAGAGACATTGCCGTCAAGGTCATAAAGCTTCCGATGGTTTGCAGGAAAAGAACCCACAGGCGCGCTAACGACGAAGTTGTCGGTGTACCCATTGATTACCCTTCCATTAATATATGCTGACGCATCATCGGCAAAATTCCTTTTCCCGGAGGGTGGAGGAAAAGTATTGCCCCACGAGAAGCGCATGATCTTATCTCCCCAGACGCGTGTTGCCCATGCCCATTCAGCTTCCGTCGGCAGGCGGTATCCCCTAGACTCAGGATTGTGTCCAGTAATCAACCCTTCCGTTTCAATATAAAATTGTGGGAGTTGTTCCTTTCTACTTAGCCAATTGCAGTACTGCGCCGCTTGTTGCCAATTGACTCGCACCACAGGTTGCTGCTCGCGATTCAAAGAGGCGCCTCGAATCTGCCCAGAATTGTGATCAGGTTCAAATAAGCGAAACTGGGCATTGGTGACTTCTTTGTTCTGCATATAAAACAGACGTTCTAGTCTGACCGTTCGCATTACTTCGTCTGCTCGGCGGCCTGGTTCTGAGCGGGGTGCACCCATCTTGAATTGACTGTTAGCCTTACTCTGAGGATTAAAAAGTATCAGCGTTTGATTGGTTAAGGTGGTTTCAATTGGTTTTAAATGAGCTACCCGTGCTTGTGCAGTCGTCAGCAGGTTGACGTCTATGCTCAAAGGAAAATCTGGGACTGGGGTCACTATTTGTGTATTACTTGCATAGCCTTGCCGACGTATTTCTATTCGTTGAGGTGTTGCTGGAAGTAACAGGGTAGTATTTCCCGATCCCCTCGATTTCCCATTAATGATTAATTCGGCAGTTTTGGGTTTGAGATTAAAATGAAGTTCTCCGTAGCGCGGCTGGAGCAATACTCTAAGGGCTTTTCGCTCACCTGGACTGAGTTTTATTTCTTTCGATTCTCGTTTATACCCGGGTAGGGAAACAGAAATTCGATGAACGTCATTTGGAGAGATTTCAATTTCTAAGGGTGATGGCCCTAAAAAATTTCCATCCAGCGACACGTTTGCGGCCACAGGGCTGGTCTTTAGCTCAATGACACCGGAAGCAGGGACTAGATCAAGCATGCCAAGATTCTTTGGTTCTCCAGCGACAGTCTCCAGATCGATTTGAAGAGGTGCATAGCCAGGTAACTTTAATACGATTTGATGAGATCCTGCTGGTACGAGGACCGTTGTAGGTGTTATGCCGAGTCTCTCTCCATCTAGTTTCACCTCAGCGCCCTGAGGAGTACTGCCCAACGTTATATCGGCCCAACCAGGTTGCATCTCTAAAATAAATTGCTGTTTAACAGATCTCCCCTTGATCTCTATCTTTTCTTTAAAATCGAGATATTTATTATGTGATAGAGTGAGGTCATACTCCCCCGCCTCTAGGATAAGTTCCATTTTTGGTGTGGCACCTTTTGAAATCCCATTAAGACTAATCGCGGCGCCCACCGGTTTGGATTCTATAGTTACTATACCTGGGAGTATGGATAGAGAGAGTTGAACGAGCTGATTTGATTCTGATCCCACATTTAGCGTTGTTTGCAAAGGTTCATATCCTTCCGCAGAAATCTGCATTGGATAATTCCCTTCGCGTATTAGAAACCTATTTCCAATCGGAATGGCAAGTCCACTTATTTCGATTTTTGGTTTAGAAATGGTATCGGTCTGAATTTGAATTGATCTGGCAGTCAGAAGAAAGCTTAAACAAATTAAGAATACGAAAAACCCTATCCAGAGAAGCCACCTAGCTGACATCTTTTGATCTTCGCTGCTCGATTGCTCGCCATCTAGTGATTTAAAATCAGCAGGCTGAATAATATCTTCAGAATCATTTTCTGACATCAAATGGCCTCTTTGCATTTGATATTAATCTTTAAGGGAATTAGGTCTTTGGAGACATCGAATGAAATTCGAATGTCTCGGTATCCGTCTCTAAATCCTGCAGCAGTATAACTTCCCGGGCGCAGTAGTAATTCTCGTGAATCGAACCTTCCCAGCTCGGCAATCTTATAGAGCGTGATGTTGGTTAGACCATCAGAGACAAATTTTACGGGTAGCTTTGTATTTGCTTCTTCAAGTAGAGTCGCCACAGTGCTTATTTGATCTCTAAGGCGTGGCCCCGGTCTAGGGATTTGTTTTGCAGTCGCAAGTGTCTTATCCGCCTCCTGAGCTACTTTGCTAATCTTTAACTTTTCAGGATCTTCAATAAAGCCACTGAGTTTTTGATCTAATGCCCTTCTTGGTGAAACCCGAGCCAGTCCTTGGTTAGCAAATAGGAGATTCTTATCTTTCTTTAATGCTTCCGAGAATCGCTTCTCTGCTCCGATCCAATTTTCTTGACTTTCCAGAACAGCAGATTCTTGGCGAAGTACAAATAGCCTATTTCGCATCTCCGATTCTTTTAACTCGGTTATCGCTGAAAGAACTTCTTTGGAGAGTGGGTCGAGTGTTTTTGCCTGCGTAAAGTGTTGGCGAGCCGGAGGTAGATTATTTTTTTCAAGTGCTTGATAGCCTAAGCTCATTGCCGTATCGAATAGGCTTTTGGTCAGCTTGATCTGGGAGGTTTCTAGTGCGCCCAGTATAAGAGGGTGCTCAGGATCCAGTTGCTCGGCTTCCTGCAGTTTTGAAACCGCTTGCTCCAGTCGCCCTTGCCGCTCTAGCAATTGACTAGATTCGAGTGCGGCGAGTATTAGCGGCAAGGCCTTCATTCGAAGATCTATTTCTGTTAATCGTGAGTTGGCAGGATCTAAAAGTGATGCTTGGGAATATAGATCTTCACTTTTCTGAATGTCACCATCATCGATGGATAGTCTAAGATCTGACAAAATCTTTTCAAATCTCTCGGGCACAGAGGCTTCTAAGGCAAGTAGCATATCCCGAGCCTTCTCGTACTCGACAGCCGCCAGTCCATACTCCTTCGCTCGATAAGCCTTATCGGCGTTTAATGCGATTAGTCCGGCGCTATCTATTGTATCTGGTGCCCAAGTCGCTGCACCCACTTTTTTAAGTCTTGATTTAATTTCGGCGGCTTCTGCTGTAAGTTCCAGCGCATTCTGCTTCGACTTTTTAAGTGCTGCGTCAGCCCAAGGTGAAGCGGTATCTTGAGCTTCTTGCAATGCCACCCTACTGTTAATCCGGATGTTGGTGGCTTTAGTAGTATCCGCCAGTGGTAATACGACATTTTGGTCTTGAGATATCAGTGACGGCAACCAAAGAATCACGAAAAGAACGATGCAAGCCAGTCCGGAGATCAAGCAGATTAACCGACGTGAGAGTTTTCCCTCTCCTACGGTCGGATTTGATTTATCTTCCCCAAGTGAGGCTTTAAATGGTGTGGGTGTCAAAATATCGTTATAGTCAGGCATTGGGACCTCTCAACAGGTTCGTCTATTGAGCTTCAGCACCGATCAATTGACCACCTGAAATTTCAGGTGGGGAGGGAGCTAGAGGGCTCTCCCCAACGTTAATATGGGGAATCTCGGTCTCGGCCCTATAAATTTCAGCTAAAATCTGACGCCACTGGGCATATTGCTCTTCTACGGTTCCTGTGAGCAAAGTAGTTTTATCCTCTAGCTGGATCAGTCGTGGAGTGATTTTTGCATCAAGCAGTAGCCCCATTTCTTCTAGCCGTCCAATATGGATTTGAGCTTGGTTTCGAAGTTCTAACCCACTTTTCACAAGGTAACCGCCGCCCATAACGGCCGTCGCTCCCGCAATGCGGGTACTTCGATCGTCACTGGTACTTGCGGCAAGCCCAGCTGCCACCGACAAGCCGCCCGCAATAAGTCTTGCTCTATATTCCCTCTGCTCTTCCCTGAGTGCCAGCGTCGAATCAAGATTCTCATTTCGCCATTGTTGATAGCCGTCATGCATTTCCTGCGAGAAGTTTGAGTAGTAGTCCTGAAGCGTATCAACGTAGATAAAATCTCTTTCACGCACCGTACGAACACGCTCCAGCATCGGGTCGTTTTCAGCAGGTAGCCGGATCATTTTAATCGAGCCACTAGGAGTTTCTTGCAAATGTCCACCAAAAGCATCGGGAGAAAAGCTTTGTGCAAAGGTCAGCTCCGTGATTTTTCTTAAGTTAGTACGATCCTTCTCAGGCAGTGTACTTAGAATGGTAGTGAGATCATTTGCAATATTATTGTATACAGCTTGGAATGGATCGTACTGGCTGCGAGTTGTCGCCTCATATGCGTAGAGGCTGACTCGTGTTTCGTAATTTTTGTTTAGCCAAATCTGATTCCTAGAATCAGCCACCCGGATCTTTAAATTCAGACGCTCCCCATCTGAATGTACTATTTTTCCGTCCACGGTAAGGTCTGTGATTGTATCTGAGTTAGGAACGACCCTCACCGCTGCCCAAGCACCTGTTTCCTGCAGCGCCTCAGCGAGCCTTAGTGACATGTAGGCCGCTTCAGCTTTTCGAAGCTCCGGATAGATAGGAACGTCATCAGACTCTTCGTCCTCCAGTCCAGGATCGAAGACAGGAATAGCTACATCCAGTAACTGAGATTCGGGTGCAGGTGTCACGACGACGTTAAGTGCCGGAATCTTAGTAGTTTTGACCGTTTCAGTTACACATCCTGATAGGAAAGCGATAAAAATACAGGGCAAAAGGCTATGGCGCATAATCATTTTTTGATCCCCATATATTTACGATATCGATCCCAAAGTGCTTCGCGTTTAACTGAGTCAGATTCTCTCTCGGCACGCTCACGAAGCTGCCGGGCAGTAACATCTTCATCCTTTGAGTTATCTTGAATATCCTCTGGAACAGGATACTTTTCAGCCTTATCTCTCTTTGAGGGCGCGACACTCACCACTTTCCGCAATTCTCCAGTCCTTGGATCTATTGAATCCAAACCATCCGTAGGCATCGCATTTTGGGGGGATTGTTCGATGTTGGTATCGGATTTTTCCAAGGGTGATTTTGTTTTATCTCTCTGCTGTCCTGTACGCGCTTCAGCAATTGCCTGATCAAATTTTCCTGCCGAAGAATTTAGTTCAGCATCTAAAATCGCAATTTTTTCAGCGGTGGTTAAATCACCTCTATCGGTTATTTCCGAGATATCATCGTCATTAGTTGTTCTTTCAATTGAGTCGCCTCGTTTTGATGTTTGGTTTGAATCATTGGATGGATAGCGGGAAGACTGGTTTCTCTCGTAGGGGTTGCTAGTCGAACTAGAGGCTGTTGCAGGTAAATCCCTCATATCAGGCAGTTCGTCTGTTTGAGATAATTCTCCAAAACCAGGACCTGCTGTTTTAATAGATCTTCCCGTATTAGGAGATTCTTGTGTGATCTTGGGGGACGTTTTTGAGTTCCCTAAATCCCCTGTTGGAGCTGTTGAGACACCCTCGCTTTCAGGTAAATTGTTTCCTGAAGAACCTGAAGAACCTGAAGAACCTGAAGAACCTGAAGAACCTGAAGAACCTGAAGAACCTGAAGAACCTGAAGAACCTGAAGAACCTGAAGAAGAGTCTTGGTCTTTTGTCGAGCTTGTAGAGGGTGTGCTGGTACTCGAACCAGCACCTGTCTTACCCCCGCTGTTTCCTCCGGCAGAGGGATTGGGTAGAGGCATGGGAAGCGAGACCGACACTCCTGAATTCGATGGCGTAGATGTGGGTAACGACACGCATCCGGTCGTTAAGGATAATACTACAATGGCTATCCACCATTTTTTAGGATCTCTTTTCGCTACCATTTCATCACCCTTGGAGTAATCACGATATAAGTCAGGATAGCAATGTGCGGTGAAGAAAACCGTAAACTATTGTAAAGATAATTCTCACCAGGAACTTGTATCGAACCCATAAGTAATTCCTTCAGCAATTACTACTTCACCAAACTCTAGCTGAGGTCTGAAACGCGTCTTACTGATTAGACGGATAATTTTTCTCGCAACAGCATCCTCAGTATCAGAATCATCCACGCGTTTTACATTGATGGCGCGTCCGGTTTTGGTTATATCAAAGCTGATAAGAAGATCTGCCGATTCTTGAGCCACGGTATCCGGTAGTGGTTTAAATCCATCAAGCTGAGGCAGTGGAAGAGGGACTGGAAAGATTTCAGCTGGAACCTGGGATTCTTCTGAATCCTCAATCGTTTTAGCCAAACCAGCTCGGGTTGCTTCCATATAGGTTCGTTTCGCATCGCCGCGCTTGCCATTCCAGAGCATCCAGTCTGCAAGCATTGTCAGACTATTTTGCGTAGTCTGAACAGAATTTTTTGAAGATTTTTTCTCCAAATCATAGATCGCTGAGATGATATATCTTCCCTGTTTGTAATTTTGGGAGCGATAGGCTCGGGCGCCGTCATTATCGAATCGAGATAAGCTTCTCTCGTATACCCCCAACGACTTACTTATTAATCCGGTTAACAGGTATTGGGTTCGTAATATTCCATGTAAAGGTTCAAGGAGTGCCGGAGATTGGTCCCCTAGCTCTTCTGCGAGACGGCTCAATGCGCGGCGATAAAGGTTTAGCATGTCTATCAGGCGAAAAAGTTTTTCGTCGTCATCTTTGGTAATACCTAGTTGATATGCCTTGTTCTGCCACTCAGCGTGTTTAATCAAACCGCGTGCGATCGTCTCGTTATCAACCAAGCTTCTAGCTTGAACTTGTCTGAGATAGGTTTGCCGGATATCGACTTCTTCAAATAAGTTAAGATACATCAGACTTTCAATCTCAGATTCGATAATTGGAATTTGCAGTGAACTATAGAGTCCACTGTTGACTCTAATCATATGAGTCGCTTGTCGGAGAGTGTCTACAGCTTTTTCATGCTCATCACTACGTTGTTGCGCGAGCCCGAGATTGTAGAGAGTTTCTGCGAGATTATTTGAATAAGCACCCTGGGGGAGTCTTTTAGACGTCGTGGTAATCGATACCTCAGGTGTAGCAAGCTCGTTTGCCGATACCATACTTGTCGCAGGCAAGAAAGCTGCGAGGATTGCCAATAGTACTCCCTTTAATTGAATTCTATGAATGATCTGTCTGCGCTGCATCTAATGAGTATAGGAAAGCTGCTTTATTTACGCTACCACTGCGTTACGTTGTTGCCGAGAATTCAGACTTTTATTTGTAATGGTATAGACAAATTAATCGCATGTAAGACAAGATCTGAAGATCGAGGAATCTTTGATAGGAGAGTCAGGCATGGGTCATTTTGAAGAAGATACCGCTGTAGAGAAAATCGGAGAGAATCACTGGCGCGGATACCTTCGTAAAGGGTGGCGTATAGGTGAGGTACCCAATGGAGGTTATGTGATGGCTCTTGGAGCACGTGCCCTTAGTCAAGCACTACCTCATCCTCACCCTCAGGTCGTCAATGCTTTTTATCTATCTCCAACTAGCTTGGGTCCGATTGACTGCCTAGTAACCGTACTTAGATCAAGTAAACGCACTACCCACGCCTCAGTACAAATGATTCAAAAAGGCGAGCCTAAGGTTCAGCTTACCGCAGCTTTTGTCGATTTAACTGTGCTCAAGGGCCCTAATTGGTCAAGTTTCGAGGCAGACAAGATACCAGCTTGGCATGACTGCGAAATTGGAGCTAATAGTGGCCTTGAGTTCCGTGAGCGTGTGGATATCCGGCTTGCCTCTGGCGGACATGTTTTCCGTAAAGGGAAGCCATCTGGTAAAGGAAAAATTGAAGGCTGGTTGGCTCATCATGATCAGACTGATCCAGATACGATGGCACTCTTGATGTTTGCCGACGCGCTACCTCCTCCCGCTTTTAATATCTTCGGGCGAGTAGGTTGGGTGCCGACGGTTGAATTGACTGTTCAGATACGCGCGCTACCCAGTTCGGGTCCCATTCAAGCACGTGTACTAACTAACTCAATTACGCATGGTGTTATGGAGGAGGACGGCACTTTTTGGGATGCAAAGGGTCAATTGGTTGCGATCTGTCGTCAGACGGCTAGAATCAGATTAAACGTATAACTCAATAACTGGCAACATGCCCACCAGCGCGGCGAGTGTCCGTAGCGCCGTAAAGCCACCCATTTTTAAGCGCTATCGATTGAGTTCTGCCCAGTGTTCGTCTACTCGTGGTCACGTTGTGTCCCATTTGCTTAAGGAGATCGATTGTATCAGGCCCAATACCCGGCTCGACCCTCAATGTATCTGGCAGCCACTGGTGATGGATTCGCGGCTGCGCAGCAGCGGAGGCAATATTCATGTCAAAAACTAAAGAATTTAGGATAACTTGAAGCACCGTAGTTATTATTATACTTCCACCTGGACTACCTGTTGCTAGAATCGCAGATCCATTTTGCATCACTATGGTTGGGCTCATTGATGATAGCGGTCTCTTACCCGGAGAAATTCTATTTGCCTGACTCTCTATCAATCCGTAAGCATTTGCTACGCCCGGCCTCGCGGCAAAATCGGCCATCTCATTATTTAAAAGTAAGCCTGTGCCGGGTACCGCTATATGCGACCCGAAACTAAAATTCAGCGTATACGTGTTAGTCACGACGTTTCCTAAACTGTCGGCTACTGTAAAGTGTGTTGTATCTGGACTTTCATGAGATTGAACCACCCCCGGTAGAATTGTTTCTGATGGTGACGCTCGATGAGGAGAAATCTGCTGACCTACTGTTCTCGCGTATTCCTTCGAGATTAGTTCAGTTACAGGGACTTGGATAAAATCGCTATCCCCAAGATATTTGCTTCTATCAGCATAGGCGTGTTTCATGGCTTCAGCTAAATAGTGAATATATTTAGCGCTATTTAGCCTCATTTTTTGAAGATCTAGTTGCTCCAGAATATTTAACATTTGTATTATATGTATACCTCCTGAAGATGGAGGAGGCGTTGAGACTATCTCATAGCCTTTAAATGTTTGGCGAAGCGGAGATCGTTCAACCGCCTCATATCTCATGAGATCTTCGCTATCAATGATTCCCCCAGCGGTCTGCATTTCTTGAGTGATAAGTTGAGCCGTCAACCCTCGGTAAAATCCAGCAGCTCCGTTCTCCGCTATTCTTATCAATGTATTTGCTAGATCACTCTGCTTAAAGATTGAACCGATTGGTGGCGCTAATTTTTCCGCTGTCAGGAATAATGACGCAGCTTCTGAATTCTCAGCGAGTCTTTTCGCTCGCGCATTAATCTCATAATTTAACGCATAAGATACTGGAAATCCTTCCTCAGCTAGTTTAATGGCTGGTTCGATGACAGCTTTCAAAGGGAGCGAACCGTAGCGCGCGTGGGCCATAATCAGACCGGCTACGGTGCCCGGTACTCCCGCAGCAAGATGGCTGAAATATGTTCTTGAGCGATCAATCTTTCCAGATTCATCTAGGAACATATCAGGTCTAGAATCTAGGGGCGCGGTTTCTCTATAATCTATCAAAGTCTGTCGCTTGTCTTTTTCATGATGGATTAGCATAAAGCCACCGCCTGCAAGATTTCCTGCCCTTGGGTAAGTTACTGCTAAGGCAAATCCTGTGGCGACTGCAGCATCAATGGCATTTCCACCACCTTTTAAAATGGATAATCCGACCTCTGCCGCCAACTTTTCAGGCCCCACGACCATTCCATTTTTCCCAACTTCCGGAAGGAAACGGGTCTTGTAGTTGATTATTGGTGCATTATCTTCGTCGCAAGTACTAGTATTCGAAACCAGCAATGCAAAAAAAAGTGTTATCACCATTAATTTTTTAATTAGCACTCTGAGTGAACACAACATGACAAAAATAACTCTCAATCTAATATTAGGGATAGCACTTTACTAGCTTAGCGTACAAAATCTCAACTAGCATACTAGAACTGCGGAGATTAAATTTCGAATTAGGATTTTAATTATGAAGGATGAGCTTAAAGAAGAAATTATTAGTCGCTGGATAGAAATGTTTTCTTCACTTAAGCGAGGCGACGATGTTTCTTTGGGGAGGCGTCTTCGAACTGAAGGCCTTATGGAGGCCGCAAGCATTACAGGCAGTTGGGATAAGGAGGATCAGTATCGTGAGCTGCAATTAATATATGAGGATATTTTCGGAGTTGGTATAGAAAAGTTATTAGGTGAAGATTGGAGGATCCTGCATCATTTTCCAGAAATTCCAGCGTATACTGAACGAGCACCAGTTTTTCCCTCTGCGCCTGATGATACGTAGGCAAAGATTACAGCGCAATAACCATTGGAACCAAAGTTTAGTTAGGAGTCATTAGAGCAGGATTATGAGGATATGAAGTATCAGGATTTTAGACGTCAATATTTAGCTGGAGGGCTTCGTCGCGCTGACTTGATGCGCTCCCCATTTGATCAATTTCAGGCTTGGCTCGATCAAGCAATATCCTCAGAAATACGTGACCCGACGGCTATGGTTTTATCAACAATTGATAGTACCGGAAAGCCTTCACAGCGTATTGTTTTAATGAAAGACTTTTCCAAAAAAGGATTCATATTTTTTACTAACTACGGTAGTGCTAAAGGTAATGCAATAACAAGCAATTCAGAAGTCTCGCTACTATTCCCTTGGACTGAACTTGATCGACAAGTAATCATCAGTGGCCGGGCGGAAAAATTATCTAGGAGCGAATCAGAGAAATATTTCAACTCTAGACCTAGAGAGAGCAGGTTAGTGGCGCTTTTTTCAGATCAGAGTAGAACAGTTGTGGATCGTGATACCATGGTCAAAGGTGTTGATGCACTTGATCAAAAACATCCCGGTGACGATATTCCTTTTCCAGAAAATTGGGGTGGATATCGAGTTAATTCATCACGAATGGAATTCTGGCAAGGTGGTGAAAATCGCCTTCATGATCGATTCCTGTATTCATTAGATATCGACCACATCTGGAATATAGAGAGGTTGCAACCATAAAGCACCTTAAGCTCGGGCTTTTTTTATCAAGTAGTGGGGCAAAGGATCATAATTGCTGATATGCCGTCGAATTAAATCTAAACCTGCAGCAGAGACTAGTGTCTGGAAAAGCGTTCTCTCCAGGGGCCAAAAAAGGCAACAACTTTTGAGTTCTTGTAAGTTACCCCAGCACAGCCAAACAGTGCCAACAGGTTTTTCTTTAGTTCCTCCCGCTGGTCCTGCGACTCCTGTCACTGCAATGACATAGTCAGCAGAGCAAAGTGAAAGAGCATTACGTGCCATTTCTATCACCACAGGTTCGCTAACCGCACCTTCTAGCTCTAGTGTATCTTTCGACACATTCAATAACTGAGTTTTCATTTCGTTTGAGTACACCACCAGTCCGCTTTGATAAGATTTAGAGGCTCCTGATTCTTTTGTTAACATGGATGCTATTAGACCTCCTGTGCATGATTCAACTGTGGTTAAAGTGGCTTTCTTTTCTGCTAAAAGCTTTAAGACCTCTTGCGCCAGGCTCGCTTCCCCTTCTCCTATTACATGTGCACCCAAAAGCCCACAAACCTTTTCTTTGTATTCTAAAAGTGTGGAGAGGTGTTTTTTATCAGAAATAGTTAGTTTTATCTCGAGCTGAGGAAGGCTGGCACGAAAACCAAGGCATATCTCACTTGGCCAGAATTTTATTTTATCATTGATAAGTTGCTGCGCAGTCGATTCACCGATACCAAATGTTTGGAGACGCAATATTTTTGATTCACTAAAAATATTTTTGTCATTAAGTCGCTCAACTATGACGTCGAGCATAGGTATTAATTCTCCTGGTACGCCTGGTGTGCACATCAGAGTGCATTTACCAATTTGAACGATAAACCCGACCGCGCTTCCGATGGAATTTGGCAAGATGTCACAATTTTCTGGAAGCATAGCTTGTTTGTAATTAGCAGAATTGACCGCCAGATTTCTTTTGGAGCACCAGTCATTGAGATGCTGAATTGCCTGAGGATGTTCGACTAGCTTCAAGTTAGCCACCGACGCTACAACTTCAGCTGTCAGATCGTCGACTGTTGGACCCAGTCCCCCATTCATAATTACTAGATTAGAGCGAGAGATCATTTCTTCAAGCTCATTCTCAAGTAAATTTGGATCGTCTCCAACGGTCACTTTTCGTTTAACTATTAAACCTAATCTGGCAAGCTGATGTGCGATTCTTGAGGAATTTGAGTCGATAGTATCGCCGCTCATTATTTCATTGCCTGTTAGGAGGAGTTCAATATGCATAAACTTAATATCCTGTTAGTGTATAAGTATTCGTAAATAGGCTAGAGCATATCAGGATGAAGACCGCAAATATAAATTTACCGAGAATTCTCAAGGTTGGGGGTGGTGCTAGCCATGAGCTGCCAGAGGTGCTAGCAGCGCTAGATTTACATAACCCTCTATTAGTCACTGATCCATTCATGGCTAATTGCGGTTATCTTGAAAGATTACGAGTGGATTTAGAAGCTAAAGAGATTCTCTATGGCGTCTTCAAGGACTGTATACCCGATCCTACGACCGATAGTGTGTCGTCTGCGCTTAGTCAGTTTCGTGATAATGATCACGATGGTGTCATAGCCCTAGGTGGCGGTAGTTCTCTAGATACTGCAAAAGCAGTTGCGGTCTTGGCATTTCGAGATGGTCCAATGCGGAACTACAAGGTGCCTTATCAAATAGATACTGGGCTTCCGATCATAGCAATTCCAACTACCGCTGGTACCGGATCCGAGGCCACAAGAGTTGCGGTGATTACCGATACGGAGACGAATGAAAAAATGCTCTGTATGGGTCTTGGCTTAATGCCAGTGGCTGCATTGGTAGATTTCGAGCTTACTATGACAATGCCCTATCGTTTGACGGCTGATACGGGGCTGGATAGTCTATGCCACGCACTCGAAGCTTATGTGAGTCGCAAATCAAATCCTTTTACCGATAGTATCGCTTTGACTGCAATGCGCACTATTTACAAAAATATACGCACCGCTTGTGAAGAGCCAGATAATCGGTCAGCTAGAGAGGCTATGATGTTAGCTGCTACGCAGGGCGGTATAGCGTTCTCTAATGCGTCAGTAACCCTGATTCATGGGATGAGTAGACCATTGGGTGCGATGTTTCATGTTCCTCATGGATTGAGCAATGCAATGCTACTTCCTGCAGTTACGGCGTGGAGTGTCAATGAAAGTCTAGATCGTTATGCAAATTGCGCTCGAGTTATGGGTATCTCTGATAATTCCCAAGATGACAAACAAGCGGTCGATACACTTGTGGCAAAGCTAGAAGGCCTTAATAGAGATTTATCTGTTCCTAATCCTGCTGCATACGGAATTAAAGAGAGCAAATGGTTCGATTCATTAGAGATAATGGCTGAGCAAGCACTAGCTTCAGGATCACCAGCAAATAATCCTAAAATCCCGACCTCTGCTGAAATCATTGGGCTGTATGAGCAAGTCTGGACAGCCCAATAGCACACATTCCATCAGCCAACTGCTTGCCTTTACAGAATAGAGAAATCTCAAGCATGCCGAGTTACCAGGCTAGAGGATTCAGGCACTTATTAATTTGGTAATAGCTGTCGTGCTAGATCCACTGAATCAACATATTCATCGAGCAAACGAAATATGACTTGACGACATGACTCAATTTGCTCAATTTGACCAATGACTTGTCCACATGGATTGAATGCGATTTTCTGGCACTCGGATATCCCAGCATAGGCCGACGTCCTGCGCATTCCGTCTGATGTCACCATGCCTTGCAAAGGCATGCCGAGTGGATCAGGAGTATCTGGACGATCCCACGCTTCTGTCCAGTCGTTCTTTAGCATCCGGCAAGTCTTTCCTGTCCAAGATCGAGATCGAATGGTATCTTCACTCGTTGCATTTAAAAGTGATTCTTTCTGTGCTGGTTGAGCGTGGGCCTCCTCAACAGTCAGCCACAATGAACCAGTCCAAACTCCGGCAGCACCCATTGCCATTGCCGCCGCGATTTGACGACCGTTACCAATACCCCCTGCCGCAAGCATTGGGACATCTCCTAGCGCATCAACCACTTGTGGCCATAGCACTACTGAACCAATTTCTCCAGCGTGACCACCTCCTTCCCCACCTTGTGCAATTACAAAATCTAACCCTGCCTCTTTATGTGCGATTGCTTGTTTTACTTTCCCGCATAGCGCTCCAATAAGTTTACCTGAGCTCTTAACCATATCAATCTTATCGGCTGGTGGTGTGCCAAGAGCATTCGCAATAATTTGGCACTTTGGTCTTCGCAGCGCTTCCTCTAGTAGCGGTGTCGCCGTTGCATCGGTCCAACCCATGAGACCCATCGACTGCGTTCCATCTGGCCATTCAGGCACCCCAGCGTCAGAGAGTAGCTTTTGAGCAAAATCAATATGCTCCTGGGGTATCAGCTTCCAAAGTTCTGCTTCTAACTCTTCTGCCGATTTGTCGCCCATACCCTCGTATTTTTGTGGTATGACTATATCGACACCATAGGGTTTGTCACCAATATGGTCATCAAGCCAATCAAGTTCTTCTTTGAGTTCTGCGGGACTAAATCCTACCGCTCCAAGTACACCGATACCGCCAGCCTTACTAACGGCAGCAACGACATCACGACAATGACTAAAAGCAAAAATAGGGTAGTCGATCCCGATCTTTTCACACAGGGAATGTTTCATTAATTAAAAATCCTTTAGAACGGCTAGATTTGTTGAGTATTATTTAGAAGAGGATAATGAGCAAGTATTCCATGATTAATTTTTACAGTGAATATTAAGGGATCTCCATTTTGGATGATTTATAATCTTCTAGTTATGCTGGGCCAAAAATAAAACTCCACAGTATATAAGACTAGAAAATCGCTAGGTGAAACCGGATGAATTTTTTAAGTATTAAGAAGTTGCTTGCTCAGGATACGGTTGAAAATCAATCCGTAGCCGTTAGAGGATGGCTACGTAGCAAGCGAGATTCAAAGGCTGGGATTTCTTTTTTATCGCTTCATGATGGATCTTGCTTTGCGTCACTGCAAGTCGTTGCGCCTCAATCTCTGAATAACTATGAATCCGAAGTGCTTAAGTTAACTTCAGGATGTGCTCTAGAAGTTTGCGGAGATTTGGTTTGCTCTAAAGGTGGTGAGCAGAACCTAGAGATTCAGGCATCGCAGATTACTGTAGTTGGCTGGGTCCAGAACCCTGATACATACCCAATAGCGAAAAAACGGCATAGCTTTGAATTTCTTAGAACCCAAGCCCACCTGAGGCCGCGCACAAATACTTTTACCGCTATTACTCAAATTAGAAATACCCTCGCTAATGCAATACACAATTATTTTTATAAAAATAACTTTTATTGGATTAACACGCCGATAATTACCAGCAGTGACTGCGAAGGGGCTGGAGAGTTATTTCGTGTCAGCACTCTCGACTTTCTGTCTCGGTCATCTTCTGTCGATTCAAAATCTGATTTCGAAAAAGATTTCTTTGGTGAAGAAACATTTCTTACCGTTTCGGGTCAGTTAGAAGTAGAGGCCTACTGCCTTGCTATGGGCAAAGTATATACATTTGGCCCAACCTTTCGAGCCGAAAATTCAAATACAAGTAGACATTTAGCAGAATTTTGGATGGTGGAGCCCGAGGTGGCTTTTGCAAATCTAAGAGATAACATTGATTTGGCCGAAAATTTTCTAAAGTCAATTCTTAGTGTCGTTATTAATGAATGTCAGGAGGAACTAAACTTTTTTGAGAAACGGATCAATCCGACGGTTATAAATAGAATAATGGATCTCATTAATACGGATTTTCAGCGCATTGAATATAGTGAGGCGGTTAAGATTTTAAAATCGAGTAAGGAGTCCTTTGAGTTCCCAGTATCTTGGGGTAAAGATTTAGCCTCAGAGCATGAACGGTATCTAGCCGAAAGATACGTTCAAGGTCCATTGGTGATTTCAAACTATCCCAGAGAAATTAAAGCGTTTTATATGCGGCTTAATGATGATGAAAAAACTGTGGCTGCCATGGATATTCTAGTTCCCGGAATAGGGGAGATCATAGGAGGAAGCCAGAGAGAAGAAAGGTTAGAAATTCTGGATGATCGAATGGACCCTCATCTTGTAGATAAATTATGGTGGTACAGAGACCTCCGTCGCTATGGTTCGGTACCTCATGCGGGTTTTGGTCTGGGTTTTGAGCGATTATTAAATTACGTGACTGGCATGGAAAATATTCGCGATGCGATACCATACCCTCGGTACCCAGGGCACGCAGAATTTTAACAATTGACGTTAACTAAGACTCACCCTCCATGACTTTTAATCTGTTAGCTGAAGACCACAATCTTGGGCTACTTGAAAGTTCGCAGAAAAGCTATTTCTGACATCAATTTCGTCAAAATTAACTCTTACTTGCTGATTCAGTTGAAACTTTCTAGTCTTACTTTTTAGAGTGGCAGTCCACTTGTCAAAACTAAATTTTTCAGGATCTTTTCTTAGATCAACGACGCCAGCAAGCCCATTCGATTTTAGGCGAACAGTGAAGCCACTGCTGTTTATATGAGATATTACCCCGTCGAATTCGCGTAATCCTTCCAGCTTTAATCGTTGCAAATAATTTCCTGCAAGCCAATTTTCTGCATCGGAGACTGTTTTTCTTGTATTGTTAATTCTATCTTGAATCAGTCTCAAAAGTTTTGAAGTGACGAAATCGGCCTGGCCGCCGCGTAAAATAGATTTAATTTGAATGTGCGTTAAAAAATCTATACATTTCCTAAGAGGTGATGTGCAGTTTGCATAAGCATTTATATTCATGCCCATATGAGGGCTAGGCTTAACTGATAATTCTGCTCGGGCAAGCAGTCTATTGACCATAGATCTGAGCGGTAGCGACTGCGTTTTTGAAGATAAGGTATTTATTATTTCTCGATAGTCGGAAAGACCGTTTAGATTTTTGGATGTCAATTTATCGCAATGAAGATTTAGGAAGTGCTTAACTTCCTCCTGACGATCTTGACGAAAGCCTGAGTGATTAACAAAGGGGCCAGTAGCATTATTTAGAGAGAGAAAATCAGCTGCACTTCGATTCGTTGCCACCATACATTCTTCTACAAGTTTCTGAGATAGTAGCTTTTCATAAGGTTCTATTACCTCAATTTGTTTTTCATCGTTTAAAACCCAACGATATTCCTGCCTAGGTTCCATTACCAATTCATTTTTTTCTCTCCAAGAACGTAGTGCTCTATAAAGCTGATAAAGTGGCTCGAGCGGAGTTGCATGGCTCAGTAGCTCATCACTCTGACCATTTAGATATTGATCCACTAAATAGTACGACAACTTTGCCTTGGATCTGACTATCGCCTCATAAAATTCATAGTTTATTATCTCACCTTCATCACTGATACTCATTTTGCATACAATCGCGTTTCGCTCTTGGTTCTCCTCAAGTGCAAATAGCTCTCTTACTAGTATCTCTGGCAGCATTGGAATAAGATCGCCATGCAAATAAATGGAAGTTGCTCGTTCGCAAATTTCTTTGAATAATGCGCTATCCGGCCTGATCTTTGAGGAGGGATCGGCTATAGCAACATAAAGATTCCATCCATTAGCATCTACTTCGGCGTATAAAGCGTCGTCAATATCTTGAGTCCTAGCAGCGTCAATAGAGACAAAGTCTTTGTCAACAAGATTTTTTTGATGTGATCGTTCTAATGAGTTTGGTGCCTCGATAAACTTTTTGATCTCTTTCATGCTGGATGGAGACCAGTCACTAGAGATATTGTATTTTTTTGTGCAATAGATATTTTCGATATTGGGTGTATCTCTATTTCCTAAAATCTCAAGGATCTCGGCCTGTGGTCTTCCGTCGACAATGGGATGCTTTAATAATTTACAATGTACGTAATCTCCTTCAATCACTCCTCTTCTTGATCTAGGGGGAATAAAAATCCATCTTGATACTTGTGTTAGATCTGGCTTAACAAAAAGCGCTTTTCCTTTAGCTACGCACTGACCGGTAAATTCGTAAATTTTACTCGATACTAACTTGTGGATTTCAGCAATTATCCGGTTTTCCTTGCCTGGCTTGATGCAGATTCCTACGCGGTCAGAAGGAAAAGCCTTCAACATTTCATCAGGAGGTACAAAAATCTCCCTCCCATCGTCCAAAATTGCAAAACCATACCTTGCTTGGGTTCCCTTAATAGTGGCTTCGGCCCACTCTTTCTCAGACTCCATTTTATTTTTGAGATCTTTAAGCTGAGCAAGAGAATTCTGATTTAACATATTATTTTTCTTTTAATATTATAATTGTGGCTCTGACAAAATTTATCATAGTAATCGATTCGAGCTTTGGCTAGTGGATGACTACAAAAACTCATATTTCCTCCTTCGCAGTTTACCCAAATTTATATTGTCCTTCGAGGAGAATCGAAAAATGGTCTGAGTACGCTATAATAGTTGTCAATATATAGTTTCAGTAGACCAGAATGTCGGACTTCCTCTTTCTACTTCTTCAAAAAATTGTTCCCCAAAGGTCTTTATCTGCTTTGTGCGCTCGAGTTGCCGGTTGTCAAAAGCCAAAATGGTTCAAGAATTCTCTGATCAAAGTCTTTGTGAAAATTTTCGATGTAGATATGCGCGAAGCTTTTGAGACCGATATTAGCAGGTATGCTAATTTTAATGATTTTTTTACTCGTCCCTTAAAGTCTGGATCAAGACCAATCGGAAGTTCCGACATAGTTTCTCCCGCCGATGGCACTATTAGTCAGTTCGGATTGATAAAACGTGAATCTTTAGTTCAGGCAAAGGGTCGGTTTTTCTTGCTATCAGAATTGCTAGGGTCGAGTCAAAAGTTGCCTCAAGAAGATTTTCAGGATGGGGCATTTCTTACTATCTACTTGTCACCTAGTGACTATCATCGATTTCATATGCCAGTTTCAGGTGATCTTTTATCTACACGCTATATTCCAGGTAAATTATTTTCTGTAAATGATATCACAGCAAAAAAACTAGAAAACTTATATGCTCGTAATGAGAGATATATCGCAAACTTTTCGAATGAGAATAGTTATTTTTCGATAGTAGCAGTCGGAGCTATGATCGTAGCTGGTATTGAGACTGTTTGGTCTGGAACAGTTGCCTCAAGCGCTTTAACGTCCGAAAAATGTGAGCATCAATATCTAGAAAAATTTTTCCATCTCGATAAGGGTGAGGAGATTGGCCGTTTTAAGTTCGGATCTACCGTAATAATATTATTTCCAAGAGGAACAATTAATTGGGAAAAAAAATTATATCCAGGACAACGAATCAGGATGGGCGAATCAATCGCTAACTATAAGTAGTGTCAAATCTATTGGTCATGCAGCTAAGAGTTATCTCTCGATGACTCTGTTATACGATGAAAGCTATTTAACCTCATTCCCGCAATAAGGCCTTTGCTAACCGCTTCCTTTATGGCGCAGTCTGGTTCAGAACGATGCTTACAATTTCTAAATCGGCATTTACCAATAAAAGGAGAAAATTCCTTAAAGGAATTTTCTACCTCTGTCTTTGAAATATGCCATAAATCGAATTCTCTAATACCAGGTGAATCAATAATAGACCCATTCACATTTGTATCTATATTGAATAGCTGCGCGACGGTAGTAGTATGTGTGCCTTGGTGAATGCCCTTGGAAATTGGACCAACTGCAGAAACCTCTCGATCTAGAAGATCGTTTATCAAAGAAGACTTTCCGACTCCAGACTGACCTACCAAAATACTTGTCTTACCTTTTAGAATCTTTTTTAAATCACGGGTTCGATGTGTTTTTGCAGACGTGGGCACAATTTCATAATCCAGTTGTTCATAGACACTTAGCAAGTCCCACATAGATTTTTTACCTTTAACATCCTCTTCTAAAAGATCAGATTTATTTAGTACCAAAACTGGCGTTATATCGAGAGTTTCGGAAGCAACGAGATATCGGTCAATAAGTTCGGGTTGAGGAGTTGGCACACATGCCACCACGACCAAGATGAAATCTATATTGGCTGCAATAGGACAAAGCTTTTTATGAGAGTTTAGTCGAGATAGTTCATTTTTCCTCGGTAATTTCGCAATAATTTCACCCCTTAAACCTCTATCAACCTCAGATTTATCCGGCTGCATCAGTACTTTGTCTCCAGCCACTAATTGACTGATTGCTGTTCTGGGATGGCATTTATAACGAAAATTATTTTCGTCTTGTACTATGATTTTATTTCCGTAATTGGCAACTACAACAGCCGAAGAAGTTTTAATCTCATCTTTAATAGGCTGATTGGAGCCTAGATTATTATCGGGATTATTTATTTTTCCAGCCTCTTTTTGCGTAACCAATATATGCGAATAAAAACATTTCTAAATTTAAGGTAGAAATTTGATTATTCTGGTCTTAGTTCGTACTGTCGAGTTATTTTGATACACTTTATCAAATATCTGAGTGATGGACGGCACTATGATTGATGAATGCAATTTAGTCTGGATAGATCTGGAAATGTCTGGACTGAATCCCGCTACAGATAGAATTTTAGAAATAGCTACTCTAGTGACTAACCAGAATCTAGACACATTGGCAGAAGGCCCTGTTATTGCAATAAACCAAACTAGTGAAGTTATTGATTATATGGATGATTGGAATACGTACCATCATACCCGATCAGGCTTAATTGAAAGAGTCCGCCGCAGTCTATGTGATGAAAGATCAGCGTCAGAACAAATATTAAATTTCCTGGCTAAGTGGGTTCCCCCACAAACATCTCCCATGTGCGGTAATACAATTTGCCAAGACCGAAGATTCATGGCTCGATACATGCCGGAGCTGGAGAAATTTTTCCATTACAGAAATCTTGATGTCAGTACGATCAAAATACTTACAGAACGT
>CABYJX010000012.1 GCA_902519405.1 uncultured Gammaproteobacteria bacterium
TTCCTTTGCTAGTCAATTTTTGTAAACAAATCGGCTCAAAGCTACTACCTGACCTGCCACTTGCTTTCTAGCTCCTTCTGTAGATACTGTTGGAAGAACACTCAAAGGTAAGGTAGTCAATTTTGGTGAAAAGTGTTTAAACCATCTATTTTCAGCTTGCGATCTTACTGCAGACTCCTCTTGGTACCTAGCACTTGAAGTTTTGGCAGGCGATAACTTGGGCTGAAACTGATCAACTGGTTGAAATTGCTAAATTCGCGGAGGGGTGCGGTTTTGAGGGGCTGATGGGTGGAGATCACGCGCTATGGCCAAAGGCCCTTAAACCAACTTATCCATATTCTGAATCAGGTTACCCCCCTCAAGATGAAGAAAGTGAATATCCCGATCCATGGGTGAGTATAGCGGCCATGGCGGCTTCTACCACTACTCTAAAATTTACTACGGGAGTGTACGTGCTACCCCTGCGAAATCCTATCGACGTTGCCAAAGCTACAGCCACTTTATCGATAATTAGCGATGGAAGATTTATCTTGGGCGCAGGTGCCGGTTGGATGAAAGAAGAATTTGATGTATATGGAGTAGACTTCAGCACACGTGGTAAACGTCTTGATGAATGTATAGAAGCTATCCAAATTCTCTGGAAAAATGCTTTAGTCGAATATCACGGACAGTTCGTAGATTTTCCCCTCATTAGATTGGTGCCGTCTCCAAGTAAACCAATACCGATTTATATCGGAGGCGATAATGATCGAGCATTGAGAAGAGCGGCTAAGTATGGAGATGGGTGGATTGGTGCTGGCAATACTCCTGATGCAGTTCCATCAATTCTAGAAAAAATAAATACTCTACGAACTGAATACGGGCGTGGTGAAAGTACCTTTGAGACGATAGTTGGACTTTATGCTGAGCAATCAGTAGAACTATTGAAATCGTTACAGGGGAAGGGGATGACCTCTACCGTAAATATGCCATTTGAGTATAGTCTAGGTAAAAATAGTAGTATTGATCAAAAGAAACGAGTCATGGAGCAGTATGCTAAAAACATCATTATTCCAATGAATATTATTTAAAAGTACTGTATATCAGGATATGTCAAACGAATTGATACCGAACCTTCCTCCTATTGACCAAGTGGGTTTTGTGGTCGAGAACCTTCAACAATCAGTTAAAATGTATGAGGCACTTTTTGGGAAGTTTAGGGTTTGGGATCCCACTTCCATTGAAGAGGCCCAATATAGAGGCGAGCTGGCGAGCTGTACTTTGCATATAGCGACATCGCAGAACGGCAGTTTAGAGATTGAGCTAATACAGGCCGTTTCAGGTCGAAGTCCCCACATGGAAGCAGCGAAGCGAGACAAGTTTGGTATGCACCATGTTAGGTATAGGATTAAAGAGATAGAAGATTATATTCGTGCAGCAAAGTCCAGTGGTTACGAGGTTATTTGGTACAAGCAGTGGGATGAAGTTACCAAGTTTGGCTATCTAGAGCGTGCTGGAGATCCGCTGATAATTGAGTTTCTAGAGATGCCCTAAAAGCCTGCCTCGATGGAGTCTTGAAAATGAGAATTTTCCTTCTTCAACTGCGGCACTGAAGTATCCGAATTGAAGCTTGGCAAAGATAGTACTTAGATGCTCACCTCGCGATATCCTAGTTACCTATCTATTGAATGCCACAGATATACGGATTTAAGGATCTAGATTTTCGGGGCATATGCTGAGCGTGCCACGGTTCTTACTTTTCTAAAAACAAGCTACAGGATTTTACTGCATATAAGATGTCTAAATTACTATTCAGTAGTGTCAGCGCTGAGGAGGAAAAGCTTGAATTTAGGACTTAAAAAATTGATGAGCAGCCCGGCTAAAGACAGAGAGGATTATAGCACCTGCGAGCCCGCCAAAACATTTAATAGCAAATATGAAAAGTTCGTTAGAATTTTTACTATCGAATGGATAGGCTTTACTTAATGCAACTTCCTTGAGCGATGAACTTTGATCTTTATTAAAACTCTCCCAGCAACTGCTCCAATTCGACCCTTGGGCTTCGCAGACACTCATGAATGCAACTCTTTGTTCCTTGTACTCCTCCCATGCTGTTTCATACTTTTTCTTACCATAATATAAACCACCGAGAGCGATAGTATTTATTGCAAGTAGCACTGCTAATAATTTGATCCAGTTTCTATAGTTCACTTGATTTGCCCTAAAAATAATCTAGGCCTATGAGCAGAAAAAGAAGTATTGCAAGACTCGCTGCTAAACCATAAGCCACTATAATAGACATCGAAATAAAGTCATAAAGTATACTCGCGGTAGCATAAAGATTTATAGATCTTGAAGCGGTTATTTTGGCACCAAGCCACGACAAAAAAGTCATTGCTAGAACACCCATTACTTCCTCCCCTCAAACCTTTAGGGTTACTTTAAGGTAGTTGTGTTGAAAAAAAAACTAACTTTTGTATTTTTTCTACTAAGGCTAATGATAGGCATCATATTAGGACTAATCATGTTTAAAATTAATCTTATATCGATTACGCGTGGTGTCGATGCTAGTATTTGACGAAAATTATGGCGTTATCAGGCTTAATAAGGGAGCTAGTAAATGATAGATATTCTAATTATGGTCCTTATATTTCTAGCTTGGTTCTCAATTAAGCGGATTTGCGGTGAAATCCAGCGACGTCTAGAGTTGTTAGAGGAAAGGCAAGAAAAAATAATGGCTGGTGTTTTTAAATTAACTGATGACACTAGGTCTATGGCTATTAATTTAACAGCTAACGAGAGTCGAGATGAGAAGTCTGGCACTTATTATCGTTCCGATCCGCGTTTTGACAAGGACGACGGGCAAGCCGGATTTCATGCAGGATTGGACGATTAAGTACTAATAATGAGTGAAGAGTAGCGATTTCTTTCACCATCGTATAATTGCGGGTACGACAGACATGACAAGCAGTGAAGCCATTGCGATATTGAAGATGGTCAGATGCTTTGAGTTTCGCAATATGCCACTAAGTTTTACACCCATCAGAGTCCACGCGATGACACAAGGAAGGTTTACCGAGGCAAACGCGAAAGTAACAAGCATAATACCACGCAAGGAATTGACTACGGAATATAAAGTAAGTGCAGTAAGAGTTAGGGTCCAGGCCTTGGGGTTAATCCATTGAAAAGCCATTGCCTGGAAGAAGGATAATGGACCCCCCCTGACTGTATCAGTTGTTTCATCTCTAAAAGATGTGCTGAAAATCTTCCATGCCAAGAAAATAACGTATGTGACGCCAAGGATCTTTAAAGCAAGACGGATTTGTGGGATAGCGTGCAAGATAGAGGAGACGCCCATTCCCAAGGCGATAGTCATTAGTGCATGACCGACGACCACCCCAACAAGATGAGGGAAAGTGGCGCGAAATCCGAAATTAACACCAGAGGCCATTAACATCAGATTGTTGGGCCCCGGGGTAATTGAGCTTACGAAAGCAAAGATCAATAAGCCCGAAAGTAGGCCACTATCCATCGATCCTAGACCTAAAAATTACCAAAGTATCCGATAAGTTCTTTCCAAATCGACCCAAAAATATTGGGTTCAACGGGATAGTGGCATCATGATGTGTTCATAATCAGTGTCTTTAAACATTACATATGGTAATCCTAGGTAAGGATCATTAGTAATACCTTTAGCGGATCCCTTTGGACCTACTATCATTATATGAGGACCCTCTGCTATCCAATTCCCTTTCATGGGATCTGTCTCAAATGGGTCATCATTATTAATACTTCTATCTCCTTGAAGCATATAGGAGAAACCAAGCCGATCTGTAGAAAAAGGTGTTTGTGATAAAATAGCTCCCATGAGAGCTGTCCAAATTTCGTCAGAGCAGTGGGGATCTTTAAAATCTTCTTGGCTCCCCGGGCTACATGTCCAGCCATTACTTCCCTTGACTAGAACAGTACCATCTATATCAACAATGGTGGCCTCTTTACTTACGAGCGTTGGCCCGGCGGATCTCGCAATAGCAATTCGTTTGTCCCGATTTGATGACGTATCGTCAGCAAGTACAGAGTTTGCTAGTATGGAAGTGGTAAGCGTTAGTAAGGCTAAAATAAATTTTTTTTTCATAGAAAGTGGCTCATTAGGCGGCAATTTGTTGTATAACATAACGCTCGCCGTGATGTATGTACAGGAAAAATAGATCTAGATTTTAACTAGTCTTTAGCGTGTTTTTCTAAGGAATTCTCATGAGGATACAAAATATGTTTTTTGCAATTTTGAATCCGATTATGCGAACCCTATTGAAGTCTCGTTTTCACAAATTGGCTAGCAAAGATATTGCTATCCTTTCTTATGCGGGGAGAAAAACAGGTCAATGGTACGAGACTCCGTTGAGCTATGTCCGACAAGGACAAAATATACTTCTTCTCTCCAGCCATAACACCAAATGGTGGCGGAATTTCACTAGCGAGCCTTACCCTGTTGAATTGCTGGTCAGGAGAAAGACTTTAACTGGTAATGCTATGCTGTACTCAGGTAGTACTGAATTTTTATCTTCGAATGTTACTTTTTTTCTCAAGCAATTACCTAGAGATGCCCCGATTTATGGAGTTAAACTAAATTCAGCGGGCGCGCCAACTGAAGCTACGATGGATAAAATTGGAGAGAGAGTTATTCTCGTAGTTGTTGAGCTAAAGGCTTAGAGTACTGATTAGGTGTGCACTTTGCCCTAGTATTTGGGCAAAATTATTATTCTTAGTAGGATGTTTGTAATGGATAAGGAAAATATAATTCGAAAGTTATTTGATCGGGAGGCGATTAGGAACTTGGTGAATTTATATTGCCGAGCAGCAGATCGACATGACCATGACTTGATGAGGAGTCTGTATCATGAGGATGCGATAGATGATCATGGATCTTTTTTTAAAGGGTTAGCAATGGATTTCATAGCGAAGCTTCCGGAGATACAGGCACCAATGAAGATTTTGCACCACAATGTAACCACTCATATTATTGAATTGGATGAAGACGAGGCAGAAGGGGAGGTATACATACTTGCATTCCATCAAGTCGCAGATAAAGATACTTCCTATGATGTTTTAATTGGTGGACGTTATTTTGATCGCTATTCTAAGAGGGACGGAGTTTGGAAGTTTTCAGAGAGAGCTGTGGTGGCCGATTGGGCCACAGTAAAGGATCCCTCAATAGTTAATCTCGATCACCCGATGATAGAAGGTGCGCATTTAGGTTGCCCGGGGCCAAAGGATCCCTCATACGGCTTTTTCAATGGGTTTTCCCGTGGAATTAGAGCAACTGATGATTGAATGATTTAAGCAAAAAGCGCTCAATAATTTTTGAAATCTTATTTAGGGCGCCATATATTGTCCTCCATTCACATCTAAAGACCCTCCTGAGACAACTTTAGAATAGTCAGAAACAAAAAATAGCACAGCTTTGGCACAATCATTTTCAGGGGGAATTATACCAAGAGGAATCCGGTCTGTTATTTCGCCAATAACTTCGTCTCTATTTCTACCTGCATCAACCATGCTATCAATATATCCAAAGACGGGTTTCCCACCAATCCACCCCATCCTCGCAGCATTAACTCGAATATTAAATTGTCCATAATCTTTTGCCATATGGCGAGTCAAAACATTCAAGCCTCCCTTAGCTGCAGCGTAGGATGCTTCTCCCGGAAACGGATTCACTGTTGCCATAGTTGACACATTAACAATAGCACCACCCCCATTTTCTTTCATAGAGGACAAGCAAGCCTGCGCCATTCGAAGCGCTCCCAAACAGTTTACATTGTAAGGTTGTTGCCACCCCTCAGGATCAGCGAGATCGGTTGTGGCCCACTCCCCATGGTCATATGCACTATTAATTAATCCGTCAATATGTCCATACTCAGCCATCACCGTATTTGCCAGCACTTTGCATTGATCTGCACTAGTGACATCTGTTGATATAGCAATTGCTTCACCACCACCGCTGATTATTTCTTTATGTACCGAGTTGAGGAATTCTTTATTTCGCGCCCCAAGACCGACTTTAGCGCCTTCCCTTGCGGCAATCTTGGCCATTGCTTGACCCATCCCTGGTCCTACTCCACTTACAATTATGACTTTATCTTTTAATAACATTTTCGCTCCTAGAAATTCTATCTGCTACATTTAGCACTTTTTAAAAAAGAACCACTCTCAAATCCATCAGCTCCAGGGTTAAGTATAATCAAATCTTTGCGGGATAGTGGATTTTAAGGTCAGGTCAGAATACGATATAGCGGGAAGGTAGTTTTCTTAATACCAAGGATTATTTTACAACAGCTTGTTCAAGAGCAGGGGAAAACCGACTGGAGTTTGCGATGGAAAATACTGGAAATATGATTATTGCTGGCGGTCAAATTGTTGACGGTACTGGAGCTGAGCCAATAAAGGCTGACCTGCTTGTCCAAGGGGATCGTATTGTTGAGATTGGTACTTCGCTGCGATCAACACAGGCTAAAATAATAGATGCTAGTGGATGTTTTGTTTGTCCAGGCATAATTGAGAGTCATACGCATTTTGATGGGAGTATGTGGTGGCAGCCGGGTTTGGATCCACTACCGGGATGTGGTATCACGACGATGATTATGGGCAACTGTGGTTTCTCTCTCGCTCCTTTAAGTGATAATGCAGCGGCTCGAGAAGAGGTAGTTAAAATATTTTCCTTTTTTGAGGATTTTCCAGAGGCACCTTTTTTTAGTGAGCTACCTTGGAACTGGAAGACTTGGTCGGAGTACAGTAGCTCTATGAATCATGGGACCAGCGTGCCTCTAAACTACGGTGCGTTTGTTGGTCACATCGCTCTGCGTCTCGCTGTAATGGGTACTGAGGCCTGGGAGCGGTCTGCGACATCCTCTGAGATTGAACAAATAGTAGTTCTCTTAGAAGATGCTTTGAAGGCAGGAGCTTTAGGTATCTCTACTAATTTACTCGACCATGATGGAGAAGATAGACCCATACCTTCTTTAATGGCTGATGATAACGAGTTCTTGGCGATCTTTGAATGTGTTTCAAGATTTTCAGGTGCGACGGTTCAGGTTGTAATTGATAGTATCATGAGAATGACAGCCGTACCGGCCATGGAACGCATAGCCCGTTTAACAGATGGAATGCCTGTTAGGGTTCAGTGGGCGGGTATTCCCACGCTGGAGTGGCAAAAGACCTATGGACTCCAGCAGCCACTTGTCGAGCTCCATGAGAGATTTATCGAAGAGGGTCGAGATTTTTGGACTGGCTATGCACATGTGCCAGTTGTAGTCACAGCGAGCATTCAGCAATCGCTCTTATTTGCGCAGTCTAATGAGTACGTTTGGCACGAGGTTGTCTCAGCAGAGACTGATGATGAAAAGCGATCATTACTGAATGACTCTGATTGGCGGGCGCGCGCAAGATATTCATGGGAGAATGATTCGTTGGAGACTTCTTTCTTCCGAGAACCTTCAGGGATGATGCTGGATAATTCAGAAAATGATTCCGATCCGATAGTATCGCTTGGTGATTATGCGATGAAGCTGGGATTACATCCTTCTGATGCGCTGGCTGAGTGGTTCCTGCATAATGGATTATCATCTACCGTGAGTATGCCTCCATGGGATCAGGATGATGATATGGTTATTCGATTAACGAGGGATCCCAATGCAGTTGGAAATATCAATGATAGTGGAGCTCATGGCCAAATGTTTTGCGGTAGCGGAGATAGTATTAGATTGTGGACCGACTATGTTTGTTCAGGAAAATTAAAAATAGAGGAAGCTATCCACAGCCAAACTGGAAAACTAGCGAATCACTTTGGATTCTCTGATCGAGGTGAGATAGCAGTAGGAAAGCGGGCAGATATAACAGTTTTCGCATTAGAGGAGGTTGAGCATCGCGCGAAGTATAAAGTTTACGATGTGCCTAATGACGACGGTGGTTTTACATGGAGATGGACTCGTGATCCAGCACCCGTGCGTCTAACACTTTGCAATGGCATACCCACTTTTGATAAGGATGGTGTGACGGGAGCAATGCCGGGGGAGATGATTTCTCCGCGCTAGATAAATAACTAGTTCAACATTTTGAGATTACTCAGCTTTTGTATCTGCAGCCAAAAGTTGGCTCGCATATTCCGAAATTTGCTTGTAATTAGCTTTTCCATTTGGAGCTCTAAAGGGGGGTCCTCCCCTAAAAATTGCCCTTGGTAATTTGTATCTGGCGAGAGTTTGGGAGGCAAAGGCTTTTAAGCGTTCTTCGTCTAAGGCTGATCCATGTTCTAGCTCTACTACCGCGACTACTATTTGACCCCAGCGAGAATCTGGCACTCCCACCACCAGTGCATCTTTAATTCCCCGGTACTTTTTAATGACTTCTTCCACCTCTTCGGGGTAAATCTTTTCTCCTCCTGAATTTATGCACGCCGAACCGCGGCCTAGCAGCGTAAGGGTGCCGTTTTTGGTAACTTTACAGTAATCTCCAGGGATAGAGTAGCGATGACCATTTATTACTTTAAAAGTCTCGGAGGTCTTTATTTCGTCACCATAATAGCCTAGAGGTATTGGCCCTCCAAATGCGATGAAACCTGGCTTATCGCTTCCTCTTGGGATTTCGTTGTCATCTTCATCAAAAACTTTGCAGTAGTCGTTAGTCAAAAATTTTGCGGTAGAGGCGGAATGTTCATTACTCGTTATAGATGTGCCAAATCCTAAGGCTTCCGATGATCCAAAGGCATCTACTAGGGTTGCTTGGGGAATATAATTTAGCAACCGTTTCTTGCTTTCTTGAGACCACATTACACCTGAGGAAATAACGCTCGCTACGCTCGTCAGATCATATGACTTTGGATGTGCATCCAACTCAGCGAGAATGGGTTGAGCAAAGGCATCACCAACGATTGTAATCGAATTTACACTATGCTGCTGAATGGAACGTAAGATTTCAGTTGCATCCAGTGAAGCAGCTTCTAGTGTTACAACCGTCCCACCATTACAGATTGCGTTTATTGCGGTTAGAAGGCCGGTGCCATGCATCAATGGACAGGCGGGTATCATGACTTCTCCTGGCCCGTCATGAAAGACTTTCTCCTTTAATTCTTCGATATTTTCAGGTACCGGACCAATGGCACGTGCGGCAAGCAAGAGTGCTTCGCGGAGATTGTGATGATCCCACATTACCGCCTTTGGTGGTCCTGTGGTGCCTCCCGTATAGATGAAGAGTTGATCACTGGGTGAGCGCTTAGTTGGCTTCCACCTGCCGTGAGAATTCTCCGCGAGAACTTCATATCCCGTTCTCATTGTAGTAGAAGATTGATCTGCAATCTCGATCCATTGTTTTACATTAGGAAGTTGGTGTTGGATAGCGGTTATGGTTTTTCGAAATTCTTCGGCATAAACGACCACATTGGCATCGGAGTTTTCGAAAATATATTTAATTTCTTCTGCTACGTATCGATAGTTAACGTTGACGTGAGTTAGGCGCCCTCGAAAACAAGCGATTAGCATTTCCATATATTCAGATCTGTTCCTCATATAAAAGCAGACGCGATCGCCTGCCTGCGCACCGTTTTCATACATGGATTGCACTAGATTATTTGATCTTCTGTCGAGATCACCCCAACTGATAGATCGATCTCCATGAATTAGGGCAGGGTGCTCTTTAGGTAACACCTCCACCAGCGCGTCGAAAATGTCGCCAAAGTTCCATATCACGAGTTTTTCCTTAATATTATTTTGCTAGGTTATTTTATGGTAGCTCATCTCAAGGTCAACTGATGGATACTACTCATGAATTGTCATCTGATTAAACGAAGCTTTGATGAGTATTATGAAAATAAATTATCGCCTAGTGAAGAGCAGTTAGAGTAAATTTTGGTAACTTTGAAATGAGATATTCCTATTTTCAATTTACTTAGAGTGTCTGAAAAAGAGGCCTATCCAGAGGACAAAGGTGGTACCTAGGTGTAGGAGAGGGTTATGACTTTTATAGTTCACAAGTGAGAATATAGTCCAGAAGCGAAAAAAGTTTCCCTAGCAAGGGTGGAGAAATATAAATTGCATCTGATATCTTTAGATAAATGCAAGGTGAGTTTTTGAGTTGTGACATTGAGTATTGCCGTATGAAGCAGTCCAAAAGAAGATACAAAGTGAAGCGAAATAATCAATATGCTAGCTAAGCGAATTTGTCCAAGTTATCAAGAAGCAAATTATAATGATTGATGATGTCTTTTTGCGAATTGTTATGAGGGCACATTGTACTCATGTCCCCATAAATCTCCGATTGTGCTGACAGTTGGTGTATAGTTATCCCAATCTACCAATAATCCATCGAATCCATATTCGATGGCAATCCCACCGGGAGCTACAACGTAGAAGCTGCACATGTTGTCATTAACGTGTCGGCCCAAAGTCGCCATGAGTGGCAAACCCGCGTTTTTTACGCGATCTAATGCGGATCCAACTTCGTCCAAAGAACTAACTTCAACCATTAGATGGATTACGCCAGCGGGGTTTGGATGATTAAAGAGAGCAAGTGAATGTTGTCTAGGATTTTCTGCGTGCATAAAAATGACTCGCGCCGGAGGCGCACCCTCAGGCATCGGTGGTGTTAAATCATCACAAACCGGCATATGTAACAGATCTCTAAAAAAGCTCAATGTTTTTTCAGTTTCGGTGGTAGGTAGCACGGCGTGACCAAACCCTAGATCGGTCGATGAAGCATCTCGAGTGATGAATTGACTATTTGTAGCGGAGATCATTGGTTCTTTAGTTAGTTTTCTTCCATAATATAGCTCGATAGTGTTTCCTGATGGATCCTGTCCCACAGCCAGTTCCGTTACCGCGCGATTAATTGTCTCCTCAGCAGAAGATTTTTTAAATGAATATCCGGCATCCGCAAGAACATCGATATTTGCTTGCCACTGGATCTGTGACCCGCAATCAAGGCCGCAGGCCAAAAGTCGATCATTTTCTCCTGCTTGAACCAAAAAACGAAACGGGTGATCGTCCATACGTATCCTTAATAGATCCTGAGAATGGTTATTTCGTATTACCATCAAACCTAGGATTTCACTCGCGAAGTTTTGCCATGCATCCAAATCGGTGCTTTCAATCCTAGCGTAGCCAATACTTGATACGCTCATCTGTTTACTCCTGTGCTTACCAAATTCCTATCCTAATTAACGCAGACTATATCACGGGCTCACTTTTCAGAATAATTTGATTGGATCAAGACAGTTAGCTATCTTGTTATCGAGGAAATGCTTTCATCGTTTCTGTCAGGGATAATCTTCGCTATACCTCTACCTCGATTATCAGCGGCTGCGCTTACTTTACCTGCTATGAGAGATGCAGCTTGAAGATCACCTAGATCCCCCCATGAGTTTTTTCTGAGTGTGTAACCCAAGTGAGTTAGCTCAGCTAATGTATCTTTGTTTACCTGTCTCTGATCGTGCCGGATAACATGGGTTTCAGGAAGTTGATGATGAAAGCGAGTGAAATTAATCGCTGCTTGCAGTGGTAGTCCAAAATCATAGATATTAATCATGGCCTGAAATATTGATGTAAAAATCGTCGATCCACCTGGACTTCCGATGACCAAAGCTGGCTCATCATCCTTTAACAGTATCGTAGGTGTCATTGAAGAAAGCATACGTTTTCTCGGTTCTATTGCATTCTTTTCATTACCCACAACACCAAATTTATTTGGCACTCCAGGCTTTGCAGCAAAATCATCCATCTCATTGTTAAGTAGAAAACCAGCACCTTCAACGACCACTCCACTTCCAAAGTCCCAATTAAGTGTATAGGTCACCGAAACTGCATTTCCCTGATGATCTATTATAGAAAAATGAGTAGTATCAATCGGTTCAAGCCCCGCTTGCGTGGTCGTCGACGGTGAAATTTTAGTTCGGCTGATTGAAGCAACTCTCTTAGTGAGGTAGTTGTCGTCTAGGAGTTCTGTTACTCGATTATCTACGAAATCTGGATCTCCTAAAAATTCTGCTCTATCTGCAAAAACGCGTTTTGAAATTTCTGCCATTAGGTGGATGTGTTCTGGACTGTTTAAAGGAGCTAATTCATTCTTATTTTTTGCCAAATCCCACATTTTCAGCAGCTGCACTAGTGCTATTCCCCCAGAGCTAGGTGGCGGTGCGGTCACTAGTAACATATCCCTCCATTTTATTTTGATAGGTTCTCTCCAAACAGCGCTATAGTTCGCCAAATCTTCCAGCGTTATAAGGCCGCCACTTCGGTTCATTTGAGAGACTATTTTTTCTGCAATAGAACCTTTATAAAAATCGTTTGGCCGTACCGCGATCTGTGACAATGTATTGGCGAGTTCAGGTTGTTTAAATAATATACCGGGCTGGGCATGCCCAAAATATTTTGAGAAATTAGTCTCTCCCGCGATTATATCGGCTCGTCTTTTCACAAATTGTGCCAGCGATTTTTCCACGATAAACCCTTCTCGAGCGAGTCTGATCGCCGGCGACAGAATTCTGCTCCATGGCAAGATACCGTATTTCTGATGACTGGTGTGGAGCCCTTTCACAGTCCCCGGTACACCGCTTGCTAGGCCACCCACGAGCGAGCGCCTCTGCACGAAATTACCGTCATCATCCAAAAACATATTCCGAGTAGCTCCAGTAGGAGCTTGTTCCCTGAAATCGAGAAACGCAGCTTCCCCATTCATGAAGGTTGCCATAAATCCGCCACCGCCGATGTTACCAGCCTCCGGATATGTTACCGAGAGCGAGAATGCGACCGCTACTGCCACGTCCACAGCATTACCACCATCTCTTAGAATGGTTGTGGCAACTTGAGCTGCATATTTGTCAGGAACTGCAATGGCGGCTGTACTAGCCAAAGTCTTTATCGGAAGAAAAGAGAGGAGGAAAAATATTCCGATGTTAAATCTTGTAAGCAAGAGCAACCCAAAACTTTAACTTAAAGGTCAAGTATAAGCCTCGATCTTTTTCTCTGCAAAATCTTACATAAGCTAACTATCCAAATACATAAGCCAGCATGTATCATGACGAAGGATATATAGAGAAGCTTAAAATGAGTGATTGGAAATATCTGACCTTAGAGCGAGAAAATCGAATTCTGGTGGTTTCTTTTGACTCCTTGAATCAGGTTAACAGCCTAAATATCCAGCTTATGAGGGAATTAACTGCTCTGGCAGTCGAGCTACAGCAAGACAACGATTTGAGTGCCATTATTCTGCGTGGAAGGGACACCATGTTTACTGGGGGGATGGATCTTAAAGATGCTGAAATAGTAAGTACGCGTCATGGTACGGTCGCAGAAGAACGTATCCTAGCGAAAGTTGGTCCTTCAATGTGTGCGGCTTGGGAAGCCCTTGAACCGGTCACTATAGTGGCAATTGAGGGCTGGTGTATCGGTGGAGGTGTCGCTCTTGCTGTGGCATGTGACTGGCGTGTCGCTGGTTCAGACTCAAAAATATATGTGCCCGAATTAAAGTTAGGGATGAATATGAGTTGGCAGACCATTCCCCGCCTTATTAATTTAATAGGGCCTGCGAAAACCAAAGAATTACTGATCCTTGGAGAGCCTCAAGATGCCGGCTTGGCTAAGGAATGGGGGTTGGTTGATCACATTGCAGAGTCTGGTGAGGCCTTAAGTAAATCAAAAACTATAGCAAATCAGGTAGCGACGATGCCTCCTATCCCCGTGCGTATGACCAAGCGGGCTGCAACCGTGAGCGCAACTGCCCTAAATAATGCGACTAGTTTTATGGATATAGACCAGTTTATGCTGACTCAGCATACTTTGGACGCGAAGGAAGGTATTGCCGCATTTTTTGAAAAACGAAAGCCAAAGTTCGAAGGAAAGTAATTTCTATTGATAATGGATTTGGTTCAAAACCTATAATGCCTATTGATAATAATGTTTAGTGATAAGAAAATATGGGTTAGGTTTATTTAATTTCGAGGTAACAGGGGTGATTGTCAATCCTTTTAGTTCAGTTTTTACGGGTTGAAGGTTTAGTGGAAGATTTATTTCTCCAAAAAGAATATGAACTCGGATTTACCTATACTCGGTCCACCGGTCCCGTCGTAGGTAAATTTCTCACTGGTTTAAAAAATAAGAAAATTTTTGGTAATCGGGGAAGCGATGGAAGGGTCATTGTCCCGCCCATGGAATATGATCCAGAGACTTTTCAACCTCTAAATGATTTTGTACAGGTTTCAGATGCTGGAATGATAGAGAGTTGGTGCTGGGTAGCTGAACCCCGTCCGGCTCATCCTAGCGCTGTTCCTTTTGCTTGGGTCATGATCAAGCTTGATGGCGCTGACATCTCTATGATTCATCATGTTGTTACAGACGAACCAAGCAGAGTTGTAACTGGTGCCCGCGTTAAGGCATCGTGGATAGATCAGCCAGTTGGATTGATTTCAGATATTCGATATTTTGTTTTGGAAAAATAACAATGGGTGACACAAATAAGGAAACTATTGACTCGATAGAGGCGCCTATCTATTTGAAATATAACTTCACGGCAGGACTTGCGCCGGCTCGATTTTTGTCTCATTTAAAGAAAGGGATATTGACGGGCCAACGCTGTCCAAAGTGTGATAATGTTTACGTTCCACCCAGAGGATCTTGTCCAGCTTGTGGCGTCGCCACCGAAACAGAAGTCGTGCTAGGCAACAAAGCGACAGTGCAGTCATTTACTATTGTCTCGATACCAATTCCAGGTAATCCCATTGAACCCCCTTTCATAGTGGCAAATTTGGTGCCCGATGGAGCAAATACCTCTTTCATCCATTTAATGAGTGAGTGCGTGAACGAAGAAGTCAGAATTGGACAGCGAGTTACGGCTGTTTGGAAACCTGAAGAAGAATGGGGTTTTGCAATGGATAACATTCGATATTTTAAGCCGCTTGATGAACCTGATATTCCAGTAGAGTTGATTGGACATTTGTCTGTTAACGGCGAAGAAGGATAACTTGGATATAGATATTTGTATTGTTGCCTTTAGTCAATCTGCTTGCTTAGCTCAGGCGGGTGCAGCTAATGAGGTTGAACTGATCATGCCTGAGCTAGAGGCGGTATACCGCCAGGTTGGTATTAGTAATGCGCAGGATGTTGATTTTGTTTGCTCTGGAAGTTGCGATTATTTACAAGGCGCTGCGTTTGCTTTTGTATCTGGTGTGGATGCCTTAGGCGCTGTGCCTCCAATTCAAGAATCTCATGTGGAGATGGATGCGGCGTGGGCCTTGTATGAGGCGGTTTTAAAAATCAGGATGGGTCATGCGGAATCAGCTCTGGTGTATGGCTTTAGCAAATCCTCACCCGGAGAGCTTCCAATCGTCTTATCGCAGCAGTTAGATCCCTATTATCTTGCACCTCAATGGATTGATTCGATCTCTTTGGCAGCATTGCAGGCAAGACTTATGCTGGACAGAGGGATAATAGAACTCAGCGATATGGCTGCGGTTGTAGCGTCCTCAAGACGGTGCGCGATCGAGAATAAAAAGGCGCAACTTTCAGGCCAGTTTTCTGTTAGTGACTTATTAAAAGAGCCTGAGTACGTATCTCCTCTTCGAAGGGCTGACTGCAGCCCCATTAGTGATGGTGCATCTGCTATGATTATTTGTACGAAATCAAAGGCCGAAGAGTGGAACGTACCCTTCGCTCGACTAGTCGGAATTGATCACCGTATTGAAACTCATAACTTGGGCATGCGTGATCTAACGACCTCACATTCTACTCGATTGGTAGCAGAGGCTCTGTCAATTCATAGTGATAGTCTTGATATTGCCGAATTGTACGCGCCATTTAGTCACCAGCAGCTCATACTGGAAAAGTCACTTGAACTGCGTCCAGAGACAGATATAAATCCTAGCGGTGGTGTTTTAGCTGGTAATTTGATGATGGCATCAGGTTTATCCCGCGTTGGCGAAGTCTTTGATCGGATAGTTGATGGTAAAGCGAGCCGGGGTTTAGCGCATGCTACATCTGGGCCTTGTTTACAACATAATCTTTTGGCGATACTGGAGAGAGGGTAATGGGAGAGCTCGCTGCAGTCGTTGGAATAGGCCAAACAAAATATGCTAGTAGACGCGGGGATGTCTCTATTGCAGGTTTAGTTAGAGAAGCAGCAGGAAATGCCCTTGAAGATGCAGACCTTGGTTTTAAAGACATTGATGCAGTGGTAATAGGTAAGGCGCCTGATATGTTCGAGGGTGTTGTAATGCCGGAAATTTATCTGACCGATGCCCTTGGAGCTAATGGAAAACCCATGCTTCGAGTTCACACTGCTGGATCGGTAGGGGGATCAACGGCACTAGTGGCGGCCTCGCATGTGCAAAGCGGTACCTTCAGGCGCGTCTTAACCGTCACCTTTGAAAAACAGTCAGAATCAAATGCCATGTGGGCACTTTCTAGCCCACAACCGTTTTCAGTGCATTTGAATGCAGGTGCTGGCGGCTACTTCGCACCTATCATTAGAGAGTATATTCGGCGCTCCAATGCACCTTCCGACATTGGAATAATGGTTGCCGTAAAAGATCGCCTGCATGGCGCCCGTAACCCTTTATCACACTTAAATTTGCCAAATATTTCGCATCAGGAAGTTGAAGATTCCATGATGTTATGGGACCCGATCAGATTTCTAGAAGCATGTCCTTCGTCAGATGGGGCGTGTGCGATGATCATCGCTAATGAGGAACTAGTGTCTGAAAGCCCCAAGCCGCCAGCATGGATTCTTGGGGGTGCGATGAGATCGGAGCCGACGATTTATGCGGGAAGAGATGAGGTTAATCCAAGGGCAGGTAGGGACTGTGCCAAGGAAGTGTACGCTCAGGCTGGAATTTCAAACCCGAGACGACAATTTGACTGCGCTGAGGTATATGTCCCCTTTAGCTGGTATGAACCCATGTGGTTGGAAAATCTAGGCTTTGCCGATCAAGGAGAGGGCTGGCGCCTAACTCTTGACGGAGCCACGTCGCTTGATGAAGGAGGGGATATTCCTTGGAACTGTTCCGGTGGTGTTTTAAGTTCCAATCCAATTGGTGCTTCCGGTATGATTCGTTTTGCAGAGGCTGCGCGACAGGTCCGAGGAGACGCAGATCAACATCAGGTGGAAAATGCGCAGCTCGCATTGGGACATGCATATGGTGGCGGAGCACAATTTTTTTCTATGTGGGTGGTGGGTGCGAGGAAGCCCTAATTTGAACTTTTGGAAGTAGCAGATGACAAAACATTTTAATCTTGCCGACCTCTTTGAAATGGTATCTGACGTAGTCCCACGAAGAGAGGCACTCGTTTGTGGTGAGCATAGAGCTACTTATGCACAACTAGAATCCAGAGCAAATCGGTTAGCAAATTATTTAATCAGCAGAGGGATAAAAAAGGGTCAGCATGTTGGTCTATATTTATATAACTGTAATGAATATATCGAGGCGATGCTGGCTTGCTTCAAGATTAGAGCGGTGCCCATTAATATCAATTATCGCTACGTTGATTCTGAACTTGCATATATCTTTGATAACGCCGACCTAGTCGCTTGTGTCGCTCATCGCGAATTTCTTCCGCATATCAAGGCGATCCAAGCCGATTTTCCTGCGCTGAGAACATTGATTCACGTCGAAGATGAATCCTTGGCTGATACAGCGGATATAGAGTCCTCCGCCTATGAAAAAGCTCTAAGCGAATGCTCTGATATTCGTAGTTTCCCTGAGCGAGCTGATGACGATCTCTTTATTTTGTATACGGGAGGTACAACCGGAATGCCAAAAGGAGTAATGTGGCCACAGAAAGCATTATTCTTTGCGGCTATGGGCGGAGGAGGTTGGTTCCATCCAGATGGTGCGATAGATTTACCCGAGGAAATTTCTAGCCGCGTAACGGAGGCCGCTATCGTGGGTATGGCGTTAGCGCCGCTCATGCACGGTGCGTGTTGGTGGTATGCCTGTATACAATTGCTAGCAGGTAACACCCTAATATTAAACCCTTCACACTCTCTGTTAGGTGAGCAGGTATGGAGTATTGTTGAGAAAGAGAAAGTTAATGCTTTGACTATTGTCGGCGATGCAATGGCGTCTCCGCTTTTAGAAGCACTAATAAATAGCACCAATAGGTGGGACCTGAGTTCAATTTTTTCGATAGGGTCAGGTGGGGCGGTTTTTTCAGAAAGTAAGCAGGAGATGTTTAGAGAGTATTTCCCAAATGTTTTTATTACCAACTCCTTTGGTTCATCAGAAAGTGGGAATATGGGTTTTGACGGAGGTGGACGCAAAGGGAGTGGATTAGGGAACGTAGCTCAGAGTGAATTTATGTCAGTGATTAACTACGATGATTCTGGATTGGCGAAGCATGCCAGTCCAGGCGAAGAAGGCATATTTTCTCGAAGCGGCCATATTCCGATAGGTTATTACAATGATAAAGAGAAGACTGCTAAAACAATCCTTGATATAGAGGGAAAAAACTGGCTACTGCTTGGTGATGAAGCTCGGCTAGAGGACGATGGAACTATAACGGTTTTTGGTCGTGGCTCCAATTGCATTAATAGTGGAGGCGAGAAGATTTTTCCTGAAGAGGTGGAACAAGCACTCAAAATCAATCCAGATATCTATGATTGTCTTGTTGTTGGAATTCCTGATGATCGCTATGGGAATTTGGTGACGGCCGTAGTAGCGCCGAAGCCCGGGAGATCGCTGGACCTTAACTCATTACAACTGCATGTGAGAGCGCATATTGCGGGCTATAAGGTGCCACGTCAATTGCACTTAGTCGAAGATGTTCCCAGAACGCCTAGTGGAAAGCCGGACTACCCTAAGGCACTGCAGCTAGCGTTATCGAACGAGTTTGTAATCTCTTAACGAGGTTTAGAATCTTGAAAGAACTATCAATAAGCACCAAAAATTGTATTGTACAAAAAGATGATGCACTCCTCATAATTACCTTGAATCGACCCGAAGCAAAAAATGCATTCACGCCGGAGATGTTGCTTGGAATGTATAAGGCTTGGAGAATGTTAGATCAGGATGAAGAATTGCTCTGCGCAATTCTTACTGCTAACGGAGATACCTTTTGTGCGGGTATGGATTTGAAAGCAGGCGCCGATGGTGATCAAAGATCCTCAGATGAGTTTCTATCTATAATGAAAGAGGTTCCAAATATTCACTGGCAAGCCCTGCTGAGGGATAATCGTCCTAATAAACCCTTGATATTGGCAGCGGAAGGATATGCTTTAGCAGGAGGCACCGAAATTCTGCAAGGCACAGATATTCGTATTGCTGCAGAGAATGCTGTTTTTGGTGTTACAGAGGTGGCACGAGGACTTTATCCAATGTCTGGTTCAACGGTAAGATTACGTAGACAGATTCCATACTGTCTTGCTGCAGAAATGTTACTCTGCGGTGATCACATATCTGCTCATCAAGCGCTACAATTCGGTCTAATTAATCGTGTGGTGCCCGATGGAACAACCCTAGTTGCAGCTAGAGAGTTTGCAGAAAAGATTTGTAGCTGTGGTCCGATGGCGGTTAACGCTGTGGTTCGGGCACTTCGAAGCCTGCAAGAAGACTTGAACGAGGAGGAGGCTATGGAGGTTTCAGATAAACTCGCTGGACCAGTGTTCGCATCAGAAGATGCTAAAGAAGGTATGCGAGCTTTCAAGGAAAAACGGAATCCCATCTTTCGAGGGAAATAAACTCCACGGGAATGCATTAAAACTATTCAGATCAAATCAGTGTGTCTTACTTATGACTAATTCATTAAAAATTGAGCGAGATGGTGCAATTTTACGTGTGGCCTTTAATCGACCAGAGAAGAAGAATGCGATTGATAATGCGATGTGGATTGCTCTAAAGGAAATATTTTTAGAGTCTCGCGAGGATGACAAAGTTAGATGCGTGCTTCTAACTGGAGTGGGTGAAAACTTTTCTGCAGGAGTAGATCTTGCTTCATTCGACCGGGCTTCTTCTGACGCTCAACACCCTTTTGAGTCTGCTGCTCGCGCGGTAGCTGACTTTAATAAACCACTAATTGCAGCTGTGAAGGGAGTGGCAGTTGGAGGTGGAGCAACGATTCTTTTTCATGCGGATATTGTGTACGTGAGTAAAAGTCTCAGAATGAGATTACCCTTTGCAAGTCTTGCACTCGCTCCAGAATGGGGCAGCAGCTATATGCTGCAAGCCAACATAGGCGCCCAGCGAGCGGCCGAATTGTTTTTTACAGCGCAGTGGATCGATTCAGACTTGGCAGTAAGTTATGGCTTAGCAGCAGGTGCCTTTGCTGATGATGAGTTGCTAGCAAAAGCTGACGCTAAGGCATTAGAGATTTGTAGGTGGCCCGCTTCGGTACTTTGCGAGATAAAAGAGTGTCTAAGGGCACATCATAAACCGCATCTAGATCTAGCCTTTCAACTAGAGCGGGATGCTATGGCACGATTGGCCGGCTCTCCTGACAATATAGAAGCCATTTCGGCACTATTTGAAAAACGTGATCCAGATTTCAACAGAGGTTAAAGGTCTAACTTAATGAGTCGAACCCGGTTATCTCAAGATTAAAACCAGACAATGCATTGAAGCGTTTAGGTTCTGACAAGAGTCGCATTTTAGTTATTCCCAAACTTCGTAATATTTGTGCTCCTGTTCCTATAACCCGATAATTTTGCGCATCGGATGTTAACAGACCGGCCTCTGGGAAGTTTTCAACTGTAGCAAGTTCACTTTTTATATCGTAGGGTTGTCCAATCAAGACGACAGCACCACACCCATTTTTAGCGATATGCTCCATCGACTTTCTATAAGACCAGCCAGACGACTCGTTGTCGATCAAGGTGCCGATGATATCTCGTAATGGATCTATGGTTTGGACTCTGACAAGTGGCTCAGCATTTTTGTCGATCTCACCTCGGACCAGGACATAATGAAGACTTGTATCTATGAGATCATGGAATACGTGAAGTAAAAAGCCACCAAAATCAGTCTCTATGTTTTTGGTCATCAATAATTCAATAGATTGCTCATGCAAAGTACGATATTCTATAAGATCAGCAATAGTTCCCATCTTGAGCTGGTGCTGATTTGCAAAGATTTCTAGTTGCGGGCGTCTCGCCATCGATCCATCTTCGTTCATGATCTCTACTATGAGTGCTGCTGGCTCAAAACCAGCCATTTTTGCCAGGTCCACTCCCGCTTCAGTATGACCAGCTCTCCTTAGTACACCCCCTGGCTTTGCTACTAATGGAAAGATATGTCCCGGTTGTTCTATATCGCTGGGTTTAGCGTTACTTTTTATAGCTTGAGCGACCGTATGAGCTCGTTGAATTGCACTTATACCTGGACCCACTTGCTCTGTGGCGTCAATCGAGACCGTAAAATTAGTTTCATGTTGCGATCGATTGTTGCTAGCCATCATTGGCAACTTCAATTGTCTAGAGCGTTCCTCAGTAATAGGCATACAAATTAGGCCACATGCTTCATTAGAAAAAAAATTAATAACTTCGGGTGTTACCGCTTCTGCAGCTATTAACAAATCACCCTCGTTCTCACGGTCTTCATCATCCATTAAGATAATCATTCGATTGGACCGCAATTCATCTAGTAAATCTGGAATGCTGCTTAAGGCCATGTCAAATTATCTCGTTTACTAATTAAACAGAGCAAGATATTTCAACGGCGACGGCTGTAGCCTCACCCCCGCCAATACATAAGGCGGCTATGCCTCTGCTCTTGCCGAGTCGATGCAGAGCATTTACCAGCGTAACAATGATTCTGGATCCAGTTGAGCCGATTGGATGACCTTGCGCGCAGGCGCCCCCATATACATTCACTTTTGAATGATCAATATTTAATTCTTTCATCGCGAGAATCGTTACCATGGCAAAAGCTTCATTAATTTCAAAGAGATCTACGTCCTTAATATCCCATCCCACTTTCCTGCAAAGTTTTTTAACAGCACCTATGGGTGCCAGCGTAAAGTCGTTGGGTTTTAGGCTATGTCTAGCATGTCCGATCAAATAAGCGCCTGGGTTGATATTATTCTCCTCAGCATACTTTAGATCAGCTAGCACCATAGCACTGGCACCATCTGATATTGAGCTCGTATTAGCAGCGGTAACAGTCCCATCCTTAGCAAAGGCTGGCATTAAATTAGGAATTTTTTCCTTTACAGCTCGATGAGGCTGCTCGTCCCTCACAACTTCATGATTACCTTTTCGACCTTCAATCTTTACCGGAACAATCTCGTCTTTTTGTGCGCCACTCCTCTCAGCAGACAAGGCTCGCTCAAGTGAACTAATAGCAAAATCATCCATTTCATCTCGCGTCACTTCATATTTATCTGCTGTTTCCTGCGCAAAACTTCCCATCGCTCTTCCCGTATATGCATCCTCAAGACCATCTAAAAACATATGGTCCTTTAATACTTTATGTCCTGTTCGGAGGCCACCACGAGCACCGGCTACTAAGTGAGGAGCATTAGTCATACTCTCCATTCCTCCGGCAACCACTAATTTATTAGTTCCGGAGATTATACTGTCATTCGCAAATATTGCAGATTGCATTCCACTACCACAAACTTTATTGATTGTAGCTGCGCCAGCTGCAACAGGGATTCCACTTCCTATGGCTGCTTGTCTGGCTGGACTTTGCTTTAATCCTGCTGACAGCACGCAACCCATGAAGACTTCATCAATATCTTCCGCTTTGATGGTGCTTTTTGATAACGCGCCTTTTATTGCAAAAGCGCCCAATTCAGTAGCACTCACTTCAGCGAGATCGCCTTGCAAACAGCCTGTAGGAGTTCGGGCACATCCTAATATAGCCACCTTTGGTTTTTGCATTTATGAAGTCCTTTCTCTGATTCTCTTAAGCTCGATTTTTATTCGCATCCCTCAATTATGTTTAAAGATACGAAGCAGTTCATTTAGCCACACAGTAAATATATCCTCAATAAGTTACTCAATATTTCAATACAAAATTGAGTATTCAAAAGGTATACAGTGCTCCCTAATCTAAAAAGGCATATGAGGTAAATGCCCTTCTGCACTAGGGAGCCTATTTAGTCATCTTGATTCGGCATGAGACCGAATAGATTGAAACAGACCTTATTGGATTATTTTTAGTGCGAAAAGGTGATCCATGCGCAGTAAAGTCGCCAAAGTACCACAATAAACTGCCAATTGGAGTGTAAAGAAAGTCTTAAGCAATCTAGACTCTAAATTATGATACTAGCCTATTGAAGTTTGGTATGAGTCAATCTAAGTTACCCGTGATTGTTGGTTTTGGAGGTATAAATACCGCGGGTCGTTCGTCGTGTCATCACGCATACTCTAGATTAGTTTTTGATGCTCTATCCGAAAAACATCAACGGCGTACTCTTGATTCTGTAGCACAGTTGATGAATATCGAAGATTCTTCAACACGAGAAAAATACATTCTGAATCATACTTTAGTGCGACGAATAGAAGTTCAGCACTTTGATCCAGACCGGGTCGAATGGAACAGAAGATTTCCCACTCAGAGTAATGGGCACCCAGTAAACTTCGATGTGAAAAGACAGAATTTACCAGATCAAATACCAAGAGATTGGTCTTTGACCCCTAGCTCTGTAACTCACGTCAATGTGCAAATAGTGGGGCAACAAGATTTTTTGCTCCCGACCGTTCGAGACTTCGAGGTGAAGGCGGCCGGCCAGTTACCAACGGGATTTGAGCCAGGAGATCTTTATCCCTCAAGAAACCATCCTCGGGGTCTTCAAATGACAATTTATGCAGCCTCAGATGCCCTAGGTTCGCTTGGGATTAGCTGGGACAGTATCCTTGATCGAGTACCCTCAGATCAAATTGCCGTATACGCCGGAAGCGCTATGGGGCAGTTAGATTCAGCTGGCACTGGTGGAATGATAAAATCTCGATACGTCGGTCAAAGAGTAAGTTCAAAGTTTTGTGCCTTAGGTTTGGCAGAGATGCCATCGGATTTTATCAATGCCTATGTGCTTGGCAGTGTTGGATCAACGGGTGCTAGTCTGGGGGCATGTGCATCCTTTCTTTACAATCTTCGTAACGGTATTCATGACATTCGTAGCGGGCGAGCAAGAGTTGTGCTAGTAGGTGCCGCTGAAGCGCCGATAACTCCTGAAGTGATGGAGGGATATGGAGCAATGGGAGCGCTGGCAACTGATAAGGGCTTGAGACAATTAGATGGAATCAGTGAAGATCAACAGCCTAATTATAGAAGAGCATGCCGGCCATTTTCGCAAAATTGCGGCTTCACTATATCCGAATCGTCTCAGATGCTCATTTTATTTGATGATGCGCTGGCAATGGAGCTTGGAGCAACAATGTATGGTGCGGCAGCAGACGTTTTTGTAAATGCAGATGGTTTTAAGAAATCTATCTCAGGTCCTGGTGTGGGAAACTATATAACTATGGCGAAGGCTTTGGCCTCCGTAAGAGCAACATGCGGAATAGATAAGCTTCGCGCCGGTGGATTTGTACAGGCGCATGGCACAGGCACTCCTCAAAACCGGACGACAGAGTCTAAAATTCTCAGTAGAGTCGCCGGGCAATTTGGAATTTCTGAATGGCCAGTCGCTGCGTTAAAGAGTTATTTGGGACATTCTTTAAGTGCAGCTAGTGGTGATCAAATTAATGCTACTTTAGGTGTTTGGGATTACGGTATTCTACCTGGAATAAAGACGATCGATCATTTAGCCGATGATGTCATTTCTGACCATCTAGATTTTTCCATTGAGGACAAAGAGCTTGACTTAGACTCCCAGTATTATGCGATTATAAATTCCAAGGGCTTTGGAGGTAATAATGCGTCCGCAGCGCTCCTAAGCCCCTTGTCGACTAGAAAAATGCTTGAGCATCGTTATAAAAATAAAGATTGGAAAGTATGGGAAAAAAACAATCAAGTCGTTCGTGACCGCGTCCAAGAGTGGGATGCCAGATCGATTGCTGGAAAGGAAAAAGTAACATATTGCTTTGATCATGATGTTATGACTGATAAAGATATAGAGCTGAGCTCTAACGAAATCAATTTATCGGGTAAAACCATTAAAATTGATATAGATCCACCTTATCCAGATTTAGTTCTTGACTAATACGCAGGTGTGTTTGCCCACCTATGAGCACCGCAAGTGGGTAGATGGGAAAGCGGCTTTGTTATCTGCAGGATTTAATATTAATTTATGAGTTTGGCGGTGACGATCAAAAATCTTAAAGAAAAAGTGACTGATTTCTTTTTGGCACTTAATCAGTCAGATATTGAAGGCATATACGAATCCTATCACCCTTCGGGAGGTTGTTGGACTTCGGGAAATACGTTGATTTCTGGATTTTCTGGCCGCAACGAAATTAAATCTACAGCGACTGCGGTACTAGATTTGTTTCCCGATGGATTAGAATTTTCTATTGACGATATGATATGTGAGGGTAATAAAGTCGCCGTAGAGGCGGTGTCTCACGGTATACATGTCTCGGGAAAACGATACCATAACAAGTATCATTTTTTGTTTGAGTTTCGTGAAGGACTAATTTACCGACTTAGAGAATATATGGATACTGAGATAGTAACGGAAGTGATTTGCGATGGGCGTCGATCGTGAGTTCTGGTCACTAAGGTTACCCATGTTTGACTATTTCCTAGTTTCCATTTCAACAGTTTACGTGAAGAGGTATAGATAGCGTAAACCCAGAGAAAGTCATATTCCTATTGGAGTTATTTTAGTTTTTATGTGCGCAAAAGAAAGGCTTGTCCAGCTCAACGTATCGAATATTAGAGATCTTTCTATGATAGTTCACGGGTATGAAGATCGTATTGTTTCAGAGCGTATATTTAAAGACAAGTATTGGGAACCATTCGAAACTAAAATATTAGTATCCAGTTTGAAGAACGGCCATTCTTTTTTAGATATAGGGGCTAATATTGGATATTTCACTATTCTCGCTGCAAAAATTATAGGAGAACAAGGCTTTGTCTATTCTTTTGAACCAGAACCAATCAACTTTAGGTTGATGTTAAAAAGTTTGTCATATAATAAATTAAGTAATCGAGTAAAGGCGATGCGTATAGCGTTATCGAATAGAGATTCAGAGGGCAAACTCTATTTGAGTACTGACAATTTTGGCGATCACCAGTTGCATCCAGACGATGGAGATAGAAATTCTATTTCAGTTACCTTACGACATGGAGCTGGATTACTGTTGGACGATCTGCGTGGTATAAATTTTATTAAAATTGACACTCAGGGGAGTGAGTATGAAGTCCTTGATGGCTTGATGCCCACTCTATTAGGACTACCTGCACCTCCGAGAATGTTGATTGAGGTGACTCCCTATTCTCTCAGTGTTGCAGGGAGCTCGGGAGAGGATCTGATTAACCTGCTTCGAAAACTTAGAGCACGTTTATCGATAGTAGATCATATCAATCACGAATTGATCCCTAGTTCGGCAGATCAACTCTGCACTTGGTGCGAAAATGTCACTAATACCCCAGGGGATAGAGGGTTCATTAATATATTTGTAGGTGAATCCCCTTTTTAACGGCAAGCAGATGAAGGTTTACAAAATAATGCAGTAAAGGAAGCTTGTTATGCTTCCATTTATGAACATAAAATGCTCCAAAAGGTTTAAGGTTTCAAAGAATGAATGCACACATAGATTTTTTGCTTGAAAGAAATTCCGCACCGAGACTCACCGAACCGGCGCCAGACGCGAATGCATTGAATGTTATGCTGAAATCTGCGTTTCGAGTACCAGATCATGCTGGATTAAGACCTGTGAGGTTTATAAGTATTGAAAATCATCGGCTTGGGGCGCTCGGTGACGTATTTGAGCAAGCTTTGATTAACCGAAATCCCGAGGCAAGTGAATCTCAACGAGAGCGAGCTAGAAAATCTCCATTTAGAGCCCCCATGATCGTGGTAGTAGTGAGCAAAATTACTGAGCACCCTAAAGTCCCGGCAGAGGAGCAGCGTCTCTCTGCTGGATGTTCGGCATATGCGATGCTTCTTGCCGCGGAGGCATTAGGCTATGCAGGAATTTGGAGAACAGGAGATGCATCGAGAGATCCTTTCATAGCTAAAGCATTAGATATGAAGGAAAATGAGGAAGTTGTTGGATTTCTGTATATTGGGACCCGAACGGGTGAGCCAAAAGGGCTAGATAAAAAATTGCCGGAAGGCTGCTTAAATTGTTGGTAAAATCTTCAAGAAGGTAAGGGAACTTGCAAATGATACCTAGTTTTGAAACTCTTGAGATAGAACTCGAAGGTCAGGTTGCTACGGTCATTTTGAATCGCCCTGATAAGGCTAATGCCATAAACCTTCCGATGTGGGTAGACATTCAGAATTGCTTTAATTGGTTAGATTCTGAGCTCTCTGTGCGCGCTGTAGTGCTCACGGGCGCGGGTAAAAACTTCTGCGCTGGTTTAGATCTAGATATGTTTCAAAATTTACATCATGGATCCTCCGATCCTGCTCGTCTGGCTGAAGCGCTTAGACAACGTATATTGGAACTCCAACGTAATTTGACGTCGATAGAAGCCTGCCGAAAGCCGGTTCTCGCAGCCGTGCAGCGAGCATGTATTGGTGGGGGTGTTGACATGATTTCGTGCTGTGATATGCGCTATGCATGTAAAGATACGTATTTCTCGATCAAGGAGATTGACATAGGTATGACCGCTGACGTAGGTACGCTTCAGAGGCTTCCAAAGTTGATACCAGACGGAGTGGCAAGAGAATTAGCCTATACAGGACGAAAGATGAGTGGCGAGGAAGCGAGAGAAGTTGGTTTTGTGAATGCTGTTTTCGATGACCAATCTTCTTTGCTCTCAGCAGTTCAAGATATCGCGGAAGAAATTGCCACCAAGTCACCTATCTCAATTCGTGGTACAAAGGAAATGCTTCTTTACACGCGAGATCACTCTGTCCAAGACGGGTTGAATTATATTGCTACTTGGAATGCAGGAATGATGAGTCAGAAAGACTTGATGGCAGGCATTACTGCGCAGGCGGAGAGTAAGGCTGCAGAGTACGAAGATTAAGATTTTAGGATCTTGCCATTCATGACATTCCTCGCAAAGCTACCTAGATTCTTTTCAAAACCTTGGCTACATTTTTTATTGCTAGGAATTGCTCTAAATGATATCTCAGGACGGCTCTTCCCCGATCCTCTCCCAGTGATTGGCCCACTATCTAACGAGCGAATTAGTGTACTAAGACGTCAGTGGATGGATATGACCCGCACCGTTCCAAGCGCATCTCAACTAAAATCAATGATTAAATCGGAACTTGATCGCGATATGATGTTTCATTTTGCGCTATCTAGAGACCTACATCTCTACGATCCTGTCGTATTCCAAAGACTGCTGAGAAACATGTCCTTTCTGAAATTGTCGAAAGAGCGTACGAATGAAGAAGTTTACAAAGAAGCAATCGATATGAGGATCCATCTTGGTGATGAAGTGATCAAGCGAAGAATGATTCAGGTCGTAGAACAGATCCTGATCTCTAGGAATCCACCCGATTCGCCCAGTGAAGAAGAAATCAATCAGGCTTTTGAAAATCGAAAGCGAGAATTTCGTCGGCCTAACAGATATACACTGCAGCATCTATATTTTCCCGAAAGAAAAAATACAACAGTCCGTTCAGCCATGCAGGCTATTAGAAAAGACAATTTGACTCCAGAAGAAGCGCGAAAATTTAGTTCTCCTTTCCTACCAGGCTATAAATTTGTGCAGCAGTCAGGAGAACAACTATCTCGGCGTTTTGGGTTCGAATTTACAAATAATTTAGAGAGTTTAGAGCTTTCGGTAGAGAATTGGTTTGGACCGATTGGGTCAACATATGGACAGCACCTTGTTTGGATTGAAGACATTGAATTGGAGAGGGATGCAACGTTAGCTGAAGTTAGGAAAGAATTAATTAGAGAATTGGATAGAGCAGCTTATAAGGTTGCATTAGCTGCAGAGCTTGATCAGCTCCGAATGAGATATGAGTTCAGATTATGAGGTCTCAATTAGTTAGAATTCTATTAGTGTTTTGTCTTCTATTTGCTATGCCTCTTTATGCACATAGATTCGCACCTTCTATTCTTAAGGTATCGCAAGTCGGAATCAATGATTTTAATATTGTCTGGAAAACACCTGCACAGAGCATGAGTAGTACTCCTCTCCGACCAATCTGGCCAAAAACTTGTGGAATTACCTCAGAGAGCCCATCACAGCTGGAGGGTACTGGTGTCGTGTCTCAGTGGCAGATTAATTGCAAATTTGATGTTGATGGAATTGTTGGTGAACGTCTATCGGTGGATGGTTTAGGGACCAATCAAGCTTCAGCAATTTTAATTATTTCTCTGTTAGATAATCGGGAGTACCAAGCAGTTTTAGACTCGGATTCGCCTTGGTTCGTGGTGCCGCGCGAGCCTGATATGACAGAGATAATGATTAGCTACCCTTTGCTTGGTGCCCAACATATTTTGGAAGGCATTGATCATCTACTATTCGTATTTGGTCTTCTGCTGTTGGTGGGTGGAGGGAGTCGCCTTTTCTGGACGATTACAGCTTTTACGTTTGGTCACAGTATAACGCTTGCACTAGTGACGCTAAATATTATCGCTTTTCCATCTGATTTAGCCGAATTTATAATAGCGGCAAGTATTTTACTTTTAGCGCTTGAGCTTGCTCGAAAGGAAGATCCGGGATTTCTTTGGAAAAATCCTTGGTGGTTAGCTGGAGGCTTTGGGTTGCTGCATGGTATGGGATTTGCGGGTGCTCTGGCGGAAACTGGATTACCACAGAATCAAGTACCTCTGGCTCTCTTGTTTTTTAACTTAGGAATAGAGATAGGACAGCTAGTATTTATTGTTGCTGTATATTTCTTGTGGTTTATTTTTAGATCTATACTGTCCGACAGAATCTTAGTCAGAACAGTTCCCGTCTATATTTTGGGGGGGTTTTCCGCAATGTGGTGTATTCAAAGAGGAGTCGACCTCATCTACTGATCAGGTCATGCTTTAAGGATCTCCTGGCCAATTATCCATCATAATCAACGGGTGAAGCGCTAACATTATTCCCTCGGAAATGTGATTTTCATTCTCCAAAATATTTTTTCTTCTTACGAAACGTCCGGATGAGGATCTAGTGTCTATTGCATCTGTCGCATCTAAACCGCCTTGATTAATAAAGAGCGGCTGCAGGTCCATGTTATAAATTGTGACTTGGAGAGAAGCGACCGATGCTAACATTGCCCAGTCAAAACCACTACTGACACCACTTCCCGGCCCCTGCAATGATGGCTTTCTGGTAACCCCATCCCATCTTGCTAGGTGTTTCATTCCTCCACTGAAAGATACTTCCCTTTCGATCAGGTCAGTGAATATAAAAGCATCAAGTGCAGACTCTTCGCCAAGTTGATTTTTTACGCTGTGCATTATTCTGCTAAAAGTTTTCTTATTGACTCGTCCTGTAGTTCTATCAATAGGATTTCCAAATGCTCTGATACCATTACTATAGTGCTTCTTAAATAATCTCTGAGGTAGTACCTTAAATCCGTTATCTTTTAAATAGCGAGCAACCTGCCCGTCGATCCTAGGAGAGACATTCTCTAGATATTTTCTAGAGGGTGGTCCAAGATTTACATGGGGAATAATTACAGTTTTAATATTAGCCTGCTGTAGCAGCTCCTCATTTAACTCATAAGGATAAGTAGTAGGATTATATTGGGCGGTGGTACCGCAAGCCGATATAAATACTGCAATCGCGATAAAGCTTAACACTCTGAGAGGTTTTTTTAACAATATCATGTTATTCACTATCCGTTCTCTTTCGTTGCTATGATAGCAAATTCCCTCGCCTATTTGGAAAGATAAGATGGTAAGTTTTAGTAAGGCTGGTAATGGACCAAACGTCTTATTACTGCACGGATTATTTGGAATGGGGTCTAATTTAAAATCCGTTTCAAGAGCACTGTCGCCCTATTTTTCTGTCTACAACGTGGATCTACCTGACCATGGTAAATCCTCTTGGTTATCTGAAAGAGATATTAGTATCTATGCAGAAACCCTTATCGAGTGGCTAGATGAATATGGCCTCAATAATTGTCATTTAGTTGGGCATTCTCTAGGCGGAAAGATTGCGATGAAAATGGCACTAAGTGAGTCGTTAAGATTTGACTCTATGCTTATTGTCGATATAGCTCCAGTAACCTATGCGAATACGCAGCAACATATTTTTCACGCCATGGAAAAACTATTAGAGGCTAGTTGTACTTCTCGTAAAAATGCACAAATAATTTTAGGAAAGCACCTTGATGAGCTTGAAATAATTCAATTTCTATCTATGAGTCTAAGGAAGAATGAAGAAGGTATTTATAAGTGGATTCTTAACTACGAAGGATTGAAGCGCGATTATCCTTTGTTATGCCTAGCGCCTGAAAGCGGAGGTGCTCAATATCATCGTCCGACTTTATTTGTTCGCGGAGAGAGATCAAACTTTATTTCTAGAGAAAATGAATTTTCAATAAGTAAGTTATTTCCAAATTCAAAAATCTCGAATGTCTTAGGTGCTGGGCACTGGGTACATTATGATCAGTCTGATCAATTTAACGCTATAGTTATAAAATTTTTATCCGAAAATTCAGATTTCGTATAGACTAAACAGTAGTTTTAGAAACGTGGTAGATGTAATAGATATATGACATGGTAAAGGTCTACTATGGAAGAATTGAAATCACCTCCAACCGGATTCTTACAGCTCAAGGGAGTTAGCCCAGCGGAGGATGAGATCGGACCTTTTTATTATCGTAAAAGTGAGTTGGGTCTAGAGTGTGGCTTCCGGGTGAAGCGAAAAAATTGTAATGGTCTCGGTACTGCTCACGGAGGAGTTCTCATGAGTTTTGCAGACTATTCCGCGACAATGGTTGCTCTTCAAGGTGTTAAAGAGAATTGTGCTACGGTCAGTTTCAATTGCCAATTCATTGCCTCAGCTCGGCTTGATGATTGGGTAGAAGCAGAGACAGAGGTGGTCAGAAGAACCCGTTCCATGTGCTTTTTAACAGGTAAGTTAGTTCTCGAAGACCGATCTATTTTAACCTTTCAAAGCGTCGTTAAGCGCTTGTCCAAATCGTAAAGGATCTTTAAATGTCCCTTACTTTGGAAGGAGTGTTTGGTGTAGCTTTGTTTTGTGCGTTTGCGCTATATTTTCTGAATTCGACCAGAGTTCGCGAATTTGCTATCGCTGGAGTCGTTTTTGAAGCTAAGAAAGGTAGTTTTCAGCTCCTAGATCAGAGTGTGCATCTAAATAAACTTTCGTTAAGCCGAGATTTAAATGGAACGTGGAAGATATGGAGACAATACCGGTTTGATTACAGTCTGGATGGTGATGACAGACGACAAGGCTACGTCATCATGCTTGGTAGAGCGGTAGAGGCCATCATCTTTGCAGAGAGGGAACAGTAATTTCTGAGAATCACTTAGGGATCTATTCTGGAGAAGAGGGAAAGGTGTAAAGTGACTAAATTTTTTTTCCACAGATTCTGTGGATAAATCCGTGGATAATTTGTTTTATATCTCCCGTGACATAGATTCTCTTTGATTAAGGGAAATATGGTTAAAAATTGTACAATATAAAAAAAACGATATAAATCATAATTTTATATAACTTTCATTACCTGCTTTAGTGATAGTTGCTGCTAAGGCACCGAATTATAATTTTAGAAATGTGCTTGTGAATAACCAAGACAGTGTCGCTAGCACAGCTAGCAATAAGTGTCTATCTTTACCGCGTAAATTTCGAAAGAATTTGGACGAAAGTACCGATTTTTTTCATGTTCTATATCGTTAACAACTGTGTATACTCTCCTATGAACAATAAGTAAATGGCTTAACTCTTTGGTTCTGCTAGAGTGCCGTCGTATTAGGTTTTTGGTTCGTCATTGACAGTTGGAGTTGGCGATTTATAATGCCCGCACTCATTTTTTGGGTGATTAGCTCAGCTGGGAGAGCATCTGCCTTACAAGCAGAGGGTCGGCGGTTCGATCCCGTCATCACCCACCAACTCTATAGTGAGTTGCTGCCGTGGACCGGTAGTTCAGTTGGTTAGAATGCCGGCCTGTCACGCCGGAGGTCGCGGGTTCGAGTCCCGTCCGGTCCGCCACTTAACGCGTATAAGTCTCTATAAATCAAAGATAGATGTGGAGTAATAGCCATATGGCTCAAAATACTGATTCAGTATCCAACCTTATTCCCGCTGTGAATGTCCTCAGCGGTCAGAAAATGGTGACTGAGAAAGGATTTCATGCCATTAAGGATGGTATAAAGGCAGGGGTTATCCAAGAAAGTAATCTGACCAGGCCGGCTTGGTTGCGTGTAAACGCATCAACGAGCGAAAACTTTTCGATAGTAAGACAAGCCGTTAGAACCAATAGTTTAGTTACCGTGTGTGAAGAGGCAAAATGTCCTAATGTGGGAGAATGCTGGAGCGCAGGTACAGCCACTTTGATGCTCATGGGTGAGATATGTACGAGAGCATGCAAGTTTTGCGCTGTAAATACAGGAAATCCTAGCGGTTGGCTTGATAGTAGTGAACCTCAGAATGCTGCTAGGGCTGTTCAGCTTATGAAGCTAAAGTATGTTGTTTTAACCTCCGTAAACAGAGATGATCTAGATGATGGAGGTGCGTCACACTATGCGGCATGTGTGGCAGAGGTTAAGCGAGTTAATCCAGATACATCGATAGAGGCCCTTACTCCTGATTTCAAGGCTGTAGCGAAGGATGTCTACTCAGTTGTTGACTCTGGAATTGATGTATTTGCACAGAATCTCGAGACAGTTGAAAGATTGACTCATCCTGTGAGAGATCCTAGAGCAGGCTACGACCAAACTCTCAATGTTTTGAGACTTGCTAAGGAGAGAAATCCCGCGGTGCTAACTAAGACAAGTCTGATGTTAGGACTTGGAGAGTCCGATGAGGAGATTTATACTGCTATGCGGGATATTTACGATGCCCAGGTAGATATCCTCACCTTAGGACAGTACCTGCAACCTACCAAATACCATTATCCTATTGAGAGATACGTCTCGCCCAAAGAGTTTCTCCAATATAGAGAGTGGGGCCTTGACAAAGGCTTCAGGGAAGTTGTGTCAGGGCCTCTTGTCAGATCAAGTTATCGAGCAGAGAGAGCTCTACAGAAAAATAATGTTGGCTTGTGAAAAACAAGACACCCCTATTTAAAATATTTGGCAGTGCAGCTATTTCAATTTCACTACTTATGAAGGGCTGCGCGAGTGATGTGGGTGTGAGACCCGAGGAATGCGTTAACGAGCTTACCGCTAATGAATATAATGAGGGCTGGGAACTTTTGTTCGATGGTTTGTCACTTCGCCATTGGCGCAGTTTTGGTGAATCGGAGACAAATTCAGGTTGGGGTATAGAGTCTGGCTGCCTGACCCGGCTCAGTTGGGGTGGAGACTTGATTACCAAAAAGGAATACAAAGATTTCGAGCTACGATTAGACTGGAAAATTTCCGACGGAGGTAATAGCGGGATTTTTATTCGCGGAGATGAAGGAGGGAAGTCAATATCTCAGACAGCTCATGAAATGCAAGTTTTGGATAATTCTGGTCATTGGGATCGCCATGATCCAAAGCATAGAGCAGGGGCTTATTATGACATGATAGCGCCAGATCACGATACATCCAAGCCCGTGGGATTTTGGAATAGTGTTTACATCATTGCTCATGAAGAGCACATAGAATTCTGGTTAAATGGAAAGAGAACAGCTAGCTTTGATCAGGGAAGTGATCATTGGAACAGCTTATATCACAAAAGTAAATTTTCCAAGAGACCGCGTTATGGTTCTCTGTTATCTGGCTCGATCGGATTGCAAGATCACTGGGACAAAGTCTGGTACCGAGCTTTGCGTATCAGAGTACTAGATAAGGGAATTTCGCCAATAGGGCCTCATTGAAGACAGCCTAACAATAGCTTATTTCTTTTTTCGAGTTAGTTTTACCGTGGAATGGCCGGTAGCGGTGAGGTTTCCTGAAATATCATGAAGCCTCCCCTCTAAAAATGCAGTCCTATAAGTCTCACTTATCACTTGACCCTGAGCTAAAATCTTCCCAGCATGGGTAGGTGCCATATAGCGAGTACTCATTTCCATGGTAGAGACTCCTAAAATTTGCTCTGATATTGCATATGCGGCATGACTCATGGCTGCGTCTAGCATGGCGGCGATAAAGCCTCCTTGCACTATGTCTATGGAGTGGCAATATTCCTTACCAATAAAAAATTCATAGCTGCAGCTAGGAGGAGTTAAGGAAACACTTCCTACGCTGCCTCCTAAGAGCTTTATAAAATCAGGTTTATGTTTATTAAACTTAGCGACCAATTCAATTTCTGTATTTGATGTCATGAGAAACTTACTCTGAAAAAATTAATTTCAACTTTCTAATTGAGGTAGGCGATGACTCAATTGAGTTCTAAATAGCGAGCCATGAATTTAAAGATATCTGATTGTTGCATATATGTGGGGAGGTCTTCCGAAACGGCGACCTTATTTCCAAAAACTGGCACATTTGCTCCAGTATGTTCCTCAGCTTCGAAGTTACTAGTCGCATAATTGATGGCCAGAATACCACCCTCCTTTGTATAGATCCGGGCAAGCCTACCCGGAGTATATACTGGCACCGGGTACTCCGAAAATAGGCTTTTATCGGGCACTATTTGGGCAGCATGAGTATGATCGGATGTTACTAGAATCAAAGTATCGGGGTTTTCCTCTGCATAGTTTAGTGCAACTGCTACTGCATCAATAAGCTGAGCTAATTCTCCAATAGAGCCACATGGCTTTCTCTCATGAGATTGCTTGTCAATAGATGCTGATTCGATCATTAGGAAAAATCCCTTATGGTTGTCATAGGTTAATTGTTTTATAGCCAATTGCGATATTTCTTTCAGAGTAGGGGTATTTAAAAAATTTGAATTTTTTACACAAGTCATTGGTGCTGGTAAAGTGACTTCTCCAAAATAATTATTAATATGATTTAGGAAACTTTTTTTTGGTAATTCAGCAGAACGATCTTGTTCTCCTCTCAATTTAACTGGAAGGTGCTCCTCACTAAAAAGCCCTAATACTCGATCGCTGGGATAAAGCTGATTACTCTCTTCCCATGAATGAATCACGGTAAATCCACTCTCCAAGGCTTGTTGAAGAGAAGTTTTCTGGCTCATTTCGCTGGTTACAGTGAAGTATTGACGTCCTCCACCTAAAAGTATGTGCGTATTGGATTTAGCTAGCTGCTCTGATATTGATCCAAGACCACCATTTATTTTCAAATCGTTAACGCAGCTTCCTAAGTTAATTCCATATTTAACGATATCGATCATTGCAGCAGGGCTTTCACAATACCGACTGCTCACGTGTGTGGCGAATGATGCCGGCGTTGCATCTGTAATGCTTGAGGTGGTCACTATGCCTGTTCTATATCCTTTCGCATTGGCGAGTTCTACTATAGTTGGGAGGTCTTCATCTTTTCCAGCGGACGTCGCGATACGACCTCGGCTTGTTATTTGACCAGTGGCTAAGGCTGTCGCCGTATTAGCTGAGTCTGCGACATATATGGGTCTGCCAGAAATCTCATCTACAGTAAGCACCTGAGCGACTGCTCGAAAAGGCATTTTATCAAGAAGTAACTTTCCACGAGATCCTACTAGGTAGTTTCTCGCTATAGTAACTTGGTGATCATCCATACCATCACCGATTACCAAGATGACAGATTTTGAAGACTCTGCTAACGAGTGGTTAACCAGCAGCCATATGGCCATAGTGACGGCTAGGTTAAAACCTAAGTAGAAATTTCTACAAACTGCCATTAATCGACGCCCTTTCTTCTTAGAGATCATTATAAATCACTTTTGCATGCAATTTAGCGATTTTTAGGGCAGCTATTGACCTAAAATAGTGCTAATTCGCACTAAAGTAGTGCGAACAAAGGGACCTTTTAACCGCGCTTCTTGATAACAACTGGAAAAACAGTTGTTTAAGAAATAGATACTATTGGCATAAGAATTGCTCACTCCTTGTTTAGTAAAATAAAAAAAGTCCTTAGAGAGCGTCTATCCGGCTGATAACAATAAAAATCCAGCTGATAAAAATAAAAATTTCGTTCAATTCTATCATTGGTTTGGTGAGTGAGATAAGGCGCCTAGTTTACTGTTAACGAATTTAGTTATCGAAAAAGCAGTTTAACTATCAGGGCTCAGATAAACTGTCACGGGGAATAGCATGATTAAAAATATTGGTACTATAACGGTAACACTTTTCGTCGCCAGCTCCTCTGCGCTCGCGCAGGATGCAAATGCTGCAGACACTTCTTGGATTTTAACTTCTACGGCACTCGTTCTACTTATGACTATACCAGGCCTATCTCTATTTTATGCTGGGTTAGTTCGCGCGAAAAACGTACTTTCTGTCCTTATGCAATGTTTTGCATTAACATGTTTGATGTCCTTGGTTTGGTTCGCAGTGGGATATACGATTGCCTTCGGCAGTGAGGGAGTAGAGCAAGGACCGTTAATTGGGGATTTTGGAAACATATTTCTTCACTCCATAACTATTGATTCAGTAAATGGATCTATACCAGCGAGTTTATTCGCTATTTTCCAGATGACATTCGCCATCATCACTCCGGCGTTAATTGTAGGGGGATTTGCGGAGCGCATGCGCTTTTCTGCGATGCTTAGTTTTTGTACGCTTTGGTTGGTATTAGTTTACGCACCGATCTGCCATTGGGTTTGGGGAGGAGGTTGGCTAGGCTCAATGGGTCTTCAGGATTTCGCTGGCGGGACGGTGGTGCATATTACTGCTGGTGTTGCAGCGGTAGTCGCAGCCATAGTGATAGGGCCAAGGACAGGTTTTTCGGTGTCGCCGATGCCACCACATAATTTGACAATGACAGTCACTGGTGCCGGTATGTTATGGGTAGGCTGGTTTGGTTTTAATGCGGGTTCTGCTGTAGCCGCAGATTCTAGCGCCGCCATGGCTATGCTTGTCACCCATCTTTCTGCCGCTTGTGGTTCCTTAGCGTGGATGACCATGGAATGGTTACGGCACGGTAAACCATCAGTTTTAGGGATAGTAACCGGAATGGTCGCGGGGTTGGGAACCATAACTCCCGCATCTGGATCGGTAGGACCAGCTGGTGCTGTTGTTATAGGTTTAAGTGCGGGTGTAGTTTGCTATTTCGCTACTAATTTTATTAAGCAGAAATTGAAAATTGACGATAGTTTGGATGTCTTTCCGGTGCATGGAGTTGGTGGCGCACTAGGGACGATATTGGCAGGGGTATTCTGCTCTAAGCAACTTGGTATCTTTAGTGGCAACGGATTCTCTGATGGGATTACCTCAATTGGATCTCAAGTCTCGGTGCAGATGACAGGAGTTCTCGTCACAGTAATTTACACTGCGGTGATGAGTTTTATTTTGTTTAAAGTAGTTGATTCCATGGTTGGTTTGAGGGTAGCCGAGGACGACGAAACTCAGGGGCTTGATTTGGTGCTTCACAACGAGAGAGGTTACGATTTGTAATTAAAAGTTATTTTTGCTCATTCGTTTCTAATATTATTCCAAGCTCGGCTAGCGCTCCCTTTTCACACTTTAGAGCTTGCCGAGTTAAAGAATGATCGTTTAGCCAGGTCTCTTGCACATTTATTACCAACCTAGACTTGTCTGCGACCAGCTCTAACTTCTTTTTGTCTGGTGAATCTTCAGTGTATTTGAGGAGCACGGAGATTCTTGTTAAAGCTATCATTCTAGATAGTCGTAACCGCTCTTTTTTTGAAAAATCCTCTAGTGAAGTCTTTTTAAGCTTACCTCGGTGAGCATTTGATAGAAGCGACAATTTTTCCTGCTCACCCTGAGAAAAACCCGGTAGATCTGAATTTCTAAGTAGATATGAAGAATGCCTGTTGTAGTGCTTATGTGAGATAAGCATACCAATCTCGTGGGTAAGCGACGCCCATTTTAGGATATCTCTATCATCAGCCGTTAAGTTCCATGCCTCCTGTACATCATCGAAAAACCTTTGAGCAATTTCTGCAACCAAAAAAGCCTCTGCTTCGTTTACTCCATATCTCTTTATGATGCCGATTATAGTTCTCTCTCTTACGTCCTCATGACTTAACCTTCCGAGCAGATCGTAAACAACTCCTTCACGAAGTGCCCCTTTAGCAACCCGCATTGAAGTTATGTTCAAAGAGGAAAATATAGCTAGGGTAATGGCTGCACCAGGGACAATGACGTTTCGTCGATTCTCATTCAATCCATCAATTGCGACTTCATCAAAAGACTTAAATAGAAGAATATATTCCTTTAGTCGATAGAGCACCTCAAGATTAATACCAGAATCTATCCAGCCATTTACAATGGCAACTGCCTCTATGGATTGAAGTGTACCGGATGATCCAACACAATCTGCCCATCCATTTGCCAGGAAATTACTGGAAATGTGCGAAATTTCTAGAGCAGCCATATCGTAAGCATTTTGAAAAGCTTTCTTAGTTATCTTTCCTTCCGGAAAATATTTTTCAGCGAATGAAACACAGCCAATCTGCAGACTCTCCAAGATACGGGGTTCAAATTTATTACCTATGATAAATTCAGTACTGCCCCCTCCTATATCAATAACCAATCGAGAACTAGAATCGTCAGCGAGTGAATGTGCTACTCCAAGATATACCAGCCGGGCCTCTTCTCGACCGTAAATTACCTCTATGGGAACTCCCAGAATATCTTGAGCGGGCTCCAGAAATTCTTGCCGATTTTTTGCTTTACGAAGGGCATTAGTACCGACTGCACGAATATTAGTATTACTAATTCCAGTTAGCAATTCCGCGATACGGGAGATACAGTCTAACCCTTTCTTTATGGATGAGGCTGATAGTTTTCCATTGCGAAGGCCGGCTCCAAGCTGGACTTTTTCAGAGAAAACATCTACCGGACGAAGTTCTCCGTGATCAATTTTTGTAATTAACACATGGAAGGAATTACTACCTATATCAATGGCTACCAGATTGGGTTTGCTTTCAGCCTTTTTGATTATTTTCTCCAGCTTTCTATTAGGCTACTTTGAGGATGAGGTATCTAATAGCAAAATCTTTGTCCGTTATCCGACTAGAAGTATTATAACATTTAGGCAAATAGTTCCACTACTTGAAACGCTACGATGCCGGAAAAGATAGCGATTACCAAGCTGGCGATAAGAATTTTGGGTGTAGTTTTTTCAAGTTCAGCGTAAGGATTTTTGCTGCTGAATGTTCTAAATAATACAGGCCATTCGATTACCGCGCCGAGAACAAATGCGGAAAATGCGGAAGCCAAAACCGTTTTGTTATACTTCATACTAAATTCTGGCAACATCCCATTTAGAAGAAAGATGGTCAATAGGCCACCTACACTTCCAGCCACACTCATTATGTAGAACTGTGCGATGCTATTTTTAGCAAAATTCCATTCGAAAATAAATACTCCAAGTTTTCTAGGAATGGTGTATGTAGCACCTCCAAGTTTTGCACCAATTAAATGAGACCATTCGTGAAAGATGGCTGTGCTCGCTGTACCTAGAAAAATCGCAGAGAATATTGCTAAGCCGTGCTTAACTCCGCGCGTATCCAGATTAAGGAGATGTGTAGTCACAAAAAAGAGGAAGAAGGCTGAAGCAACGACCACAGCGTGTAGCGTCGCATGTTTTAATAGCCTCCAAAGTCGCTCCTCATGGTTTTCTAAGAAACTTTTATAAAATTGTTCCATTAGACCGGTCAGCTATTTAATTGCTGTAGGTTACGACATTTAGGATGCATCGGATTGCTTTCTCATTAAATCAGCCA
>CABYJX010000013.1 GCA_902519405.1 uncultured Gammaproteobacteria bacterium
TATCTATGGCAACGTGTCCTTAGATTCAATTGAAAATAAACTTCGGGATATTGCCAAAAGGAAAAATCATCAGCTGTTTTGCTTCCAAAGCAACGCCGAGCATGAGCTAGTTGAGCGAGTGCAAGGGGCGAAGTCAGATGATTTGAAATTCGCTATCGCAAATCCAGCTGCATTTACTCACACCAGCATCGCTTTGAGAGACGCTTTTTTGGCCTCAAAACTTCCTTTCGTGGAGGTTCATCTATCCAATGTTCATGCCCGTGAACCTTTTCGCAGACAGTCTTATTTCTCAGATATAGCTGAGGCTGTTATTTGTGGATTTGGTGAAGCTGGATATGAATTTGCGCTAAATTTGGTCATCAAGAAACTGCAGTAAAGTTATACTGAGATAATTATGGATATACGTAAAGTTAAAAAATTGATCGAACTGCTCGAAGCTTCTGATATTGATGAAATAGAAATTAAGGAAGGTGAAGAGGCTGTTCGTATAAGTCGTGGAAAAAGAGGTCATAGTGAGGGATTTAGTCAAATCTTACACTCCCCTCAACCTGTTCCATCTGTAGCAACTTCCGCTGATAACATGGAAAGCAAGGTAGTTAACGAACCAGTTAAAGAAAATAAAGACAGTGATCAGTATATAGTTAAATCACCCATGGTAGGTACATTTTATCGATCTCCAGCACCCAAATCACCAGCGTTTGCAGAAGTCGGAGACTTGATAAAGGCTGGAGATGTCCTGTGCATTGTAGAAGCAATGAAAATGATGAATCAAATTGAGACAGAAAAAGCCGGAACAATAACCGAGATATTTGTCCAGAATGGAGAAGCTGTAGAATTTGATCAACCACTTTTTTCTATAGCATAAAATATTGGAAGTAAAAAAATATGAGCTCTATTACTCCACCGCTTGAGAAAGTACTTATAGCCAATCGGGGTGAGATTGCGCTTAGAATTCTTCGAGCATGCAAGGAAATGGGTATTAAAACAATAGCAGTCCATTCCGTGCCTGACCGAAACTTGATGCACGTGAAGATGGCTGATGAAGCAGTCTGCATCGGCTCAGCGCACTCTAGCGAGAGCTATTTGAATGTCCCAGCAATAATAAGTGCAGCCGAAGTGACAAATGCTTCAGCAATACATCCAGGATATGGATTCCTAGCGGAAAATGCGGATTTCGCGGAACAGACAGAAAACAGTGGATTCAAATTTATCGGTCCCACCGCGAAAACTATAAGACTTATGGGAGATAAAGTTTCAGCTATAAACGCTATGAAGAATTCTGGCGTACCAACTGTGCCTGGCTCGGATGGACCGCTATCAAGTAATTTAGATCTAACTTTAGATATCGCTAGAAAAATCGGTTTCCCAGTAATTATTAAAGCTTCAGCAGGAGGGGGTGGCCGCGGCATGAGAGTAGTCCACAACGAAGCTGCTCTCAAAAATGCTATATCGATGACGAAAAAAGAAGCAAATGCTGCTTTTGGATCTGATATTGTATATTTAGAAAAATTTCTCCAAAAACCTCGTCATGTTGAGATTCAGGTTATCGCGGATGGAAAAGGTAATGCTATTCATTTAGGAGATAGAGATTGTTCGCTTCAGCGGCGACATCAAAAAATTCTAGAAGAAGCGCCAGCACCTGGTATTGACACCACGCTGCGTGATGAAGTCGCAAAGGCATGTGTAAACGCTTGCTTGAAAATGAATTATCGTGGTGCAGGCACTTTCGAATTTTTATACGAGGATAGCAAGTTTTACTTCATTGAGATGAATACTAGAGTACAAGTAGAGCATCCAGTAACTGAAGAAATAACTGGTTTTGATATTGTAAAAGAACAGTTAAAAATAGCTGGCGGCGCGGCATTATCTATAAAGCAAGAAGATGTAAAATTTACAGGCCACGCATTTGAATGCAGAATTAACGCAGAAGACGCAAGAACTTTTTTACCTTCTCCAGGGAAAATAGAGTCATTTCACCCACCCGGGGGACCAGGTATTAGAGTAGACTCTCACTTATACGATGGATACACAGTGCCTCCATTCTACGATAGTCTGGTTGCAAAGATTATAGCGCACGGTGAAAGTAGGGAAAATGCTTTAGGAAGACTGACACAAGCTTTAGACGAATTGATTGTTGAAGGTATTAGGACCAATACTTCGCTTCACCGAGAACTAGTCAAGGATCAAGCCTTTCGGGAGGGGGGGGTTAGTATTCATTACCTAGAAAGTAAGCTAGAAGATTGAGAAAAGATGTCGTGGCTTCTCGTGACGATCAAAATTTCAAAAGATGAAATAGAGGACTGTGAAAAGTTACTTCTAAAACATGATGCCATCTCGGTAAGTATACAGAACGATCATAGCGAAATCGTCTTAGAACCAGATTTGGGGGAGACTCCTTTCTGGACATCAGTGAAATTGGCCGCACTATTTAAAGGTGATATAGATCGAAGTAATTTAATAGCGAGACTGACTGATTACTTTAATCCCAATAAGTTTGATTTGGAATATTTTGAGGACAGGAATTGGCTGGAGGCGCACAAAAAAAATCTTAAACCAATCATATTTGGTAATAAATTATGCATCTACCCAAGTTGGATAAGCCCTCCTGAAAATATACCGTTTTTACTCACAATAGATCCTGGTCTAGCATTTGGAACTGGCGAACATCCTACGACCTGGCTATGCCTCGAAAGATTGTCAGAGATGCCTTTATACTCTAAGTTAATAGTCGATTTTGGTTGTGGATCGGGAATCCTTGCGCTAGCTGCTTTGAGACTTTCTGCTAGCAAGGCATTAGGTATTGACTTAGACCCGCAAGCACTAAGTGCTAGCAGGAGTAATGCACTGATTAACAACCTAGAGCCATATCTCGAATTAGCCTCGCCTGAAGATTCTAAGTTAACTAATTGGCATGGAAAAGCGGATTTAGTAATAGCAAATATCGTGGCAAATCCCCTAAAAAAACTAGCTCACATACTAGTAAAAATGCTCAAGCCTGAGGGAACTTTAATACTATCTGGAATTTTGGAAAGACAGGGGCCGGAAATCATATCTTATTACGATCAGCTTTTGCAGCTAGAGCAGGAAAAAACCAAAGATGGATGGCTTTTGCTCCAAGGAAGACTTAAAAACTAATCCTTTTTGCTTGTTTTTCTCGTTCATCACTTCACGGAATCCAACCGGTCATGTATTCTGTTATCTTGCTGATACATCTACTTTTTAATGCTTAAAATCGGCCAGTTAACTTTCCAAAGCCACGTGGCGCTTGCGCCGATGGCAGGTATTACTGATCTTCCTTTTCGCAAACTATGCGGGAGACTGGGAGCCGGTCTTACAGTAGGAGAAATGATTCATAGTTCGCCTGAGTTGAGAAACAGCAGGAAGACAAAATTGAGATCCTGTTTCGATCAGGATGAGGGCCTTCGTTCCGTACAAATTGTTGGCAGCGATCCCGGATATATGGCCGAAACAGCAAAGTTTAATGAGGATGGAGGAGCGCAATTAATTGATATAAATATGGGATGCCCTGCAAAAAAAGTCTTGAAAAAAGCCGCTGGATCGGCTTTGCTCAGTAATGAAAAGCTCGTGAAGGATATTTTGCAATCTGTAGTCAACTCAGTTTCTATACCAGTTACATTGAAGTTCAGGACTGGGCCCTGCCCAGAAGAGCGAAATGGAGTGAGAATCGCTCAGGTAGCCGAGAATAGCGGTATTTCAGGTTTGGCTGTCCACGGACGTACTAGAGAATGTAAATTTAGAGGTAACGCAGAATACGCAACGATAAGTAAAATAGTTGGAGCAGTTAAAATCCCAGTGCTCGCTAATGGAGATATTGATTCTCCTGAAAAAGCCATGGCAGTAATGTCTGATACAGGCGCAGCAGGAGTGATGTTAGGTAGATCTGTTCTAGGCCGACCTTGGTTATGCGGTCAAATAGACCAATATATAAGAACTGGCGCCTCCATATGCCCCCCCCACAATAAAGGATCAAGCTGAAATAATAGAATCACATCTAAAGGCTATTCATTCCTTCTATGGAGAATATTACGGGGTAATGTTTGCCAGGAAACACGCCGGTTGGTACTTTAAATATGTGCCTTTACATGAACGAGTTAAAAAATATTTTAATACTTTGAATAGTGCTTCTGAACAGATCAATGTAATTAAAAATATTTTTAAATTTATATAGAATCTCAACTTTGAAGCCGACTCAATAGGAAAGTATTTCAATGTCCCCAAAGCAAAAGAACAAAACAGAAATAAAGCTATCTAAAAAAAACGAAGAAAGTCTGAAAGAAGTAGTTACAAATTCGGTGCGAAATTATTTTGCAGAACTGGACGGACAACCCACAACCGATTTCTATTCTTTAGTGCTTCAGCAAATAGAATTACCGCTATTAATTGAAACCATGCAATATGCGAATCAAAATCAGACACTGGCATCAAAAATTTTAGGTCTAAATAGAGGCACTCTTAGAACAAAACTTCGGCAGTACAAGCTCATTGATAGCTAACTTATCAACAGGAAAAGCCATCATGAAAGAAACTAATTTGATACCTGTTAGGCGGGCACTTATAAGTGTTTCAGATAAAAGCGACCTTGTTGATCTAGCACATGTATTACAAGATTTAAGAGTGGAAATTTTATCAACAGGCGGTACGAAAACTTACTTATTAAATGCAGGCATCATGGTCAAAGATGTATCAGAATACACCGATTTCCCTGAAATGATGGACGGTCGAATAAAGACTCTCCATCCAAAAATACACGGGGGAATCCTTGCTCGAAGAGGCATAGATGACGATACAATTAATAATTATGCGATCAATTTAATCGACTTGGTAGTAGTGAACCTTTACCCTTTTGAAGAAACTGTGAACAAAGCAGACTGTCAATTAGAAGACGCAATCGAGAATATCGATATCGGTGGACCCGCCATGGTTCGCTCTGCCGCTAAAAATCATCGTTATGTAGGTGTAGTTGTTAATCCCAGTGACTACTCCTCAGTTATCGATGAGCTACAGAAAAATAATGGGTCCATAACTCAAACCACTCGATTTGATTTGGCAGTTAAAGCTTTCGAGCATACGGCTCAATATGATGGAATGATAGCTAATTATTTCGGCACAAAAATAAATGATTCTTCAGAAACTTTCCCCCGTACCTTTAATCTTCAATTCCACAAAAAGCAGCAAATCCGGTATGGAGAGAATCCACATCAACGGGCGGCGTTTTACGTTGAGAAAAATCTTGCCGAAGCAGGTATATCTTCGTGTAATCAAATTCAGGGCAAAGAACTTTCTTTTAACAATATTGCTGATACAGATGCAGCGCTTGAATGCATACGGATGTTTGAAAAGCCGACCTGTGTGATAGTAAAACACGCAAATCCCTGCGGCGTGGCATCCTGCGACACGATTTACGAAGCATATGAACTTGCCTTCGAAACAGACCCCGAGAGCGCTTTTGGAGGCATTATTGCGTTTAATCGCGAACTTGATGTGAATACTGCTAGATCAGTGATAGAACGTCAGTTCGTGGAAGTAATAGTTGCGCCAAGTATAGATGAGGGGGCAAAATCAATTTTGCAAACAAAGACTAATCTGCGTGCATTTGAAGTGGGCAATCTTGAAGCTGGCAGACCTGCTCTAGACTTTAAGAGAGTGACTGGAGGTTTATTGGTTCAAGACCGCGATCTAGGTGTGATCTCAAGAGAAAATCTAAAAGTAGTTAGCGAAATTCAGCCCAGTGGATCACAGTGGCAAGATTTATTGTTCGCTTGGCAAGTTGTAAAACATGTCAAGTCCAACGCCATAGTTTATGCTCAAAATTCTCGTACCATCGGTATAGGAGCCGGTCAGATGAGTAGAGTGAATTCTGCTAGGATTGCCTCCATAAAAGCTGAACACGCAAATCTGGCAGTGCAAGGATCAGTAATGGCTTCGGATGCTTTCTTTCCATTCCGAGATGGGATTGATAATGCTGCAGAACGCGGTATCGCCGCCATCATACAGCCCGGTGGATCTATGAGAGACGATGAGGTTGTGAACGCGGCGAATGAGCACGGTATCGCGATGGCTTTTACTTCCATGCGTCATTTCCGGCACTAGCACCATGGCAAAAATTAATGCTTTAGTTGTAGGCTCTGGAGGAAGAGAACATGCATTGGCATGGTCTCTAGCTAAATCATCAAGTGTGGACTCCGTTTATATTGCGCCTGGCAACGCTGGCACAGAACTCGAAAAAAATATTCAGAACGTTCCTATTGATCCGATGAATTTTGAAGCGCTATCAGATTTCGCTTTGAGGAATAATTGCGATCTTACGATCATTGGCCCGGAAGCACCTTTAGTGAAAGGAATTGTAAATCATTTTGAGAAATACGAATTACCTTGCTTTGGACCAAGCATGCAGGCTGCACAGCTGGAAGGGTCAAAGGTGTTTTCAAAGGAGTTTATGTATAGACATAATATTCCCACAGGAAGATCGATGACTTTTTCGCAATTGACACCAGCGCTAGAGCATATACAGTCAATTGAGCCTCCCGTTGTAATTAAAGCTGACGGGCTCGCTGCGGGTAAAGGGGTGATTATTGCCGAGACTGAGATCGAGGCGACTAGTGCATTGCAGGCTATGCTTTCGGGAAATATGTTTGGAGATGCTGGACATCGAGTAATTGTCGAGGAATTTCTAGAAGGGGAGGAAGCGAGCTTTATAGTCATTGTCGATGGAGAGAAAATTTTACCTTTAGCAACTAGTCAAGATCATAAACGAGTTGGCGATAATGATTTGGGACCAAATACTGGAGGAATGGGAGCCTATTCTCCAGCACCAATAGTTGACGAAAATATCCATAATCGGGTAGTAAAAGAAATTATTCTGCCTACTGTTAGAGGCATGCGGGCCGAAGGAAATTACTATCGCGGATTTCTATACGCTGGACTAATGATAGACAAAAATGGAAACCCTCGCGTCATAGAATATAACTGCCGGTTAGGCGATCCAGAAACTCAACCAATATTAATGCGTCTAAAATCTGATCTAGCGGAGATTTGTTTGGCTGCGCTTGATGGTTCTCTGGATAATATTTCTGCAAAGTGGGATTCACGTCATTCTGTAGGAGTTGTCATTGCCTCCAAAGGATATCCAGGGAAATATAAGACGGGTATCCCTATTTCAGGAATAAATACGATCTCCGGAAATGATATTAAGATTTTTCATGCAGGTACCATATTTGAAAATGGAAACGTAGTATCCTCCGGCGGAAGAGTTTTGTGTGTTACCTCACTGGGAGAGAGCATCGCGGCGTCACAAGAACGATGTTATGCTGGCATTAATAAAATCTCATTTGAGGGTGGGACCTTTCGGAACGACATAGGATGGCGTGCTTTAGAAAGGTAAGTCAAAAGAATCGTAACTAGGTATTTTGTATGTTGGGTCGGAACTTTTCACTTCTAGATAGAATCTTAATTCAAACTGATGCTGCTCTTCGCACTTTACGAGGGCATGCTGTAGCAGATCGAGCTTCTCCGGCTGAAGGTCATTCAGAAGCTAAGCTTACCAATAATCAAAGAAAGCACGTGGCTGGACTTATGAGAGTAAATCATACAGGAGAAGTCTGTGCCCAAGCTCTTTATCAAGGACAAGCTTTAACAGCAAAATTGACTGAAGTCCGCGAGGAAATGGAAAAGGCGGCTGAGGAAGAGACTGATCATCTAGTTTGGTGCGAGAAGAGATTGAGTGAACTCGAATCATCGACCAGTATTCTTAATCCGTTGTGGTACGGTCTTTCATTTGGAATTGGATATGTTGCTGGCAAAATTAGTGATGAAGTAAGTCTAGGTTTTATCGTGGCCACAGAAGAAAGAGTGGTAACACATTTAAAGGATCATCTTAATAGACTACCTGAAGAAGATAGAAAATCTCGATTAATCCTTCAGCAAATGTTGCATGATGAGGAAATTCATGGCGAAACAGCGAAGGAGGCGGGAGCCACGGAATTTCCCAAATTTATAAAAGATGCTATGTCCTACTTAGCCCAATTCATGACTAAAACAACATACTGGATATAGCTGAGTTTATTAGGAGAATTTGCCAAATAAACTTCTAAATTCTGAGGCTGGGTTGGTGGCTCGCATCATCGCTTCTCCAACCAGAAATGTCGTTACCCCATTTTCTTGCATAAGAGAAACATCGTGACTGGACAAGATTCCACTCTCTGTAACAACGAGCTTTCCTTCAGGCACGTGGGGTAACAAATTCAACGTGGTCTCTAAAGTCGTAGTAAATTCGTGAAGGTCACGATTATTTATCCCAATGATGGTGGTGTTTAGCTCAAGAGCTCTCTCCAGTTCGATACGATTATTTACTTCCACCAAAATATCCAGATCTAATTCTTTAGCGAAACTGGCCAACTCCAGCAGCAAGTTCTGTTCTAGAGCGGCAACAATCAATAAAACAGCATCAGCTCCGATCACCCTGGCTTCGGCAATCTGATATGGATCAATAATAAAATCCTTACGTAGTATTGGAAGAAGACAAGCTTGGTGTGCGTCAGTTAGATTTTGTTCGCTCCCACTAAAGAAATCGGAATCTGTAAGAACCGATAAGCATGCCGCCCCTTCGTCTTGAAAAGTTTTTGCTAAAGACTTAATGTCGAAATTTTCTCTTATGATCCCTTTACTAGGCGAGGCTTTCTTTAATTCCGCAATAACCCCGATCTTATTGGAGGCCGCACGATCTAAAAGTGCAGCGGCAAATTTTCGCGTAGGCGGCAGGTACAAAATGTCTGATAATAGCTGCGACAGGGATATATCTAAGCTCCTATCGATAACCTCTTCTCTTTTTCGTTTAAGAATCTTTTTTAGAACATCGGGAACACTCTTTTTCATAAATTATATTCAGGATGATATTTTGAAGTAAATTCTATATAGTTTTTTAGTATCGCTTTAGCCTCTCCATTATTCAGCACCCTTAATGCCTCTTCTACTCCTTCCTCAAAAGTAGACATAATACCTGCAACGTAGATTGTTGCTCCTGCATTTATCGCGAGTATATTCGCAGCCTTTCTAAAGATAGTACCAACATCACCAGCTAGCGCACCTTTAATCAATTCAGCAGACTGACGTGAGTTTTTAACGTCTAGTCCTTCTAGAGTCTGTATTGGCAGATCAAAATCTAGTGGCGAGACGGTATAGTGATCCAAGAAACCATCCCGCAGTTCCCATACCACTGAATCAGCTGCTATCGATATTTCGTCTAAACCATCATTGGAATGGACTACCATGGCATGATCGCTTCCCAGATCTGAAAGAGCCTTAGCGATGGTTTCGCAAAGATGTTCAGCAAAAACGCCTATTACTTGCCTTTTTACACTAGCTGGATTTGTCAATGGCCCAAGAATATTAAACAATGTCCTTAATCCCAGCTCTTTTCTTGGTCCAACAGCATATTTCATAGCTTTATGATGATTAGGAGCAAACATAAATCCAAGACCTACCGTATCTATTCCGTCCGCAATCTGGTCTGGGGTAAGATTTATTGTTACTCCAAGGCTTTCGAGCAAATCAGCACTTCCGCTAGAACTTGATACAGAGCGATTACCATGCTTCGCCACCTTGGCTCCGGCGGCGGCGGCAATAAAACTAGCACCGGTAGACACATTAAATAAATTAGCACTGTCGCCACCCGTTCCAACCACATCTACCAAATTTTGATATTTATAGGCGACTGGTTCAACTAAATCACGCATAACTGCAGCGGCTGCTGAAATCTCATCCACTGTTTCGCCTTTAATTCTTAGGGCGACTAAAAAAGCGCCAATCTGAGCATCAGTAACCTCACCATTCATTATTTGGCTCATTACCGAGGACATATCTTTTTTCGAAAGGCTATTTCCATCAACTAATGCTTCGAGCGCAGTCCGAATATTCACTACTATATTACTCTTTGAAATCCAGAAAGTTTTTCAAAATATCGTGCCCAAAATCAGTCATGACTGATTCTGGATGAAACTGGACACCGACCAAAGGAAAATTTTTGTGGCGCAAACCCATTATCTCACCAATTTCGCCATTATTTTTTTCAGTCCAAGCTGTAACCTCTAAGACGTCAGGAAAATTCTCTCTCTCTACGACTAAACTATGATAACGAGTCGCTGTAAATGGTGAGATAATATCTGTAAATATATCCGTTTGATTGTGATGAATTAAAGACGTCTTACCATGCATTACTTTCTCTGCCGAGACTACTCTGCCTCCAAAAAGCTGGCCAATACATTGATGGCCAAGGCAGACTCCAAGTATTGGGATTTTGTTGTAAAAGTATTTAATTGCCTTATTAGATATTCCAGCATCCTTTGGCGTTCCAGGGCCAGGTGAAATTACTAATCTCTCAGGAGACAGGGCGTCAATAGCGGAGATTTCTACTTCATCATTACGAAAGACGCGCACTTCAGACCCAAGCTCCCTTAGGTACTGAACGATATTGTAAGTAAAAGAATCATAATTATCGATCATCACTACCATAAGTTTAAGTCTATGACTTTTGCTCTAGGAGATTACTCACTAAAATCCTTTAAGATTTTATGACTCCACATATCATGGAGAGCCCTCTCTAGATTCCTTGCAAATTGGTTGAGATCAAATAGCGGAGAATTTCTTACTGATCGTAATATCTCTGATCTAGTGACTTTTGATTCGCGAATTTCGGACGCGAAAAAAATCGCTTTTTTAATATAATCAGTCTCATTTTCTGCAATTAACATCTCCATATTAGCATTACGTAAAATACTTTCCCCTTGATATGAAACTAATGTATCAGTCCCTTTCCTCCCAATTACGGGAATCCCCATCCAAAGAGCATCCGTGGTTGTAACTCCACCAGTAAAAGGAAACGTATCGAGCACGATATCTATATCAGCAAGTGTCTTGTAGTAATCTTTGAGGCCGGTTCTATCCTTTGAAATCAATCTACCAACGTCTATACCATTTTTCAAAAACTGTTCTCTTAATCTAACGCCAGCCTTACCCTCTAGACCACCACGACCTTTTAAAATTATCTTACTGTCTGGAACAGACTTCAATATCTGTGACCAACAATCAATAATACTATTATTTATTTTGTTAAATCTATTAACAGTACCAAAGACAATTTCATACTTTTCTTTACGGTCAAAATTTATCAGGGAATCATATTCGTCTGTATTGGAGGGACAAAGAAAACAATTTGGTAACCGATATATTTCTTCCACAAAGAATTCTTCCATTGAAACAGGAACAACCGTATGATCCACCAACTTATAGTCAATCTCTCTTATGCCAGTCGTTGCAAAATAACCGAGCCAGCTAACCTGTAAAGGAGACGGCTTATATGCAAAAATCGGTAATGCATTATTTTCCATGTGTCCACTGAGGTCTATCAGAATATTCGGAGCTTCAGAGAATATTCTTTCAGCTGATTTTCGAAAATCGTCATCCTCAGACATATTTATCCATTTTGAAAATTCTTTCTTTAAGCCTCTTGAAATCTCATCATCTTGATTTGTTGTGGAGAAAGCTAAGAGTTCGAATTTTGAACGATCGATAAATGGGAGTATTCTCAATAACATTCGTCCCACAACATGATTAAAAAAGTCACCTGATACAAAACCGACTTTGAGAATCTCTGGATTAATATTACAACGCCATGACTTATAAACCTCCTCATTTTTTATTCCAAGAGACTTTTCATAAGCGCGCGCGATTGCAAGTTGTTCCTCAGATGTGATTCCCTCAATATAGCTTGAAAGACTAGCCCGCATGCTACAAAAATTGGTACGTTGCGGATCTTTCTCTAATACCTGCTGTAAATAGAAAAAGGCTTCATCTACTCGTTCCAATTTAATCAGTATTATAGTCAAGTTTTGAAGAATTCTTTCAGTTTGGCCAATCGAAGTTATTGCATGTTCAAGAACTTTTAGAGATGCAGGGAAGTCTTTTTTGTCTTGAAATAGTTTTGCTAGCTGGATGAATAAATCTTCTGATTTAGGATGTTTTTTTATTCCATCACGAAATATTTTTACCGCTTCTTCAAACAATCCTAAACTCGCGACACTTGCTCCTAAATATTTAAGCGCGATTAAGGAATCTGGCTCGATTGCTAGTGCCACTTCTAAATGATATTTAGCCTGATCAAAATCCCTTAGACTAGAGAATGATCGCGCTATTCCAAGGTTCGCATCAAATGAATTTGGATCAAGGAGAAGTACGCGTCGAAATTCATGTATGGCGGCCGGAAAATTGTTTGACTCATAGTGAATAACTGCCGCGAGATGGAAAAGGTTTGTCACACTTGGATGCTGTTTCGATAATTCCGAAATATATTCCAAAAGGCTAGCAAAATTTCGAGCTCTATAATAAGCGGTCAGATATTCATACTCCTCTTTATTTAAATCTATTTTAAGATTTGAACGAATAATCCAAGATGAAGTCTCTTTAAGATCATTATATTTTTCACTTCCGCTCTCTAAACTCGAGATAGATACTTCATCCATTTTCGCTAGCTCTGAGACTCCTTGCTTAGCTTCTTTATTACGAGGATAGAGATTTAGGATGGACTTATAGATTTCAAGAGCAGATGCATAGTCACCGCTAATTTTCAGCGCTCTTGCTTTTCTTATTAGTTTCTTCGGGTTTGGCATATATTTATAAAGCTCTGTCTAATTAGCAAGAATTTAATAATGAGTGCGGTACTGGCAATACTTGAGATAAAAAGCTTCTAATTTTCAAGGCTTAATTTTTACGAGCTATGTAAAATGGCTTCCCGTGTTGCTTATCTTAATAATTACGATTTACGTAATCTCGCCAGATCGATCTTAAAGCATCTCCCAGATCTATAGCAAAGCGCCTTGAATCGAAAAGAGGTGAATTATTGAGCAAAGAGCGAGCTGCCTTTCTAAAATTTGCTAGGTTAGGTAAATCAGAAGCAAAGCTTACGGCTTTATTAACGTAATCAGATGAGCTAGTTGCAATCCAGTTGGGAAATCCAGCATTTTTCAAAATACTTTCACCCTGATGAGAAATAAAGGTATCTTTACCTGATCTCGTTAATACCGGCACACCCATCCATAGTGCATCCGTAGTTGTGACACCACCCGTGAAAGGAAAAGTATCTAAAGCAATATCAATCCGCCTATAGCTATCAAAGTATGAGTTGCGTTCTGATCTATCCTCGAAGATCAACCGTGATTCCTCTATTCCATAATTCAAAAAGCTTTCCTTAATCTTCCTGCCTACATAAAATTTCTCTCCACCAGCATTTTTGAGTAGCAATCTACTTTCTGGTACTGCTTTTAAAATTGCTGACCAACAATCAATGACAGCTGGCCCAATTTTTTCAAATCTATTTTGGCTTCCGAAAGTCAAATAACCATTCTTATTTGCAGGTAGAGATGAAACATCGCCGGCGTCCCGAGGTTTGATCGGACATAGAAAACAATTGGGCAACCTCCAAATAGATTCAGTATAAAACTGCTCCTCACTTGTGCTTACTACATGAGAATCCGCTAATTTGTAATCAATAGCTTCTACACCGGTAGTTCCTGAGTAGCCAAGCCAAGTTACTTGGACTGGCGCAGGCCGGAAAGCAAATATAGGAAGCGCATTGAATTTGGTATGACCGCTTAAATCTATTAAGATATTTGGGGCTTTTTCATATATCTTTCCGGCAGATTGTCTAAAGTTTTTTTTGTAGTCAAGGGGGATCCAGTCCGAAAACTTTCGCTTCAGACTATCTGATATTGAATCGTCTCTCTCGTTGGTTGAAAAGGCTATTAACTCCAAATCTAATTCAGCTATATTTGTTACTAACTGATCTATCATTCGACCTACCACATGTTGATAAAAATCCCCGGAAACGATTCCAACTCGGAGTTGCTCGGGGTTAGTCTTACAATTCCAACTGGAATATCTATCGCTTTTGTCAAGCATAACCAAATCACCATAGCGCTTCGCCATAGCTAGATGCTGATCTAAAGATACGTCTTCTAGATAATTCGCAGCAAATAATTGTGGGCCTCGAAATAAATAATTTGGGTTTTCTTCAAGCAAAGCATCATATTGCCTTAAACACTCTGCATGTCGTCCTTGTTGGTGATATGCTGCAGCCAGAAGCTCTCTTTTTAAGTTTGATTCTGTCTCATCAGGATTCAGCAGATCCAAAACCCGTAGTGCTTGATCAGGATTTTCTGATTCTATATAGAGCTTTGCTAACTCTAGATATGCCTCCTCATAATCTCGGTTGATTTTTATAGCTAAACGAAATTGTTCCTCTGCCTTAGTGTTAGAACCGTAATATACAAATGTCTTTCCTAACCCTACCCTGGCTAATGCAAAGTTAGGTGAAATTCTAAGCGCCATTTGATAAGCACTTTTTGCTAGACTTATTTCACCCAGCTTAAACCTAGCCTCTCCAAGATTAAAATAAATTTGAGGATTTTTCGGCTCAATGCACAAAGATTTTTCATAATACACTATCGCGGTGTCGTGTTTTTTCATTTCATGCAACGCTGACCCGACGACATTATAAAGGGTAGCAGAAAAGGGATAGATTAGTAGCATCTCTTCCGCAATTTTAATCACTTTTTGGAGGTCGCCATTCTCGTAGCAATCTATTAAATTAGCCAACTCATCAGAATTGGGTTTTAGCTTAAGTAGATGCTTTCCAGGGATTTCCAATAATTTAATGGCAATCCTAATAACCGCAGCACTATCGGTATCTTTAGCATTTAATTTAAGCAGCAAATCTAATGCGTCGGTGAGTTTTTTTTCTTTAATTAAGTCATTAATTTGACTTAAAGATTTATCTAATTTCTGCATGATGAGTTAATTCAAAATCCCTAAAATTAAGAAGAGACATATGCAGCGTCACAAAAATAACGACACTCGATCAACAGTTATAATATTGTCTAAAATCACAATAATTCTAGACCTCTGCCATCACTTTAGCCAACTCGCCTCGCATTTCTGATATCACCTTTTCATAATCCGGCTGGTTGAATATAGCGGAGCCAGCCACAAATGTATCTGCTCCTGCCTCAGCAATTTCGGTGATATTTGATACAGTGACTCCTCCGTCAATCTCCAGGCGAATATCAAGTCTAGAATCAGCAATCAATCTTCTAGCATGTCGCAATTTGGATAAGGTAGAAGTAATAAATTTCTGTCCTCCAAATCCGGGATTCACTGACATAAGTAACACCATGTCGACTTTATCCATTACATACTCTAGTGACTCTAGACCAACATGTGGATTAAAGACTAAACCGGCCTTGCAACCAAAATCTCTGACCATTTTTAATGAACGATCTACATGCGTTGTGGCGTCTGGATGAAAAGTAATATACGACGCGCCTGCATCGGCAAATTCTCCAATCAGTCGATCTACTGGACTAACCATCAAGTGAACATCTATTGGAGCGGAAATCCCATAATCACGAAGCGCTCTACAAACCATTGGTCCAATCGTAAGATTAGGGACATAATGATTATCCATTACGTCGAAGTGTATAATGTCCGCCCCAGCAGCAAGAACCGCCTCTACTTCATGGCCTAAAGAAGCAAAATTGGCCGAAAGAATTGAAGGGGCTATCAGAAAGTCTTCCATAAATCTAACCTCTTAAAAACATATTATTTTAACTCTTAATCGATCAGCTCGCACAGATAGTACCTACTCATTTTTTAGTGAGTCATTGAGCGCATATAATCGCTCTGGTGTTCCAACGTCATACCAGCGTCCACTAAAAATTTGTCCGGTGACTTGTTTCTCTTGAATAGCAGAATCTAAGACTGGCCTCAATAAACCTACTGACTCGTCATATCGAGAAAATAAGCAAGGTCTATAAATACCCATCCCAGTATACGTAAGAGTTGGTCCATACTGTATTTTCCGTATTAAAAAATTATCTAGCTCGAAGTCTCCCCTAGGATGTTCCGGAGGATTTTTTACAAGAAAAAGGTGGGCTAAAGTATCCTCAGTCATCTCTATCGAAAATACTTTTTCAAGCTCAAAATCAGTCCAAATATCCGCGTTTATCAGGAGAAAAGGGAAATCATCAAGAAGTGCTAAAGCTTTGACTATACCCCCCGCTGTTTCCAAGGGTTCATCTTCACGTGAAATACTAATATTTACTTCGTAGGGTAATCTGCTGATAAAATCTATTATTTGGTCAGCTAGATGAGAGACATTGATTACTAAATCTTTAAACCCTGCCTCATATAATCGAAGTATATGACGCTCTAGTAGAGTGACTCCACCAACTTTTAACAAAGGTTTCGGTGTCTCGTTTGTAAGAGGTTTCATACGCGACCCTCTGCCTGCTGCAAGAATCATTGCTTTCAAGGAGATTCCATCCACTGCTGAAACGAAATGACTGGCAGCACCGAATGCTCAAACCAATTCTTAAATTCGGACATTATTGGGTCGCTATCTTCATAGCGATAAATGGTCTCGACCACATAGTCGATGACCAGCGGAAGATGACTCAAATAGACAGGTTTCCCGTCACGCAAACATAGCCGTGAAAAAACTCCAAGCACTTTAAGGTGACGTTGTAGACCCATTAAATCAGCCCACTGGAGAAATTTTAAATCACCTACCTCTGTTGACAGAAGATTTCTCTGGATTAATTTTTCTTTGAATTGCAAAGCAAAATTTGCTGTTTGGAGGGAAGATCTACAAACATAGCAATCTTTTACCAAAGAAACAAAATCGTATGTAATGGGTCCTATTACCGCATCTTGGAAATCAATCACAGCACAGTTACCATCTTTCAAACACATAATATTCCGACTGTGGAAATCCCTATGAATAAAAATCTTTGGCTGCTCTTGGGCAATAATGATGAGGTATTTAAAAACTTCTTCAATAAGATCTTTCTCGTCAAGTCCCAACTTAAGACCAAGCAATCTGGTTAGAAACCACTCGGGAAAGATATCCAACTCAGACTTAAGTATGACCGAGCTATATAACGGCAAATCAATATCAGTAATATCGACGAGCGCAAAGTCGAGCAGGAGATCTAAGGCCTTGGCAAAGGACTTATAATCTGAAAGACAGTCATAAAGATGCATATCGCCTAGATCTTCGAGTAATAAGTAGCCAAAATCTAAATTATTAGCTTGGATCTCGGGAACCCGAATACAATTTTCGTGAAGAAGTGCGTGTACTCTCAAAAATGATGCATTATTCTCAGTTGCTGGTGGGGCATGAACAGCGATGTAGTTCTTAGCATTAAGCGATAATCGAAAATAGCGTCTGAAACTTGCATCTCCAGCTAAAGGCACTAATTGGAATTCACTTTGAACTAATCCGGTATGATCAGCTATCCACTTCGACAAACTAGGTAATTCATCAGACATTGTCTTACTCAATATAACCCACTGACACAATTCTAAATACACTTTACTCAGAATTGTATTTTAACTTACGAGTTTCGGGTAAAATTTAGTACTAAAACAAAGAAGTCCTATAGCAGAGAAGGGTTTTATGACGCTAAAATCGATATCCAGCAAGGTATTTTCAATTATTTATCTATTTGCTTGCTTACCATTCTGCTCGATGATCAACATTAAAAGCTTTGCTTCAACGAATGATACTCCCTTTGCCAATAGCGATTGGCAACAAATAAAGACAGTACCTTTTGAAAAACAGAATAAATTATGTCGGCTTTGTTCAGGAATGTACGTAGATCCAAATAAAGATAAATATACAAGAGATAATTATTCACAATTTATTAAAGCGAATGCACATAAAGCTGAGTTAACTCGTGGCAAATTAATCTTGTCTGGAGGTTTTGAAGCAAATCAAGAAAGTCAGACACTAAGCGGCAATAGAGCGGAACTTAATCAGCAAAAAGGGACAATAAATATCAAGGGTGATGTTGCGATTAGAGAGCCCGGTCTCTTGCTTCGAGGAGAAAGTGCGTCAATGAAGACGCACAATAAAGCAACGGAGCTTACAGACGCCAGCTATACTCTACATGACCAGCACATATTTGGAACTGCTGAAATACTTCGGCGAAATGAGCAAGGAATTGTAGAACTAGAAAATGGTGGTTTTAGTTATTGCGCACCTATTGGAAATCCAAGTTGGTATATTGAAACCAATTCTATGAGATTAGATCCAGCGAGAGGGGTAGGCAGAGCAAAGGGAGCCACGCTCCGAATTAGTGGTGTGCCAATGGTATACCTGCCTTGGATCGAATTCCCAATTGGAGATCATAGGCGCACCGGTCTTCTTTGGCCTGAAATACACAGCGGGCCGCGCGGAGGGCTAGATTTAACGCTACCAATCTATATCAATCTGGCACCAAACTACGATTTAATGTATTCACCTCGTCACATACAAGAGAGAGGATTAAATCAACAACTTTCGGGTCGGTATCTTGGTCAAAATATAGGCTATTGGGAAGCAACTGGCGGCTTTTTAAGAAGCGATGATGTTTACAAAGAAGAAACCGCTGGCATAGATGACACTGATAGATGGCTGATGAAAATAAAGCATCACGGGCGAATCGAATCGAAGTGGGCAAGTCGACTAAATTTTACTAAAGTGAGTGACGCTGATTATTTAAAAGACCTAGATAGTTTAGGTGTAAATTCGCGTCGAGCTACCTCTTTGCGCCAATCTGGATCACTGCATTTTACCGGCGATCGCTGGAATGCTGACTTAAATCTCCTTCAGTTTCAATCGCTGTCATATGGTGTTTCACAGAAATATAGAACTTTACCAAAGCTCACGGCAAAACTACTTCAAAGGGAAAATCCATTTTCCTTCAATCCAATATTAATGTTGCAGTACGCGAACTTCGACTCAGATCTAAAAATTGTCACAGGGGTGAGGAAATATGGAGAGGTAGGCTTTATATATCCTATGCAATGGAAATTCGGCTTCTTAAAATCGACGGTGAAATATCGTTCCGTTTCATACTCACTAAAAAATCACAATTTAATTGATGGAAAAAATCCCTCCAGTAGTTCTCCTCTAGTTACTATTGATGCAGGTATATTTGCAGATCGAAGTACTAAAATTTTCGGTCAAAAATTCTACCAGACTATAGAACCAAGATTTTTCTACCTATTTAGCAAGCATAAAAATCAGAGTGATCAACCTATTTTCGATACTGCCGAGCTGACTTTTAATTTCCAGCAACTATATAGATCAAGGTGGGTTACTGGCTATGATCGATTCCAAGAAGCGAATCAATTATCAACAGGCATTACAACTAGATACGTTAGTTCCAAGAGTGGGATCGAATATCTTAATGCTAGTCTGGGGAAAATATTTTATTTTACAGATAAAGACAAATTCTCGATAGATTCTTTAACGCCCTTTCAAACTGGAAAATCAGATTTCTTTGCACAACTAAATTTTATTCCGAAAAGGAATTTTTTTCTATCGGGAGATATACAGTATGATCCCAAGAAAAATCATATCAAGCGTGGAAATATTTCCTTGAGATATGCATCAGGAGATGGAAGGATATTCAATCTTGAACATAGCCATAGGAAAATAGAGCAGCTTTATTTAGAAAAAGCTAAAGTTGACGAAACTAGATTGTCTACTTATTTTCCGATAGGTACAAAGTGGCACCTTATGGCGGCTTGGAGCTATAACTGGGGAATAAGGTCTAGTATGGAGGATTTATTTGGTATTGAGTACGATAGCTGCTGTTGGAAAGCTCGTCTACTATATTCACGTTATCTCGACCGTGTGCCCGGTCAGAGATTTATCTCCCCCATTTATTCAGGACTAAATAGAGAAGAATCTATTCAAATACAGATACTACTTAAAGGAATGGGGAGCTTGGGCCCCAGAGTTGAAAAATTAATGTCTAGTATGATTAAAGGATTAAATTTTGGTGAAACTTAGGTCGATTATTTTTGGATATATTAGATATCAAGTTCTTTTTTTACTAACTTCAGCGCTCTGCCATGCCGAGATACAGATATTAGATCAAGTCGTCGCAGTCGTAGAGGACGATGTAGTCTTATCAAGCGAGCTTCGTGAAAGACTTGACTCTATTAAAGATAGTATTCAGGGACGCGGGCTGGAACAACCTCCTGAGGATATTCTGATACGAGAAACACTTGATGCACTTATTTTAGAAAGTATTCAGCTGCAACTCGGTAAACGCGCTGGAGTCCGAATCTCTGATGCTATGCTTGACTCTGCCATGCAAAGAATTGCCGCGAGCAATCAGCTTTCACTCGCCGAATTTAGAGTTGCCATAACTGAACAAGGTGCGTCATATGACGTCACAAGGCAGCAGGTTCTCCGGGAGATGATAATACAGAGAGTTCAATCTGGAAATGTAAATCGGCGTATTCAGATAACGCAGCAAGAAATAACTAATTTCCTAGATACTGATGATGGACAACGAATGATTCAACCTGAATATCGAATTATTCAGGCATTACTCGCCATCTCTAAAGAGGACAGTAAGGCCGAAAAGAAAAAAAAACAAGCGTACGTTAATAAACTTTTAAATAGGATTTCTGAGGGAGAGAGGTTTGAAGATGTAGTTGGTGGGGCAGTAGAATATCCTTTCACAGGCGGGGATTTAGGTTGGAGAAAGCTGGAAGATCTTCCGAGTATCTTTGTTGATTTAGCTCCCACATTGGATCCAGGGGAAACTTTAAAGACGACTAGCCCAAATGGGCTCCATCTTGTATATATGGCTGAGTCGCGCGGAAGAAAAACAATTGTGGATGAGACTAAAGCTAGTCACATTCTAATTAAAATTTCTGAAATCAAGACGGAGAAGCAAGCCAAGAGACTTTTAGAGACCATTAAATCCCAGGCAGAAAGTGGTGAGGAATTTAGTGACCTGGCCCGGCAATATTCAGAGGATATTGGATCTGCGTCAGAGGGAGGATCGTTAGGATGGATAAGATCAGGACAAATGGTCCCTGAATTCGAGAATACAATGGATTCGACTGAGATTAGTACCATCTCTATTCCCTTTAAAAGTCAGTTTGGTTGGCATGTCCTAAAGGTAAACGACCGAAGAAAAAAAGATGTAACAGATGAGATACAACGGAATAAAATTGCTGAATTCCTCCATAATAGAAAATACCAGGAAGAACTAGATGCATGGCTCCAAAAAATTCGTGACGAAGCCTTCGTTGATATAAAATAGTAATGCTAGTTCCACGCATAGCAATTACGGCTGGCGAGCCCGCTGGCATAGGACCCGATATCCTTTTAATGATTGCCCAAGACTCATGGCCCGTGGAGTTAGTAGCGATTGCTGACGAGGATATGCTTAGAAGAAGAGCTTCGATACTTGGCTTACCGATAAACTTAAAACATTTTAATTCAGAGCTCGATCCGGTTCCCCATAAAGCATCTCACCTCACCATATGCCACAGTAAAATCTCTCAAAAAGAGAAATACGGAATACTTAACGCAGTAAATGCTCGCTACGTGCTAGATACTCTTGAGCTCGCCATATCAGGCTGTAAATCTGGGGATTTTTCTGCGATGGTAACTGGTCCGGTGCAAAAGTCTGTGATCTGTGACGCCAATTTTTACTTCTCCGGGCATACTGAGTTTATTGCTGAGAAGGTGGACGCTCCAAACCCGGTGATGCTTCTAGTCACAGAAAACTTAAAAGTTGCTTTGGCTACTACACATATTCCCTTAGCTGATGTCCCTGCAGCCATCTCCACAGAAGGTCTAATTAATACTATTCACACGTTAGACAGAGGACTAAAGTCTCTATTCAGTATTGCAAGACCCAGAATTGGAGTGCTGGCATTAAATCCACACGCTGGTGAGAATGGCAATCTAGGTAATGAAGAAATTAGTATTATCAAACCGGCGATTGATGAGATGCGCAAGCTTGGACTTAGCATAGAAGGACCACTCCCTGCCGATACCGCTTTTAATGATTGTAAAAACGGAGAAATAGATGCCTTCCTTGCAATGTATCACGACCAAGGGCTTCCAGTAATAAAATTTAGTGGTTTTGGCACGGCAGCGAACATTACGTTAGGATTGCCTTTCATAAGAAGCTCGGTAGATCATGGCACCGCACTTGACCTTGCGGGAACAGGCGAGGCGTCTCCGGATAGTTTGCGAGTAGCTTTGGAATTTGCAATAAAGAACGTGACGTAATGAGCCTACGAGTTTAAACTTGAGTTCGCAGAGTAAAAACTGCGATGACTAATCAGAGAAAAATATCACTCGACTAATATTATGACCAACTTGTCACATTAAAACCACTGATGTCAGCTATAGGAGATCAAGAGTTACTCGCATTTACAAATTGTGAGCTTGTGGAAAAAGGCAGTAACACCACTTTAATAAAGAATCTCAACAATAATAAAGAACTTTTAGTGCAACATGAAGTTGCAATTGCTTTGACATACTTAAATAAGTTCAAAACATTAGAGCAGCACTCCATCGATCTAATCAATATTTTTCCGCAACTTAAAGGAGATATGAAAGGCGCATACAGCGTACTGAAAAATGTCCGTGATGCCGATATGATGATAGATGCCGATAGTACTGTACGAAATCTACAAAAAGAATCAGCATCTAAAAAAATCATCCTTCCATCCACTAGAGTCTTCATTATTACTTGTGATCGACCTCCAGCTCTTGATCGACTTCTCCAAAGTATCTATGAGGCAGGTCAATTAGAACGCTACGACTCTATTTTTGTCATAGACAATTCACGCGTTGAGAAAAATTCTTCTGGGAATCAAGAAATAGTAGAGCAGATGAATAAGCAACAAAAAAAAAGAATAGTTTATTTTGGAGCTTCTCATCAAGATACATTACTGGAGGGTTTAATTAATTCGATTCCGGATGAAGAAATAGCAATACGTTTTCTTATTGATCGCGAAAAATGGTCTTCTGAATCTAGCTATGGACTCTCTAGAAATCTCTGTCTTTTACTATCTGTAGGTTATCGAGCGCTAATACTAGATGACGATATTTTATGTGAGGCAATCAAACCACCTCTTCCCTCATCTGGGTTAATTTTCGGAGACGGCTCGGATCGAAGAGCAATTTTCTATCCATCGAGAAATCATATGAGGGAAATCGGTATTAAAACTGGGTTTAATCCATTAAATGCACACTCGAAAGTATTAGGAGAGACTATAGGCAGGGCTGTTTCATTCCTGCAACATGGACCTCTAAATCAAAATGCCCTAAATGGAAGTAATGCTGCGTTCCTTAATTCTATCAGTGCAGATTCACCTATATTGATAAGTCAGTGCGGGAGCTGGGGTGATCCAGGAACCCACAACCCACATTGGATTCTCAATTTAGATGAAGATTCAGTAGCTAAAATAGTCCAGTCTCCTGAAGGTCTATCTGGAGCATTGAGTAGTCGGGCCTGCTGGGTAGGGCATGCCAGGACATGTCTCAGTAAAAATGCTAATATTTCACAGTTAACTGGATTAGATAATTCATATCTGCTGCCTCCATATTTCCCCATATACCGTGGCGAGGACAGCTTATTCGGAACCATGACTACCTGCCTTCATCCTAACTCAGTTGTAGCTAATCTAAATTGGGCGGTTCCCCATTTTCCAATCGAGGATCGTACTGACAGAAACGTAAAATCTCCAATTGTTGGAGATCCAGGGTTAGGCTTAGTCGCTCGACATCTCTCGGATATGCTTGAACTTAATACAGGACTAAGTGTTGATGATAATTTGCACTCAGTTTCGGAAGTGTTTCTTGGCTATAGTATGAAATCAGGAAAGGAGATTTTTGACTTATTCAAATCAGAACGCACAAAAAGATTGAATGAGGCTTTAACTTATTTAAAAGTTCGGCTTGACTCTACAAGTATCCATACCAGATCGTGGAGAAAATATTTGGAACGAGGAGTAGAGGAAATGGAAGTAGGGATTAAAGATTTAGAGCTCCTTAGTTATAAAGATGGGAATGCCGATATAGCGCGTCATCAAAAATTCGCTTTAGAGTTCTCTCTATCTTTGTCCGCCTGGAGAATGATACGTCATGAAAGTAAAAATTTTATATCAAGCCTTTACTAAATGTTATGATTGAACTACAAATCTCTTCGTCTGCTGCATAAATGCAAAACTTTGACTCGAAGAGGATTTGGCGGTCACCATCGCTTATCGGATTAGCTAGTGTAGCGCTATCTGTCTTTAGCTTAATAGGTCTTATTATGATTTTTTGGCCTATAATTTTTCCTGAATATACTCGCTTTGACTTTAAAGATTCCATCGAGCCAATCGAAATCCAAGGGGTGCAATTTACTCCAGTTATATTTGGCAGTGGAGGATATGAAGGCTACTCCGCTGTTATTAAGGAGCTCTCTTCCGGACAAGCTGTAATATCGGCAAAAACTTATTTCTCCGCTAATTATTATCCGTTTATAGAGTGGGACGCATCGGGATTACATCCAGGAGTACAGATTCAATTATTTTGGCGAAGACAGGATAATCCCTCAGAGCTCCAGAGCGCTAAGTTGCATTTTTTGAAAGATGGGAACCATACGTTTGATCTTGCAAAATATTCGGAATGGCGGGGGCAAATTATAGAGCTTTCCGTGGGTATATTTGGAAACCTTAGAGATCAGACGTTTATCTTCAAAGCTACAACTCTTCGCCCATTTTCTTTATTAGTAGCTATGAAAGTAATCCCTGAACAGTGGGCTTCCTCATATATTTGGAAAGCGAATTCTATAAACTACTCAATAGGAACAATATCTCGCGACCACACGCCTCCGGGATTGTTTTTTGGATTTCTTTTTCTTATCTCTACACTCTTTATAGGAATAATTAGTCGCTTTTTGTGGAGTTTCGATAATCCTACAACGGCCATACCCCGCACACGAGCATTTGTTACCGTCATTTTTATTTGCTGGGTCGGTATGGACGCTCCGAGGATGATAGGTCGATTTGAGCAAGCAAAGGAAACAAACTTTTTGTTCGCCGGTAAGACTCTGGCAGAAAGAGCAGCTACCTCTGAACAAAGATGCTTTCTTTTATCCAAATTATGGCTTGAGAGAAACCAAAAATATAGACTTGATTGTGGCTATGACACTCCATTACCAAATTTCTAAGCGTCATGTAGACAAATTATGAGTTTGGTTATTTCTCAGTCTATTGCAATATTACCTTGGTTCTTTGGTATATTTTTTCTCTATTTAATCATGCCAAAGTATTTCCGCGTAGGGTATGGATTTTCCTACTTAATGATAGGGACTGCTTTTTTAGTTGGTAATTTGGGTTTGGCGGCTCAAATATGGTTATTGGATCAATTAAATGTAAAGTCGATATCCTTATTTTTAATAGCAACAAATAGCATCATTTTTTTTATTCTCCTTATTTTGAGATGCTTTTCACGGGAATCTTCGTCAGAGCAAATAAAGATCGTAACAGTGAATTACTATAACCCTGTTTTCATATTAGCTATAAGCCTAAGTCTAGTCGTGGCAGTCTTTGTGATTCATGAAAATTTTCTTTTACCTGCCGTGGCGTGGGATACAGTTTGGTACTGGGCACATGAGGCAAATGAATTTCTAATTCACGAAAATCTAATTGAGAAAGTCTCTCCTTTTCAGAACTCTGGAAATCATCCACGAACCTTGACTTATGTAATGGCTTGGGGGGGGTGGTCCGCCTCAATAGGTGACCCGATCAGGCTTGCGCCTCTCATACCTTGGCTGCACCTTTATTTTGCGATAGCAGTTTCTATCTTTGGACTATTCTTGAGGGCAACCAAATCATTAATTATCTCAGCTGTCTTTACTTATATATTCCTTTCGACACCTCTAGTGGAAATTCATGCTGCTCAAGGTGGGTATGCTGATTTATGGCTAGCATTTCCAATGTTTATTTCTATACTTTTTTTCTGTGAATATCAAAAGGTAAAAGAGATAGAGCTTCTTTTACTTGCCTTAGCCATTGCACTCATGCCCATTTTTATTAAGGGAGTCGGTAATATTTATAGTATTTCCATGTATGCTATTTTTGTCATTACTCTAGCAGCAAATAAATGGAATCACCCAATTATATTTGCGTTTTTCGGAGTCTTAATTCTAGCAATCTCCTCCTTAGACAAAGTTAATTTTGATCTAACAGTTTTTGGGGAACGTTTCTCAATTCTATCCAAAGAAGGATGGGTAATGCTCGGTGGTAAGCAGATGTACTTCTCTACTAATGAATGGTCGGCGGTTTTCTACAACCTCTATATAGCCTTATTCGTAAAAAACTCCTTCGGTATACTTTTCTGGATAGTAGCACTCTCATATATTTATCTCTTGTCACTTATAATTGTCAAACGGAAAAATGAAGTATTTCCGTCGCTAGGTCTATTTACCTTAATTACATGCGTACTGATTGCAGCACTAAGATATACCGATTATTTTTTCACCTTTTCTCATCCAGGAAATGACACGAGTCTATCTCGAGCTTGTATGGTGCTATTTTTATTGGGCTTTTCAATTATAGCTTCTGCGATAGGCGAGCTAAGTAAAGCAGAAAAATTAATGAACTGATTTAAAGTCTTCCTTAATAACTCAAGCAGGCCCGATAAATAATTTAGGGGTATATGGTTAGAAATGAGCACAGAAAAAATACCAACTAAGTTCCGGAAGCGATTTGGTCAGCACTTCCTTAAAGATATTGGGATAATTGAAAATATCGTTGCTTCAATAAATCTTGGAGAAATAGATCATGTTATCGAAATTGGACCGGGCTTGGGTGCGCTAACCCAAAAAATTTTAGAGAGTAATTGCCAGTTGGACGCTATCGAGATTGATAGGGATTTAGCAAAAAGGTTAAATGAAAGATTCTCCTGCTCCAAAAATTTCAAACTTCATATCGCTGACGCATTACACTACGATTATAAAGCTAATAAGGCTGGAGGAAAGACAATGAGAGTTGTAGGTAACTTGCCTTACAATATCTCTACGCAATTGATTTTCAAACTGTTTGATACTATTGATTCTTTTGCAGATATGCATTTTATGCTTCAACTGGAAGTGGTTAAGAGACTTACCGCCGCTAGGGGAGAAAAATCGTGGGGTCGACTTGCGATTCATGCTCAATACCATTGTGAGGTAGAGCACCTTTTCAATGTGCCCCCTAGCGCTTTCACGCCAAGGCCTAAGGTGCAATCAGCTGTTGTTCGACTAACACCTCACCTGCAAAAACCATTTGAAGAGGTTGATTTACATATATTGCGTGATACCACTCGATTAGCATTCTCCCAGCGTCGTAAAACTCTAAGGAATAATTTGAAATCTGTCATAGATGTTAGCAAGTTAAGAGATATAGACATCAATCCAGATGCAAGAGCAGAGGCTCTGGAAATCAACCAATTTGTGAAGTTGGCGAAGCTTATTCATGAATCCTAGAAATTATGATTGCATTGATCTAGTTTCTGTTAGCGCTGGGATCGTTCCTAATATTGTATTCAATAACCCTAGTGATGAGCCGCTATTACAAATCCTTAGTATTTTCGTTAAAGAGAAAATCAATGTCTGTATATGTAGTTGGTGACATCCAAGGATGTCTAAGTGCACTTAAGTGCGTTTTAAAAAAAGTATGTTTTAATATTGACAAAGATATTCTATGGTCAGTCGGAGATATTATTAACCGTGGCCCAAAATCCCATAAGACTCTTAAATATCTTTACGAGAGAAGAGACAATTTAGTTATGGTTCTCGGAAATCATGATCTGCATCTGCTCGCTATTTCCGCTGGAGTCAGGAAACCTAACCGAAAAGACACACTAGACAAGATTCTTAATTTATCAAATAAAAACTTCATGATAGATTGGCTTCGCCATAGGCCGTTAATTCATAGGGAGTATAATCACACAATGGTTCATGCGGGTATTCCTCCTATATGGACAATAAATGAAGCTATAACATACGCGAGAGAAGTAGAATCAGTGCTCAGGGGTCCTGATTCTGCTAGCTTTCTAAGGGAAATGTATGGGAATTATCCAAATTCCTGGTCAGAGCAGCTTAAAGGAGCAAAACGCTTGAGGCTAATAACAAACTATTTGACACGCATGCGATATTGTACGGAAGATGGAGAGTTAGATCTTATAGAGAAAGGATCTTTAAAAAAGCCTCAAAAGATTTTAAATCAGAAGAAACTCGATGCTTGGTTCAAACACAAAAGTAGAAAATCTACCAAGGATAAAATTATTTTTGGTCACTGGGCATCAATAAATGGTCGTACGAATTCATCTCATGTAATTGGTTTGGACACTGGCTGTGTTTGGGGCGGTAAGTTGTCATTATATGAACTAGAATCTGGTCTTACAATAAGTTGCGACTGCAGCAGTAAGAGATGAATAAAAATCGGGAATATCCGATCCCTCAGATTACTTAGTAACCCAGAGGGTTATTTATCTGCCAGCGCCACATGTCAGTGCATATAGTGTCGATACCGCGTTTTGCTCGCCAGCCTAACTTCTGTTCAGCTAATGAAGGATCTGCATAATACTCCGCAACATCACCATCTCTTCTAGGTCCAAAATCCCATGGTATCGAGCGACCAGCCGCTCTTTCAAAGGCGTGAATAAGCTCAAGAACAGATATTCCTTGACCCGTCCCAATATTAATCGCTAGATAACCGCCTTCACTTAACAGATATTCAAGCGCAGCCACATGAGCATCCGCAACATCCATCACGTGAATATAATCCCTTATACCAGTCCCATCTTTGGTAGGATAGTCGTGACCAAATACCTCCAATTTTGACAACCTCCCAGCCGCTACCTGCGCTAAATATGGCATCAAATTTTGTGGAATACCTTTTGGATCTTCCCCTATGAGCCCAGTCTGATGCGCACCCACGGGATTAAAATAGCGTAATGTGGCCAAATTTAAATTGGCTTTAGAAGCAACCAGATCAGCCATTATCTCTTCAACAAAGCGTTTAGTTTGTCCATATGGATTTTTTGGTGAAAAAGTACTAGATTCTGAGATCGGATTAGCATTTAAATCGCCAAAGATCGTAGCTGAGGAAGAAAAAATAAGCACATCTACGCCCGAATGACACATCGCATCTAGAACATTTATCGAACCAGTCACATTTATACGATAATAGCTAAGTGGATCTTGAACTGACTCACCTACAGCCTTACAACCAGCGAAATGCATTATTCCTTTAATCGAGTGTTGCCGAAAAACTTCCATAATCTGATCAAAGTTGAGAACATCGCCCTCCACTAGACTAATACCTTTTTTGGTTATTTGCTCTACTCGATCTATAACTTTAGGCGAGCTGTTGGAAAAATTATCAAAAATTACTGGTTGATAACCAGCTTCACATAGTGCAACACACGCATGTGAGCCTATGTAACCCGCGCCTCCGGTTACTAGTATTTTATCTTTGGACATTAGCACTTTCTATCTGTTGAAAGATTATTACAATACGATGTGTGGGATAGTCTGACAATTAATAATCTAGTCTAATGGTCTAATAAAATAGTTAACTAATCAATTAAGAATTAAATGCAAGAAGAAAAGATATATCTTGTTGGAGGCGCGGTAAGAGATAGTCTTCTTGGCCTCTCAGTAACAGAGCGCGACTGGGTAGTCGTTGGAGGCTGCGCCCAAGATTTAATAAATAAAGGATTTAAACAAGTTGGGCAAACTTTCCCTGTATTCCTGCACCCAGAAACAAACGAAGAGTATGCGCTCGCGCGGGTTGAAAGAAAAGATGGATTTGGACACAAAGGCTTTGAACTAAACTTCCCAGCATCAATTTCCATAGAAGAGGATTTAAAGCGGAGAGATTTCACAATAAATGCTATGGCACAAGATTGCCATGGAAACATAATTGATCCATGGGGAGGAAAGAAAGATCTGCAGCTTAAAATAATTAGACACGTATCAGAAGCATTTTCTGAAGACCCTTTGAGGGTTTTCAGAGCTGCTCGTTTCAATGCAAGATTCTCAAACTTGGGTTTTTCCATTGCTCCAGAGACGCTAAAGCTAATGCAAAAAATGCTCTCTGAAAATGAGATAGCATATCTCAGTGGAGAACGAATCTGGAAGGAAACAGAGTACGCACTTAGGACACGTTCACCAGAAGTTTTCTTTGAAATTCTAAATAAATGTGACGCACTGAAGATCGTATTTCCTGGTATCGAAAAACTTTGCCCTGCCCAAGTTTTATATTCACTTGATACCCTTAAAAAATCTGCACAACTTTCCTCAGATAGTAGAGTTAGATTTGCAGCATTTATTCATCAACTCACGAAGAAGCTGGAAGATAGTGAAGAAACTATAAATAGGATATTTTCTCGACTAAAGTTATCTAATAAATATAAGAGCTTAGTTAAGAAAGTACACCTTCTCTCCTCAAAATACTTAGAGTTAATGGAGCTAGAAGGGATTCATCTTGCATTGCTGCTTAAAGAATTGGGCGCTTCGCAAAAAAATAATGATATATCGCTTGTAGTATTGGCATGTGAGGCTATTTTTCATGGAGATACAATAGAGACGGAGTATATGACTAAGTTTGAATATTTAATGGAAGCGGAAACAATATTTTCGAAATCTACTGTCACTATTCCGTCCAGACGTAAATTGACCGGAGAGAATTATGGAAGGGCTGTCTTCCAAGCTAAAGTTGAGCAATTAGATTTCTGGATAAAAAAAATCAAGGAGAATAAAACATAGGGCTTCTAGCCGGAGAAACTTCGCTCAATTGCGATCCCCACCTCGGGTGATCCAGCCAATGCATCCGGCTTTGTCAAACTAAGTCTGACCCAAACTGTATTGAATTTGTTCAGGATCATAACGGTCAACTCTTCGGCTAAAGTTTCAATCAAAAAACAATTACTGGCTTCAATATACGTTAATACCTCCCGGGACACCTCTGAATAATCTAAGGCATCAGAAATGGAATCGGTTGAGGCGGCAACCGATGCATCTACTGCTAATTCCAGATCTATCAAGACTTTTTGGCGAATATCTCGCTCCCAATCAAAAATTCCGATAGTCGCTTCAGCAGTCAAATTCCTAATAAATATCCTATCCATAATAATATTATCCGAAGGATGGAGATGCCAAATCCTCCAGAGACCATTTCGCACGGGGTGTGACGCTGGGCAAGTCATGCTCTCCTGCATACATTCTGTGGGCACCTACTAGGGCAATCATAGCTCCGTTATCTGTGCAAAATTCCAGAGAAGGATAAAACACTCTTCCTCCCAAGATCTCCAATTCTTGACTTAATACTGATCGTAATCTTATATTCGCGCCGACTCCACCGCCAATGACTAGGGTAGAAATTCTCTCCTTCTTGAGCGCTCTTTTACATTTAACTACCAAGGTCTCGATGACCGCATCCTCAAATCCTCGTGCAATATCC
>CABYJX010000014.1 GCA_902519405.1 uncultured Gammaproteobacteria bacterium
GGATCGCAAATTTCGTTCTCATGGACTACGGATCAGGTGCAGTGATGTCAGTTCCCGCACACGATCAACGGGACTGGGAGTTTGCGCAAAAATATGAACTCCCTATCAAACAAGTTGTTGAGCCCAATGAAAACTCTTTATATGACTTAGAAAAGGAGGCATTCACTGGCAAGGGGAATTTAATTAATTCTGAGAACTTTTCTGGTTTGAATTTTAATTCCGCCTTCGAAGCGATAGGAAAGGAACTATTAAAGCAGGGTAAAGGAACTAAAACTGTAAATTATAGACTGAGAGACTGGGGTATTTCTCGTCAGCGGTATTGGGGAACACCCATTCCCATAATTAACTGTAAATCTTGTGGGCCGGTAGCAGTTCCTGAAAAGGATTTACCAGTTGTTTTGCCCACAGAAGTAGAATTTACAGATATCGGGTCACCCATAAAGAGTATGCCTTCCTTTTATGAAACAACATGTCCTAAATGCGGGATGCTGGCGGAACGTGAAACTGATACTTTCGATACTTTTATGGAATCATCATGGTATTACGCGCGATACGCGTGTCCATCAGACGATACCGCTATGCTAAATTCTGAAGCGGATTATTGGGCACCAGTAGATCAATATGTTGGTGGAATCGAGCATGCGATACTACATCTACTTTATGCTCGCTTTTTTCACAAGCTTATGAGAGACGAAGGACTCATCAACTCATCAGAACCTTTTAACCGTCTACTAACTCAGGGAATGGTACTGAAAGATGGATCTAAAATGTCGAAGTCTAAAGGTAATACTGTAGATCCCCAAGAGTTAATCGATAAATATGGTGCAGATACCGTCCGGCTCTTTAGTATGTTCGCAGCTCCACCAGAACAATCCTTGGAATGGTCCGACTCCGCAGTAGATGGTGCAAATCGGTTTCTCCGAAGGTTATGGCGGTTAGTAGCAAAACATGTAGAGACTGGTGGAGATGAAGGTGCTCTTAGTAGTTACGAAAATCTAACGAGCGAACAGAAAAATCTATATCAGAAAATGCATCAAACAATAATCAAAGTTTCAGACGATTATGGAAGACGTCAAACATTTAATACCGCGATCGCATCTGTAATGGAATTATGTAATGAAATCGCTCGCTTCAATTCTGAAAGTAAAGTAGATAGGCAAATTATTGGAGAGGCATTGAGATCTTCTTTGGTAATGCTGGAGCCAATAGTACCTCATATATGTCATGATCTTTGGAAAAATCTCAATCATGGGGGAAATATTGAGGAAGCTTCTTGGCCTAAGCCAGATAAAAAAGCACTTGATCGAGATATATTGGAAATAGTTGTGCAGGTTAATGGGAAGGTTCGAACCCGAATTAATGTGCCATCTGAAGTTTCAAAAGGGGGTCTCGAGGAAATGGCCCTAAAAGAAGATAATGTACAGCGCTTTCTAAAAGATGTGACTATACGTAAAATTATCGTAGTTCCAAAAAAACTTATTAATATCGTTGCTAATTAAAAGAATGTTCACTCTAAATTACTATTTACGCCAAATATTAATAATATTTTTTTCCCTAAGTATAGTTTCATGTGGCTTCCAGCTCAGAGGTGAGGGCTCTAAATTTCTACTGCCTCCACACTGGAAAAAACTTGCATTAAGAACCTCGAATCCTCGAAGCGAATTCGTCCTGCATGTGACTACGGCTTTTCAATTCGCCGGAGTAGAGTGGAATCCTGTAAGTTCAGCACACTATATCCTCACTCTAAAGCCAGCTCAACTAAACCAGCATTTCCAATCCTTAAATTCTAGAGCAAACCCGTCAGAAATTGAACTTACTCTGACGTCATACATATCCGTGACAGGGAAAGACGGAATTGAAGTTCTGCCTGAAAAAAAAGTTTTTGTGCGTAGAATAATCAATAACGATCCCAATAATGCAACCGGAGTAAATGAACAAATTAATTTAACCGCTTCCGAGATGCGCCGCCAATTAGCAGAAAATATTCTTTTTAAAGTCAGTACTCTTGCCAATTCAGAAAAAATAGAATAGTGCAAATCTATCCAGAAAAGCTATCTGCTCATCTTACAAATACATTACTTCCAGTATATTGCATCAGTGGAGATGAACCGCTATTAGTTCAAGAATGTTCTGATCTGATTCGAACTAATGCACGCAATGCAGGCTATATTGAACGTGAAGTGCTAGATGCTGGAAATACTAATTTTAAATGGCAGTCACTTTTACAAGTTGGAAACAGTCTTTCATTATTCAGTCAAAGGCGAATCATTGAACTAATAATTCCAAATGGAAAACCAGGAAAGGAGGGTAGTAAAGCTTTATGTGATTATATTGATACCGCATCGTCTGATGATATCTTTTTGATTGTTTCTGGAAAAATTGAAAAGGCATCGACTGCTAACAAGTGGTATCAAAAAATTAATTCTGCTGGAGCAATGATTCAAGTATGGCCGGTATCAAATAAAGATATGCCTAGATGGTTATCAAATAGGGCTAAAGCGTCTGGCTTATCCATTGCGAAAGATGCTATTGATTTGCTAGCCGATCGAATAGAGGGGAACTTGTTAGCCGCATCACAAGAAATTACAAAACTGAAACTTCTTGCAGATAGAAGTGGTCACGTATCAAGGAAAGATGTTGTTGAAGGAGTTCTGGATAATGCGAGATATAATCCCTTTGTTATGATCGACTCCGCTGTTTGTGGAAATACAAATAGTGCAATTAGAACTTTGAGAGGATTACGTGCGGAGGGTGTTGACCCAATTATGATCTTATGGGTCCTGGCGAGAGAATGCCACCTGCTATATGATCTCCAAGAAGAAATACAAAATGGAAAAGAAATACATCGAAGTTTAAATGACCATAAAGTTTGGAAGAGTCGAGTTTCTACAGTGCGTCAAGCCTTAGAGCGTCACAGCCTGCAAACATTACAAAACTTGATTAGTCGCGCAACTGAAATTGATGCTGCGATAAAAGGACAAGGCGTGCTCAATCCATGGCTAATAATTGAAGATTTAGTTGTCGCTTTATCTCAACCAAACAGCTCCCCTATCAATAGATAGTGCTGGCTAAATTATAAGATTTGCCTAGACCTCTCTCTATATATTATACTGTATAAATAAACAGTATAATATATAGAGAAGGCCCATGAATAAAAAACTACAAGAAATAATAAATCGTCCAGATACGTGGATTGCCAAGGAACACCCTAATAATCTTTCAATAAGTAGAAATGAATTTCTTCAAGGTAAAAGTTTATCGACAGGCTTCACTTCAATAGACGATGTACTTCATCTGAATGGTTGGCCACTTGGCGCAAGTATTGAAATATTTGAACCAATTCATACGAATGGATCTATGAACTTATTACTACCTGCGATGAAGCACTTAAATCGTCAAAATCGCTGGCAAGTATTCATCGCTCCACCGTATATACCTTACGCACCAATGCTCCTAAGCAAAGGAATCGATATAAAAAAAATACTGCTTATACATCCTAAAAATAAGGAAGAATTACTATGGACTACCGAACAAACACTTCGTAGTACAACCTGTAGTACAGTATTTAGCTGGTTTGATTCTAAACAATATCGCTATAGTGAGTTAAAAAGATTACAACTAGCAGCGGCAGAAGGAGATATGCTTTCTATATTATTTCGAGACGATAAAACAAAAAATACTCAGGCTCCATCAGTTTTACGTTTATTGATAAGTAATCATCGTAGAGTGACTGTACTAAAGCAGCGAGGCGGAAAACAAGATATAACTATCCAATTAACAGATGAAGAAAACAGTTCTACACAACTAAAAATTTCTAAGAGAGAGAAAGATAGATCGAAGTTATCTTTAATTGAGAATCATTATATAGTTGAAAATTCGAAAATATGACTCTTTGGCTCTGTCTAAGATTTGAAAAACTTTCTCTGCAAAGTCTAAGCCTAGAAGAAGATATCCCGATAGCGATATTTCAAGATCAACTTATTATCTCTATGAATTATTGTGCTTTTTTTTCAGGCATCAAAATAGGATTACTTGTCGAAGAAGCTCAAGAACTAAATTCCAATCTTCAACTATTGAAAAGAAATAAATCAGCTGAAAAGAAATGCTTGGAAAAATTATGTTTATGGGCCTACAGTATAACGCCAAAATTAAACATATGGCATGATAGTTTAAGATTAGAAATTGGCACCTGTTTGAAAATATTTGGAGGTTTAAACAGTCTTTTATCCAAAGTCGATAAAGAAATCACGAATATTGGTTACGATGTTCGATATGGAATAGCACCGAATGCTGCAGCATGCTGGCTTGTATCTCATGGAGAGAAAAAATTTAACGTCGCTCTCAGTTCGAATTTAAAAGAATGCATCTCTCCCTTACCATTAAATTTACTTAGTGAGTTTAGCTCTACTACAAAAAAATTAAGTGTCACTGGACTAACCACATTTGGTGATATTATCAGAATACCTAATAAAGCTTTAAAAATTCGCTTCGATGAACGTTTTGTTGAATTTCTAGAATATGTCCTAGGTCAACGCAAAGAGCTATTCAACAATTACTATCCGAAAGATACTTTCCTAGAGCAATACCGGTTTAGTTACGGCGTACAAAATAAGAAAGAAATAATCCCAGCTATTGAATATCTTCTAGAATCTTTCAATATTTTTTTAACTAAAATGCAAGTTTGTACTAACGAAATTTGCTGGTTATTTCATAGTATAGATGGTTATGTAGAGGAGTTAACCATAAACAGCGCATCATGTTTTGCCAACTATAAAACTTGGCGTCGACTTACTTTAATAAAACTCGAAAATCAAACCTTCAAAACTACTGTTGAGGGGCTTTTCCTCCAGTGCCAAGATTTGACTCCTATCTCTTTTAGGAACTTTGATTTCCTTTACCAGTCCGAGCCCCAAGAACCAAAAGAAGATTTATTAGATCAGTTACGCAATCGCCTGCATTCAAAAAATATAAGAAGATTGGGCTGTTGTGATGAACATGTTCCTGAACATGCAGTTTATACGGCAGATGATGATTGTGGATTATTATCTGATATAAAAAATGAGTTTAATGAGAGGCCTTTCTGGTTGTTACCAGAGCCACAGCCACTAAAATACTATGAAAAAAAACTGTATTGGAAGGATGAACTTAATTTAATTTCTGGACCAGAGCGAATTGAAGATAACTGGTGGTCTAAACCCATAAGCCGGGACTACTACATAGCGAAAAATCTACATGGGAATCATTACTGGGTCTTCCGCAACAGAAGAACAAGGCGCTGGTATATACAGGGGATATTTTCTTAAAAAGAGATAAGTAAAATTTTAAATGATTAGAAATTAAGATTTTGATCAACCCAAATTAAATCTTTTACAGAAAAACCTGCCATACGTGCTGCTTCCGTAAACTCATTCCTTACAAAATCATTAACTTTAGGTTCACGTGACAAAAGCCATAGATAATTGGTATTGTAACCTGATACAAAGGCATACTGATAATCTCGATGATCTAATCCAAAAATAACATAACTCGCATAAAAGGGGCCAAAAAAAGATACTTTAAGATGTCCAATGCCAACATCACTAACAGATTTAGCGTGTCCTATAACCTGCTTCCATTCTCCCTCTTCTTTTGAATAACCTCGATTAATCACTCGAATTTCTCCATCACGCAGCAAACTATATTCAGCTGTCACTGCCTCGAGACCTTGCTCGAAACGATGATTCAATCGAGCTATCTCATACCATTTACCCAAATAGCGATCAGCAATAAATCCTTCAATAGGCTTCACACCTGAAGGTACGCCAATACATCCTGTGGTGGCGATAGTAGTAATAGATAAAATCCAAAAACTAAGAATTGGCACATACTTTTTCATAAATTTATAAACCTATCTCGACCAAGTGAAGAAGCGATTAAATATACTTTCTGCTAATCAGATTGATTTAGCAACTTATTTTACTGTATATTTATACAGTAAAATAAGTTGCTAAATGAAAAATCTAGTCTTCTTTGAATACAGATGAAAAATTATGCCGAACTGCACTGCTTAAGTTGCTTTAGTTTTCTGCGTGGAGTATCTCAACCAGCAGAGCTAGTTAGATATGCTACAAAACTTGGTTATACCGCTATCGCAATCACCGACGAGTGCTCTCTCGCAGGAGTTGTAAAAGCACATACCACAGCAAAATCATTAGACATTAAGTTGATTATCGGTAGCGAATTTAAGCTTGCTAATGGTATGAAGTTAGTAGCTCTAGTACCAAGTAAACAAGCTTATAGCGAGCTATCTAGACTAATCAGCTTGGCAAGACGACGTTGTCCTAAAGGTGAATATCGCATATATCTACAAGATATCGTATTTTATCTTAAGCACTGCCTAATAATTTGGTTACCGACCCAAAATAATTGTCTTGAATACCCACGTGGCTATCAACTAAAAAAACTCTTCCGTAATCGTATCTGGTTAGGTGTAACCCGCTTATTAAAAAATAATGAGGCAGAATATTTTTTAGCTAACCAAGAATTATCTAATAAACTTTCTATCCCAATGGTTGCCTGCGGCAATGTGCAAATGTGCCATGCTAAAAACAAACCACTTCATGATATTTTCAGCGCTCTCCGACATAATCTAGCTGTTGAAGAACTTGGAACAAGACGTTTATCTAATGCTCAGAACCATTTACGTAATATAGGAACCTTAACTTCTCTCTATCCACCAGAACTAATTTCTGAAACTTTATACATTACTTCATTATGTAACTTCAGCTTAAATGAACTACGCTACGAAGCCCCAAAAAAAGTAGTATCAGGGGCTTGTGATGCAAGTATATATCTCAAGAATCTAGTCTATGAAGGTGCTATTCGACGTTGGCCTAGTGGTGTACCAGATAAAATCCAAAAACAAATCTCTCACGAACTCGAATTAATTAGTGAATTGAAGTACGAGCACTACTTCTTAACCGTATACGACATAGTTCGCTTTGCACGTGAACGAAATATTTTATGTCAAGGCCGAGGATCTGCAGCCAACTCTGTAATTTGCTACTGCTTGTTTATTACAGAAGTTTCTCCAGATGAAGTATGCATGCTATTTGAACGGTTTATTTCTCGAGAGCGTAACGAGCCTCCAGATATAGACGTAGATTTTGAGCATGAACGTCGAGAGGAGGTTATACAGTATGTATATAACAAATACAGCAGAAAACAAGCTGCTCTAGTAGCGAGCGTTGTTACCTATCGCTCGCGTAGCGCGATTCGCGACGTAGGAAAAGCTTTGGGTTTAAATTCAGAGCTTATCGAGAAATTAATACTCTCAGATTCTTGGAAAAATAAAGATCTAACTTTATTCAATGAATTTTCTGATAAAAATATTAGAAACTGTAGAAAGAAAGCATCTCTGTTCTTCGATTTAGTCGGAAAAATGATTGGGTTACCGAGACACTTATCACAGCATGTTGGCGGATTCCTCATAACAAACAATCCAATTTCAACTATAGTCCCAACCGAAAATGCAAATATGCCCGATCGTACAGTTATACAGTGGGACAAAGAGGATATTGAATCTCTAGGGTTTCTTAAGATAGATCTACTATCACTCGGCATGTTATCTTCGATCAAAAAAAGTCTACAAATGATTAACTCTTATTATCCAATAATTAAGGATATAAAAGACATACCAAGAGAGGATCCCGCCACCTATAAAATGATGCAAGCAGCAGATACCATCGGAGTATTTCAAATTGAATCTCGCGCACAAATGTCTATGCTCCCAAGATTAAAACCATCTAGCTTTTATGAATTAGTTATCGAAATTGCTATTATTCGTCCTGGTCCCATTCAAGGAAATATGGTTCATCCTTATCTACGACGCAAACAGAATCTTGAAGAAATAACTTATCCCAGTGATGAAATAAGATCGATATTAGAACGAACCTTAGGTGTTCCAATTTTTCAAGAACAGGTAATCAGATTAGCAATGGTTGCAGCAGGATTTTCTGGTGGAGAAGCTGATCGACTCAGAAGAGCAATTACTAACTGGGGGGAAAATAGTCAATTATTGATATTTGAAAAAAAATTAATTCAAGGAATGATACGTCGCGGTTATAAAAGTGAGTTTGCTCAAGCACTATTCGAACAGATTAAAGGGTTTGGTGGCTATGGTTTTCCAGAATCACACGCCGCTAGTTTCGCACTTTTATCCTATATATCAGCATGGCTCAAATGCCATCATCCTGGCGCATTTTTCACTAGCTTACTTAATAGCCAGCCAATGGGCTTTTATTCACCGTCACAACTAATCCAAGATGCTCAAAGACATGGTATAGATATACTTCCAATTGACGCAAATCAAAGCCAATGGGATCATCAATTATTGTCAAAAAGAAAGTGGAGCACTATACGCTTAGGGCTTAGATTGATAAAGAATCTGAGTCTTAATGGTGCTTTACGTATAACTAACGCGGCAAAAAAGAATCCCTTTATATCTGCTACCGATTTACGACAAAGAGCACAACTTGATCAAAAAGACATGGAAGCACTTGCTAACGCAGATGCTCTAAAATCAATTACTGGTAGTCGAAGAAATTCCACCTGGGAAATTTTCTCACCGACCCCTCCACCCCTTTTTTTGGAGATAAAAGAAAATAATAATCCTCAAGAGAATCAAATAGACCTTCCCCCGACAAATATAATGCAAAATATTTTAGAAGATTACAAAACAACTGGATTAAGCTTACGGCCACATCCAATAAAATTATTACGAAAGTATGAGCCATTCAAGAAATGCGAGTTGAACTCAGAGCTTAACTCCCTTAAAAATAAACGATTTATCCATATAACAGGCCTTGTGACTTGTCGACAACGGCCAAGCACCGCTTCAGGGGTTTTATTCCTAACACTAGAAGATGAAACGGGAAATAGCAATGTGATTGTTTGGCCGAGAATCCAAGAAAAATTTGATCGGATTTTAACAAGAGCCCATTTAATTGTAGTAAAAGGATTCTTAGAAAATAAAGAAGGTGTAGCTAATGTAATTGCGACTAAAATTTATAACTACTCGCATGTCCTACAATCTCTCGCGCTAAAATCACGAAATTTCCACTAGATGGCAAGCCTGCTTGATCACAGTTAAAATTTTACGCGACCTTAGTATGTAATTTATAGTTCGCAGTATTATCCTGACATGCGGCTTCATTCTTCGAAAATAGTAAATAACCGTCCTCAAGCGACGCATGACGAAACATCTTACGATCCTTAAAGTAACTCTGAGGGTTAATCCACGGCTCCCTATCACCTTGATTTGGTAGCAGATGCATTACCCGCTTCATATAACCAGGGTTGAAGTCACTTATCCAGGATGTTGCAGGCATATCTTTCAATTCATCCGGTAACTTAGGCATAACCTTATCAAGACCATTAATATCCAAATGATTAAGTAATCTACATAGCCATTCAGCCGTCAAGTCAGCTCTAAGCGTCCAAGACGCATTGATATATCCAAACGTACTGATTAAATTAGGTACATCGCTCAACATCAAACCTTTATAGGTCCAGCATTGCGAAAAATCCATAATCTGATCATCTACGGTTACTTCAATATCTCCCATTACATTCAGCTGAAGACCAGTTGCCGTTACAATAATGTCCGCTTCTAATTCTTCTCCCGATAGTAAAGCGACACCAGCAGACGTAAATGATTTAATTTGATCAGTAACGATTCGCGCACTACCTGTGTTTATTGCTTCAAAAAGATCATCATCGGGGATAAGACACATCCTTTGATCCCAAGGATTATATTTGGGGGTAAAGTGCTTACCCACATCATAATCTTTTCCTAGGGCTTTACGGACCTTACCCAAAAGAAACTCTCTGACTTTATTTGGAGCGACCCTTGTTCGATAATATAGCCACTGTTGTCCTAGGGTATTCCGGGTACGGATTATTGAGTAAGCCCACATTTCTGGCAAAATCAGACGCAAAAAATTGGCCAATCGGTCTATTGCTGGTCGCGAGATGACGTAACTTGGAGAGCGCTGAAGCATAGTAACTTCTCCCGCCTCTTGAGCCATCGCCGGGACTAAGGTCATGGCAGTGGCACCGGAACCGATCACCAAAACCCGCTTACCCCGATAATCTAAATCCTCTGGCCAAAACTGTGGATGAACTAATTGTCCTTGATACTCACCTTGGTTTATAAAACCTGGATCATAAGGTTCATGATAGCTATAGTAGCCAGCACAAATATGTAAAAAGTTACACTCAAACTGTGCTAGTTCGGTACCATCATCAACTTCTGCTTGAATCAACCATTTTGATCTATCTGACGCCCATTCAGTACGCACAACCTTATGGCCAAAGCGAATCTTATTTTCAAGTAGATATTCCGATGCTGTTTCTCTGACATAATTGAGTATAGAAGGACCATCTGCAATAGCCTTTGCTTCCAACCAAGGTTTGAAGCTATAGCCCAAGGTATGCATATCACTGTCAGAACGAATACCCGGGTATCTAAAAAGATCCCATGTGCCGCCTATCACATCACGAGCTTCTAAAATAAGAAAACTTCGCTTGGGACAACGCTCAGTAAGATATACAGCAGCCCCAATTCCAGACAATCCGGCTCCTATAATAATTACGTCAGCACTCTCCATATTCTCGCCTTAAAATTCTCACCGAACCGCTGAAACCAAAAAAACCTATAACTACAAAACCTTTTCTGAGCTAACTTTAGCACTAGTACAAGACGATTTGGTACCAAAAATCTAAGCCTCACTGATTATATGATATAAAAAGTTATCTAACAGACTTGCGCTGGGAGCCATGAACATCTATATAGGACATATGAGTGATAAGAAGTGTCAATATTAAAAATTTATGTCCGAACCTAAATTATCTAAAACTACTTCGGCAGCTCGACTTACCGAAGCCGATAAAAAAGATGTCCTAGAAAAATTACTGCCCGGACTGGCTCGTGATGGGGCAGAAGTACTTCTGTCTTATACTGAAGAGCGACAAGTAGAAGCGGGAAGAATTTTAGTTGCACAAGGGGATAAAGACACAGATCTTTTTCTCCTTCTGAGAGGCTCATTTTCGGTTTTTGAAAAGATTAGAATTAATCAACGCGATGTTGTCCTGCAAACAGCCACATTCCCAGCGCCAGGAATACTAGGCGAAGTCAATTTGCTCATGGAATCTGCGCGCAGCGCAACTGTGGTAGCTATTGAGGAGGCTGATCTTCTTTTATTGAGTCATTCCTCTTTTTTATCTTTATCAGCAGAACACCCAAAACTTGCGATCGAACTTATAAAATGCCTTGGTGTTGCCATCCATAATCGCTCTGTTACTTTCCAGCATAAAGTGCGTGGAAATATATTACGAGAAGGTAAAACAGTAGAGGGAGGTGTTGCTAAATTAGTTAGATACATCGGTAAGGTTTCACAATGCCCTGAAAGCGTTACTAATAAATTGTTTTCTACTGATTTAAAGGGATATAACTACGACGCTTGACATGATGTAAAATTTAATCTTTTTGATCAGATTCGTTACTTTTCGAAGTAGAATAAAAAGGATATACAAGCAAATGGAAATGGCAGGAACGACTAGAACACCCGAAGTGAAAATTAATTCCTCTAGCTGTGCCATCACAGGCGAATGCTACCCAGAGGACATATCCGAGTTCTCAGGTCCGGTTATGGAAGCGCTTCGTGATAACTTGAATTCTTCAGACAGTTTCACTGTCACAGTAGAACTTTATTATTTTAATAGCTCTTCAGCCAAATTCTTATTCGACTTCTTTGAATATCTTGATAAAACAGGAAAGGAGAAGCAGATTCAGGTTATTTGGAAATATCGAACCGAGGACGATGCAATGGAAGAAGCGGGATCAGAATTCGAAGAAGATATGGAAAATGTCTCTTTTAGCCTAGAGGCAATTAACTAGAATCTTCTCGTGATAACAATAGACTCAAACATTACAAAGACTAAAAAATTGATCTCTAAGGGACGGTTAGGCGTATGGAAAACGAAACACTAAAACTTCACGAATTAATGATTTCAAGGGGCACGTTTTTTTGTTACTCAGGACCTCTAAGCGAAGAAGTACTTACAAGCCTATCTGGCGCTGTTAAAGAGCAGCTCTCTGATTCCGAAGATCTCCCTGTAGTGAAAAAAGTCTTTGGTATTTTTGTTGAACAAGCTCAGAATATCATTCGCTATTCAGTTGATCGTCTTGATCAGAGCGGCGTGGGATCAGTTGCAATCAGCAAAACGGAAAAAGGCTTTATGATAGAAGCTGTTAATTCAATCGACTCTAAAAATGTCGATAAGCTAGAAGAAATTCTAAAACCCTTAACCGCAATGAATAAAGACGAACTTAAATCTGCCTATAAAGATCGGTTGCGGTCGGGACCTCCCGATGGTAGCAGGGGGGCTGGGTTAGGCTTCATCGAAATGGCTCGCCGAAGCTCTAAATTTGATTACGATTTCCTAGAACATAATGCCAATACATATTTTATTTACAGGGGGTGGGTAGAGTAAATCGCTCATCTAAGTTTTCATTACTTTAAAGTCTGAAACGAAGCTAGTTTCTCTAGGGCAGAACGCAGAGATTCTTCGAGCTCATGCCTCTGAGAGTCACTCAAACGATCAATCCTTGCTCTTAGTGAGGTATTTTCAGCACTCACTTGCAGGTAGTTTTTCGCATCCTCGTCCCCTAACACTCTGAAGGTTCTCACAGGATTTTGTATCCCTTTGAGAGCTAGCTTTTCACACTCCTCACAAGGTACTCGATCTTTTACGGCATTGTAGGTATCGAAAGACAGCAATATATCCCCTGGTGTAGCTGCCGACTCTAGTCTTGAAGCCATATTAACACCTGCACCAATAACCGTATAATCAAGACGATTATCGCTACCAAAGTTTCCCACCGTACAATAGCCAGTACTTATTCCAGTCCGTGTCTTCAGTGGCTCTTGTAAACCAAAAGAACCCCATTCATTCTCAAGATCTAATAATCTCTTGCGCATCTCAACAGCCATAGAAACGCAACGATAAGCATCCTCCTCGACTCCTTGCGTTTCTGGATCACCAAAAAACATCATAATTGCATCACCAATATATTTATCTATTGTCGCTCCATGATCCAACGCTATTGTGGACATTTCATTAAGATAAAAATTTAATGCTCCAGTCAAATCCTCAGATTGAAGGTTTTCTGATAGCGACGTGAAACCAACAAGATCAGAAAAGAAAATCGTGAGCTTTTTCCGCGTACTAGCAACGCTTACCGCTCTCTCTCCAGAAAATATTGATTGATATACTTGAGGAGAAAGATACTTAGATAATTGCTTCGATAATCCTTCAAGTTGATGCCTCTTCTCATTGGCATCTTTAGCCAGATCATTCAAACGCTGTTCATTTCTATCATTATGTCGAACCAGCCGCGACGTTGTTTTTAATAACCGCTTATATTCCGAGATAAGTTCTTCATAGTAATCGCGTGCGATCGGATCTAAATTTTGATCAAGTAATTCACCTGCGCGCGCGAGAAGGGCATGTTCGCGTTCAAAAATACTATCTTTCTTCATTATTTTACCTTCTACGTATTAACGTAGCCCAGCAACGTATGAAAACTTTAGGCTAAGAATTCCACCCCTTCTCTAGCCAGTATAAACTCTGGATCAGAATCAGATATCTCATTGCGCTCAAGGGCAGCATAATAAAGCTCCTCTAATTCATCGTCAGAACGTGTCGGCTCGTGATGGGTTAAATAACATCTTTTTACCGAGGATTCTTTAGCTGCGGCCATACTTCGGTCGAATGTTCCATGTCCCCATCCCACTTTCGATTGCGCATATTCGAGATCATCGTATGAGGTATCAATAATCAGGACGTCTACATCTTTAAAAAAATCTATAATTTTTCCCCGACGAGCATCGATGATTTCCTGATATGCATCATATTCTGGATCAGCTGCATCATAAATATTATATGGCCATTCATGATCTCCAGTAAAAACAAGGGATTTACCTGCTGATTCAACGCGATACCCAAAATTAAGTACTGGATGATTTAATAAACAATTAGTAACTCTTATTTCACTAAACTCGATACAATCATTTTCTTGTAAATCTACATAGTTCAAATCCGCAGCTAATTCAGTCTCTTTAACCGGGAAATAGGCATGCTCCATCTGTCTAGATAGTACTTCCTTAATACTATGCTGGGAAACTATATCCATAGCACCATGAATATTTATCTTGTTTCCCGGAACAAAGATAGGTGAGAACATTGGTAAACCTTGGATATGATCCCAATGGGTATGAGTTAAAAAAATATTAATATTGATCGGAAAATCTGGCACTAACGCATTCCCAAGCTGAAAAATACCAGTTCCCGCATCTAAAATCACCAATTCATCGGCAGCTCCACGGATTTCTATGCACGTGGTGTTACCTCCGTAACGAACTGTGCTAGGCCCTGGTGTCGCAATCGAACCTCTTACACCCCAAAATTTAAATCTCATCTAGCGTTAGCTCCTTTAAGAGGACGCAAAAGCCTTTGCATCGGCAAATAAAGCATCTGTATCGCCAATGATAGAGATAACGTCATCTATATCCATGCCTAAATTCGTTTCAATTGATTTTGGCAGTTCCGCAGGATAATAATTACCCGATGCACCAAAATCTAGCTTGTGAACGACCAAATTACTCACCATTACTACCTGCTCAAGCAACGAAGGATGGGAAAGATCTCCAGCTGAATGATGGTAGCGAATTGCTCGAACTAAACTATCCGGTAAATCCCAATGTGCTGCTAAGACTGCTCCTATCTCTGCATGATCAATCCCGTAGATCAGACGTTCTACTACATCAAGGGCTACTTTCTTTGTTTGAGCTTGCTCAATGGCCTCAGAAAACTCGTCTGGCCTCTGTCGGACCAATATGACTTTGCCAAAATCATGTAGCAATCCTGCCAAAAAATAATCCGAAGAACTCGTCTCCTTCACTCCTTTCAGTCCCGCGATTTTCTTACATACCGCAGCTGTTCCCAGTGAATGCTGTAAAAATTTATCCATATCAAAGTTAGCTCTATTTTCACGAGGAAGCATCCCAATAGCCGCTACTGTAAGCGCGATATTTTTTATTGTATTCATCCCAACGTAAGCCACCCCATGTGAAATTGAACTTATCGATTGAGCAAGACCTATGAAAGGTGAATTCACCAGCTTTAGAACTCGCATAGCTAAAACAGGGTCACGCTCTACAACAGAGACGAGATCCTTTGGTGAGCAATCCACCTTAGAGCACATATCCAGTACTTTAGTGACACCCTGAGGAAAAGCTGGCATTGTTTCTACCATAGCTAATAAGTCTTCGTGAATTATTTGCATATATTCCCATTTTTTTAATATGCAGAAGTTAAATGTTCATTGTATTACTGGCTCAATGATATCGCTAATTTACTCTTCTGCTAAGAAACAAATTCACGCTTTCTGTTGCCAAATCAGCGTAACAAGATTATCTTGAGCAATAAAGCTTTGATGCTTAGAGGATTTATTAATAACCCATCTTTGTGCAGGGAAAATCATGCTTTGTATAAATTACCTTTTCAAAATTATGTTAACTACTGCTATGTTTGCTTCAATAACACTATTCAAGCCAAATATGGTGGAAGCGGCAACTACAAAGGCCCAATTCGATAATAACGGCGAGAATGTAACAGTAGAATGCGAACTAGTGAAAAAGGGTCGCTTGCGGTACCCCCCTAGGGCTAAGCGCTTTAATTTTGTCGGAGAAGTAACTGTGGGATTTTCAATCTCGCAGGAAGGTAAAGTCTTAGATCCGCATGTTTTAGAAAGCTCGCCTCCTGGCTTATTCGAAAAATCAGCATTAAAACACGTAAGATCTTGGCTTTATAACCCCCCCCAATTCGAAGGCAAGGCTGTTCAAGTAAGCGATGCCAAGGTAAGGATTGTTTTTAGACCGAATTAAAAAAGCTCATATAAAAGAGAAATTCACCAAATGACAACTAAGATTCAACTTTTACTCCTTACCATCTTAGGTAATATTTTAATTGCGACTACATTTCTCGTCTTATCAAATTTACAGCAGGAACGCCAAGAGGAGTACGGTCTTGCTTCATCGGCATCACTGATTCTTCAAGCGTGGACCACCGCATCTAATCAAGCCTATGAATCGGTTGGTGAATGGGATCCAATAACTGGATCCTTTGAAAAACGAGCCGTATGGCAAGAAAATAGTCAGTTCTACTTCTCCCCAGAAACAGAGTTAAACGGAGAATTCAGTAATCCAGTCTTTAATGCACTAGCCAGTCAAGATAAGGGAATTATAGCCGCCGTTTTTGATGGCTTTTTGGTAGAGGATGTAGAAGATAGTCTGCTTAGTTATGCAATGGTCATTTCTCCAAACAACGAAATACTATATTGCAGAACAGCAATGGAGGGGTATGGAGTTGATCCTTGCTCAGCTTCAGCACAACCAGATTTTTTAACCAAGAGCAGTAGCGCCGCGCGAAATGTTGGTAATACTCGTTCTGGAGTCACCTCAAGACGCACTCTCGTAGAAATAAGAGACCAGCAAGATGGTGAGCAATCGACGTTGAATGAGTCTCTTTTTATAGAAATCCGACCAGAGAGCGATGAAGCTAGAACTGAACTCCTTGGAACTGTAGTTATTGGAAAAAATCTCTTTGAAACGCTCGAGATGTTTGAATATGACTCACAAATAAAAACCACCCTGCATTTTAATGAGGAGGTGGCCGAGCTAAACGACTTTCTCGAAGTAGATGATTATTCTGGACTTGAAAATATTTTAGGCCTTGTAACTAAATCAGAAAATGTCCTTAGAGATAACTTAAATAGCTTGTTAAGTAAAGGAAGTTTTGGATACTTAGATGAGGACATAGGCGTTGCTTTCTTTGGATTTCCTGTTAGCACCTATGCGAAGGGCGAAAAGGCTCAATTAATCGTTCTAAAAGATGAAAGATCGCCTGTTCAAGCTTTGAAAGATGATTACATCACTACTCTTTCAACAGCGATCGCTATTGTAATAGCTGTGCTACTTATTGCTTTGTGGTTAACAAACTACGCATTTGGCGGTATATCGAAAGCCATCACTGTACTGCAATCGCTAACAGAGGGCGATCTCGACGTGCAGATACCAAAAGTTAGAAAGGGCCTATTGCATTCGAAAAATGACGAAGTTGCTCGCTTGTCAAGAGCTCTAGATCGCTACCGTTCACATTTAGTTGAAATGGATCAGATAAAGCAGGAGCAAAAGGATAAACGACGTGTTAGGGATGAAATTATTCTCGAAAAAATGGGTCTGCTGGCAGATCAACTTGAGGGTGAACCAAAACGACTTTTATTAGAGGATTTGTCCACGATGCGTCGAATGTCTGATGCCGACGCCGCTTTTGGTGGAGAGGATTCGTCCACGGAAATGATGTCACTCGCTTTTACGAGGATGTCCGAAGAAGTTTCTTCATTAATCGACGCAAGAACTAAGGAAATGAGGGAAGCTCACGAACTTGCCTCCGCAGCCAACCAAGAAATACAAAGCTCGATTAACTACGCGGCAAAGCTCCAACAAGCACTCCTGCGCACCGAGAAGTTTCCAGATGACTTCAAAATTCACTTGACTTGGCAACCAAGAGATATAGTAGGCGGAGATATCTATGTAGTGCGTACAACGGCAAATAGAACAATAATAGCGGTGATTGATTGCACAGGACATGGCGTACCGGGTGCATTTACCTCTATCATAGCGCGGTCAGTATTCGACCGTGCCATAGAAGATGAGACTGTCTCTAGTGCAGGAGACTATCTATCTGTGTCTAATCGATTGATTAAAGATATGCTATTCCAAAACAACGCGGAATTAGCACAGTCTGATGCTGGTTTCGATGGTACAGTTTGCATTCTCGATAGATCTACTAATACCTTAGAGTTTGCCGGCGCGAACTCATCTCTACTTATGCTAAATAACGGAGAAGTATTAGAACTTAAAGGTGACAGACGCTCAGTCGGAGCACTCAGAACAAAATCAGATTTCATCTTCTCTACCCAACGTATTTCTGATCCATCTGGAATGTTTGTCATGCTGACCGATGGAGTAACAGACGTTATGAATAGAGAAGAGCAACCCATTGCATTCGGTAGAAAACGCTTAGTCGATATTCTCAAGAAAACAGCGACTTCAGATCCAAAACGTATCGTTACCCGTATCATCGATACTATTGAGGATTATCGCGGAAACACGCCGTTAAGAGATGATTTGACTCTTTTGGCATTTTTTATTGGTGAAGATTTTAATCATGGGGTCAAAAAGGTAGCGACAACTAAATCAGTAGAGTCAGCGTAAATACTTCAGACGGAGAGCAAAATGCTTAGAACCATTGTTAGCTTAGGTGTAATGCTTGTGTGTCTATCTACAGGGGCCCAAGGAAGTTGCCCACAGTATCTAGACACGACCATGCGGAAGCTTCATTCGACCGAAAGCGTAAATCTTTGCGATAGCTTTTCGGGGCAGCCATTGCTTATAGTCAATACAGCGAGTTATTGTGGATTTAAAGGACAATTTCGTGGACTAGAATCACTCCATAAAACATATGGGGGGCGAGGTTTGGCGGTGATAGGTTTCGCGAGTGATAGCTTTAATCAGGAGGCCAGTGACGAGGAAAAAGCCGCAGATGTCTGCTTCAAAAATTTCGGAGTGACGTTTACTATGATGGCGACAACCTCCGTGGTCGGGGAAGACGCAAATCCCGTGTTTTCGGAACTAGGTCAGCAAAGTCAACCACCTGGCTGGAACTTCAATAAGTATTTAGTTGATAAAGAGGGAAATGTGTTAAAACACTATAAGAGCAGCGTTTCACCAGCAAAACTTCGCAGCGATATAGAAAAAATCTTATGAGTTGAGAGACCATCTAAAACGAAGGATTATCTGTCCCTCTTTTACGTCCAGCGATCCTCAATCTTAGTGCATTTAACTTAATAAAACCCTCCGCGTCTGCTTGGTTATATGTCCCTCCATCAGATTCAAACGTGGCAATCTCTGAGTCAAAAAGGCTGTTCCTAGACTGCCGTCCATCTATACTCACGTTGCCTTTATACAACTTAACACGCACATGTCCATTGACATTTACTTGTGATTGATCAATCGCAGCCTGTAGCATTTTTCTTTCCGGAGACCACCAATAACCATTGTATATAAGCTTGGCATATCGAGGCATTAACTCATCTTTTAGGTGCATCACCTCTCTATCTAAAGTCAAAGATTCTATCGCACGATGAGCTTTTAGCATGATTGTTCCACCGGGTGTCTCATAACATCCTCTCGACTTCATCCCAACGTAGCGATTTTCTACAATATCATCTCGTCCTACTCCGTTTTTGCCTCCCAATACATTTAGTCTGGCGAGTAATTCACAACAAGATAATCTCTCTCCATTAAGTGAAATAAGATCTCCATTCATATACTCAAGATCAATAAATGTAGGCACATCAGGCGCAGATTCCGGATTAGTAGTCCAACGCCACATAGATTCTTCGGGAGATTCCCACGGGTTTTCCAGAACTCCCCCTTCATATGATATATGCAATAGATTAGCATCCATCGAGTAGGGAGATTTTTTTCCTGCCCCAGTATAGTCCACCCCAATATTATGTTGCTCACAGTAATTCATTAAAGATTCTCGTGAATCTAAATCCCATTCACGCCAAGGGGCTATCACTCGTATATCGGGATTGAGAGCGTACGCGCCTAACTCAAATCTTACTTGATCATTACCTTTTCCCGTGGCGCCGTGAGAAATAGCATCTGCGCCTGTTTGCTCAGCGAGATCTATAAGCTTTTTCGCAATGAGCGGACGTGCTATGGAAGTACCGAGTAAGTACTGTCCTTCGTAAATAGTATTTGCTCTAAACATTGGAAATACAAAATCTCGGACAAATTCTTCACGCAGATCATCGATAAATATTTCTTTTACACCCAAGGCTTCTGCTTTTTCGCGAGCAGGCTCTAACTCCTCACCTTGGCCAATATCCGCAGTAAAAGTAACCACCTCACATCTATAATTTTCCTGCAACCACCGAACAATGACAGAGGTATCCAAACCTCCTGAATATGCAAGTACGACCTTGTTGACGTCAGTCATCTATCTTTCTCCAAACACGTAAACAGAGGGCTTTGTAGTGTACTCTGGGGTTAATTCATTTCACAGAGAATAATTAGCATGGTTTTCCATGAATTGAGATTGAGGTAGCATGCGTATATCTCATATAGAGTAAATATATTGAAAGAATTGGTAATCACACGTCCCGACGATTGGCATGTTCATTTGCGTGAAGGAGCGGTATTGCAAGATGCCTGCAGAGATCTCAGTAGATATTTCGGCAGAGCAATAGTTATGCCTAATCTTTCTACCCCGGTAACAAATGTGGCACTAGCGGAAGAATATTACGCAAAGATAAAGGATGCCATGAATCTGTTGCCGAGACAGTTTTCTCCGTTAATGACGCTCTACCTTACTGATAAAACCTCTAATCAAGATATTATAGAGGCAGCTCAAAGCGAAATAGTCTATGGAATGAAGCTATATCCATCGGGAGCCACAACAAACTCTCAAAGTGGCGTAGTCGATACTCAGGGGCTTTTCCCAATCTTTGAAGCCATGCAACGTGAAAAACTCAATCTCATGATCCACGGCGAAGTCACAGATCATGACATTGACCCTTTTGATAAAGAAAAAGTTTTTATTGATCGTCATCTTGAGCCAATAACTAGAGAATTTCCTGAGTTGAAAATTGCTTTGGAGCATATTACTACTAAAGATGCGGTGCAATTTATTCTTGATTCTGGGGATAATGTTGCCTCAACAATCACGCCGCATCACCTGGTATACAATCGAAGTGATCTTTTTAGAGGAGGAATAAAGCCGCACTTGTATTGCTTGCCAATACTCAAAAGATCTTCGCATCAAATAGCACTCTTAGACGCTGCAATTTCGGGAAATCCTAAATTTTTCCTAGGTAGCGATTCGGCACCCCATAGCATACAAAGTAAAGAATCAGCATGTGGATGCGCTGGAATTTATTCAGCGCATGCCGCGTTAGAGTTTTATGCCGACGTATTCGATCAAATGAATTCATTGGATAAGCTTGAAGGATTTGCATCTGAATTCGGCGCTTTTTTTTATGGGCTACCAAAGAACTTAGATTCCATTACACTTATTCGTGAGGATTGGAAGATTCCGGAAAAATTACCGATTGGTAACGAGTGGTTAGTTCCCATGATGGCTAAAGAAACTGCGAAATGGAAAGTAGCTAATCCATGACTAAAGACGAAATAACTTCCATTGATGATCGATTTAGAGGGTTCCTTCCCGTTGTCGTAGATTTGGAAACCGGTGGATTCACTCCTCATACCGACGCCATTCTTGAACTTGCTGGTACAATAATTCAAATGAGTCCAGATGGATGGTTATCTATTTCGGATACTTATAGCTTTAATGTGAAACCATTTGATGGAGCAAATATAGAGGCATCGTCGCTGGAGTTTACTGGCATTGATCCTGACCACCCTTTTCGAGATGCTGCAGACGAAAAGACTGTGCTTAATGACTTCTTTCAAATAGTTAGAAATGAAATTCGAAGTAACGATTGTACCCGAGCAATCCTAGTGGGTCATAATGCGCACTTTGATGGATCATTCCTCAATGCGGCGGTGGCAAGATGCAATATAAAAAAAAATCCATTCCATCCATTCACTTATTTTGATACCGCAACTCTGTCAGGGTTAGCATTTGGTCAAACTGTTCTGGCAAAAGCATGCCAAGAAGCGGATATTGAGTTCGACAATTCGAGAGCCCATTCAGCCGTATATGACGCGGAGCGGACGGCATTACTTTTTTGCGAAATTATAAACCGATGGAAAAAGCTGGAGGACACTTACGACAAAAATTGATAGATTTATAATTAATTTTCTCCACTCATTTTTCTGAGTATTTTCTCAAGCTTAGCCATTAATTCTTCAATATCTTTAAGACCTAATAATTCATTTTTATCTAATTCAGCTAGAGGTAGAAGCTGACAAAGCAAGAACCCTACTTGCCAAGCGTCGTTCTCATTAATATCAAGATTCATTCTCTGAATGTGGGGGTGTTGTTTTATTCTGTATAATACGTCCAGCAAAGGATTCCATTCTCTTCTCATTGGCTCGAAGTTTTGAGTCTGAATAATATTAATCTCGCCCAAAACTAATCCATTTTTTTGCTTCCGGCTAGCCTCTAAAAAAAAACGCTTACCACCCTGAATAGTTATGCCTAATAAACCATTCGGGAGCTGATCCCAATCTATAATTTGAGCTAAAGTACCGGTACTACTTAGATTTGATCTAGGATGATCTTTCTCATCGATTTCCGAACCTTGCAATATTAGAACAACACCAAAATTCACATCGTTACGCATACAATCCTTTACCAAATCTAAATAACGTTGTTCAAAAATTTGAAGTGGTATTCTTCCATAAGGAAAAAGGACTGTAGACAATGGAAATAGAGGCATCTCCATTAAGAGTTCACCACCTCTATGCGATCTTTTGAGGTGTAAAATTCTATACTTGTTAAATTTTTATATGCCTCTAAAAAGGACTCTCCACAAAATTCTTTCTCGGGATTAAATATTTTACACAAATTAGGCCTCCTAATATCTCCAAATAACTGACATCGCTGTTGATAATCTAGATGAATACATTTCACTCCAGCTGGCTTTCCTCTAGGCATACCCAAGAATGGAGTAGTAATTGAGGGCGCAATGCAACAAGCACCGCATTGTTTTCTACACTGCATTTGAAACCTTTTTATTTCCCTAGAGGTTTTATCCAGAGAATGAGACGCGGAAGCAATAGTAAAGCGCCCAAAACAGCGGCAGCCATAGCTAAAACCGTGAGGAGCCCAAAATATATACTCGGATTAAAATTCGATAACGTTAATGTGGAAAACCCTATGACCACGGTCAAGGTAGTATAGTATAGCGCCCGACCAATACTGCCATGACATCTATACATAGCTGCTTTGTAGTCTCGATCTTCCTTAAACTCTCTCATAAATCTGTAAACATAATGAATACAGTTATCGACACCTATTCCTACGACAATAGCTGCTATAGTTATAGTCATAATATCTAACGGAATTCCTACTAGACCCATGACTCCAAGCACAGTAGCGGCAGCCAGAAGATTTGGTGCAATAGCAATAAGAGCTAAAGATAGTGATCTAAAGAGCACCCAAAACATCATTAATATTGCTATAAAAACAGCTCCTAACGTGAGAATTTGAGAGCGAAACAAACTCTGCAAGACATTATTGTAGAGCACTAACATACCAGTAAGAGCAACTTGCTCTGGTGCTAAACCTGCTTCATTTATTAAACGTGTCCGCAAATCAGTAAGGAAATCGTTCCGCCTGAGGGATTCACTAGTCTCTTTGACTCTAACGTTGACCCTAGTTTGATTCTCAACAACGGAGAAATAAGGGTCAATCATTAAGGCTTCAACTTCTTCCGGCAAACTTTTCTGAACTAGAGCTAACTCTACACCGCCGATATCATCCCCTAATATGTCTCTTACAACTGAAAACGTAGTGGATAAAGATAACACCTTGCCAGTCTCTGGAAGAGAGTCCACTAGGCCATGGACAAGATCAATGGTCTTCATACCAGGCAGCGTAAACCAAAAGCTAGGGACAAAGTTGTCATTTCCTTCATCAAAATCTTCAAAATCTTCAAAATCTGAATCAAAATCTTCCCAACTTTCATCTTCTAATTCATTTACTGCGACAAAATTCTGTGAAGAAGTATCCAGATCCAATTGTATTTTTCGCGTTTCGCTATTTTTTAGCGTTTTTTGAGCTTTGTCCTTATCAAGGTTAACACTAGGCGAGTTAATAATAATATCTAGCGGGATCGTTCCACCAAGATTTGAATCTAACAACTCCATGCCCTGATAGATTTCCGTAGATTCCTTAAAATAGTCGATAAAACGATTCTCTACTTCTAAACGAGAAATTCCCAAAAGAGAAAGACAGAGCAGTACACCACTAATAGTTAGGACAATGCTCCCTCTTTTGTCAGCAAAAGTAGCAAAATACATCGTATACGGTGTCTGCGATGCAATATTGGTCTGACCGGCTTCTCTGGATCTCCACAAAAGCATTAGGCAAGGAACAACGACAAATGAAATAATAAGTGCTACGAGAATACCTACCGTCATCATCCAGCCAAAATCAATTACAGGTTGCAAACCAGAAACAACCAATGAAATGAATGCAACAATGGTTGTCACACCTGTATAAACACAGGGTACGGCCATTAATTGCATCACAGACGCTACGCGATCGTACTTTTCCTCTTTTGGATTGAGACACTCTAGCTCCCGATATCTAACAACTAAATGTATCGAAATAGCCAATGACACGACTAAAAGAACAGCCACAAAATTAGCCGAAATCACGGTCATACGCCAATCCAGAAAGCCCAGGAGACCAAGCATCATGATCACAGAAATTAAACAGTTGGTGATTGGGATAACTACCCATCTTAACTCGCGAAAAATAATAGCCAGCATAATCATCATTAGTAGGAGTATAGCTACCCCAAAAATCAATAAGTCACTTTCTACAAAAGTAACCATATCAGCGGCAATCATAGGCACTCCACCAACGAATATCTTCGCCCTAGAGTCAAATTCATCAGCGATAGTTCTTACTTGATCCACTAACAATCCATGCTGAGCCAAGGTGTCAGCGTTAAGTTTTTTTACTAAAAGTTCTGCTTGTTTCAATAAATTTTTCTCTGACGTATTAAGCGTTCGAACTACCTTTAACTTTCGCAGCGCTTCCCGATCTTCTATCGCTTGACGATAGTAATAATTTTTTTCGAGATTTATTTGTACCGCACTAAGATCACCCTTACTACTGACTAGAAGATCTGAATAGATAGGGCTATTCATAAACTCTTCTAATATCTTATTTCGATCAATAGTTGAGTCATTGAGAGTCGGTAATCCTTCTCCGGAGGTGATATCAGACAAGCTTACTGGTGTACTTGACAAAAGAGGTACATCTAAGATTGTTACGACGGACTCAACTCCAGATAAATTGCTTAGCTTTAGTGCCATCAATTCTAAGGCATCCAAAGATTCTCTCTCTAACAAGTCTCCAGAGTAAGGTTGCCAAGTTAATAAGATAAACTCTGAAGACCCGTATCGGTTCGATGTTTCCCTAAAGAATTCAAGTGCTGGATCACCCTTTAGTAACAATGCATCCGCAGATGCATCAAGCTTTATTTTTGAAAATTGAGTCAAAGCTAATAGAGTCATGAAAGCTACTATCAAAAGTGGAAAAATCGGTCTTTGCAAGATGACTCTCATATAAAAATCACGCAATCTGCTCACCGACTCACTCCCTGCTCCAATGCGTCTGTTATATGAGTCCCTAGCTGGTCAAAATCACCATTGCTCATTAACACTATAATATCTCCCTCGGAAACCATCTTTAACAAATCTAAAGTAAGTTTCTCTACATTAGAATAACAGCGAGAAGAACTATCTAAATCCGTAAATACGGAAAACTTACTATTTTGTTCATACCAGTGAACACTATCCGCATTCTTCACCGAAGCCAACAAACTATTGCCATGAGCCCCAGCTTTCATTGTATTAGATCGCAGCTCAATAAGTGCAAAAATCTTACTCTCAGGGTAGCTTAATCGTAAAGTCTCTAGCGTACTGGCAATAGCTGTTGGATGATGGGCGAAATCATCATATATGGATATACCGTTTATATTTCCAATGAGCTCAAGGCGACGTTTAACACCTTTGAATTTACAAATCGCATTTGCAATAACTTCTAGAGAAATTCCAACGCGATGAGCTGCCATAGCGGCAGCGACCGCATTTCGCAAATTATGCTTCCCCTTTAGCTCCCATTCAATTTCCACAGTTTTTCCATTAGCATCACTTAGTAAAAAACTAGATCCATCACTTTTTTGGCTATTAGCATTCCAACCGCAACAATCTTGATCCAATGAAAACCTCTCCACAGAAGTCCAACACCCTTTTTCTAGGACTGTCCTTATACCAGCGTCCTCAGATGGGACAATAATGGAGCCCGTGCCGGGCACGCACCTCACAAGATGATGAAATTGCCTGTAGATGGATGCTATATCCGGAAAAATATCAGCATGATCATACTCGATATTATTAATGATCAAAGTTTTTGGACGATAGTGAACAAACTTCGACCGCTTGTCGAAGAATGCTGTATCGTACTCATCTGCCTCTATAACAAAAAATTCCGATTTGCCCAGACGTGCTGAAACGCCAAAGTTTAGCGGTATACCGCCAATCAGGAACCCCGGATTAAAATTTGCAAACTCTAGAATCCATGCCAGCAAACTTGAGGTGGTGGTCTTACCATGAGTTCCCGACACGGCCAATACCCACTTTTCAGCCAACACATTTTCCGCTAACCATGCGGGTCCGGATGTATAACAGTATCCCTCATCAAGGATATGCTCTATTATTCTCTGGCCACGCGTCATCACATTTCCCACTAAAATTTTATCATTGTGAGAAGCTAGATTACTCACCTCATAACCCCTATATAGCTTAATTCCAGATGAGCTAAGCAGCGTACTCATGGGTGGATAGACATTTTCATCAGAACCGCTTACGGAAAATCCACTTTCACGGGCTAATATCGCCAGACTTCCCATAAAAGTGCCACAAATACCAAGTATATGTATGCTCCTCTCCACCAACAAACTCCCTCTAATCAACGCCTCATGTTAGCATGCGAAGCTCTATCAACAATCTAAATTAACTTTCTTGATCGCTGTGCGATAGTTTCGATGTTTAAAGTCCTTATTCGAAGCCGAGTGCGAATGTTAATCCGCAGGAGAAAATATGAGTAGAAAAAATGCATTTTATGCCCAGTCTGGAGGAGTTACAGCAGTAATTAATGCGTCGGCCTGTGCCGTGATTGAAACTGCGCGTAAATATCCTAAAAAAATCGGTAAAGTCTATGCAGGACGGCATGGTATCATTGGTGCACTAAGAGAGGACTTGATCGATACTTCAAAAGAAACTGTAAACGCCGTTCGTGGTTTATTAAATACCCCAAGCGGTGCATTTGGATCCTGTAGATATAAACTAAAAAGTCTACAAGAAAATAGAGCAGAATATGAACGCCTCATAGAGGTATTTAAAGCACATAACATAGGATATTTTTTCTACAATGGCGGTGGCGATTCCGCTGACACGTGCTTAAAAGTATCTCAATTAAGCAAAGCTTTGGGATATCCACTTCAGGCTATTCATATTCCAAAGACTATTGATAACGACCTTCCGTATACTGATAATTGTCCTGGATTCGGTTCCGTAGCAAAGTATGTAGCGATCTCAACCAAAGAAGCAGCAATGGATGTCAAATCAATGTGCGAGACCTCGACTAAAGTCTTTATTCTTGAAGTGATGGGTCGACATGCTGGATGGATCGCTGCCTCAGCGGGCTTAGCGGCCCAAAGCCAGAACGACGCACCACATATTATTCTCTTCCCCGAGATTATTTTTGATAAGAAAAAGTTTCTTAAAAAGGTCTCAACTATTATCAAGCGTAATGGATATTGCGTCATCGTTGCATCCGAAGGTGCTAGATATGAAGATGGCACATTTTTAGCAGATTCCGGAACACGAGATGCTTTTGGACACGCGCAACTAGGAGGACTAGCTCCAACTCTAGCACAGATGATAAAAGTCGAACTTGGATATAAATTTCATTGGGCAGTAGCTGATTATCTCCAACGTTCGGCCCGACATATTGCTTCCAAGACCGATCTAGAACAAGCATATTCAGTAGGTGAAAGAGCGGTTGATTTTGCGATGCAAGGAAAAAATAGTGTCATGCCTTGTATAGTGCGCAAAGATACCAAGCAATATAAGTGGTCCATAGGGGAAGTTTCGCTTCACAAGGTTGCTAACAAAGAAAAAATGTTACCGAGAACTTTTATCAGTAAAGATGGCTACCAAATAACAAAAAAAGCAGTCGAATACTTACAGCCATTAATCGCAGGAGAAGCTTATCCCGATTATAGAAACGGTCTACCTAGATATATTGAATTAAAAAATATTGGAGTAAAGAAAAAACTAAGATCAAACTTCGAGCTATAAAAAAGAGCCTATTCAGGAGACGAAGTTATAAAGCGGTTAAATATTTCGTCTATGTGTTCAGAAATAGTAGAATATAATTCTAGCTTTTTATCTCTAGCTGCATTAGCTAAAGCTGACTTGATGATATCCAAGGATATAGTCTCCTCACAAATTGAAGCTAAAGGTGAAAAACTTAGATGCCAAGGCTCTGGGGCTACTCCTCCATTGTCCACAGCATATGGGCGGTAAAATCCATGGGACTGATCTCCTTTTATCAGAAAATCCAACCATTCATGCAAAGGGTAAAAAACTCCACCCAAACATACTTCCTCCATAGACAGCTGAACTACATAATCTGAAGAAATAGCATTCGCGTCATAGATATCTATGTCTGTGCCCCAATGATGTCGAGAAGCGCCCGGCAGAGCTGAAAAACGCAGTATTGAACAAAGTAGATCGTAAGAAGATAAACTATCAACTTCAATAGTATTCCCATTCTCATCATATATAGGTCGATCTCCGCGCACTTTACCATTAAAAATAGCCAACTGACGATCAAATGATCTAAAGCCGCTAGCTACACGAAGATCAAATCCAGCTTCGTTTGCATCAGAACGCAGCCGTGCTAAAGAAGTCAGGACCTGAGAATGCAATTTAGTGCCATTCCAATCCATAATATGCGTGTCATCAAGACCGACCAGTTGATTAAGAGTAAGACTAGTTAACATGAGATTTCAATTTATACATAGCATCATCACTATAAGTTTAAATCCATCTTTAGATCTATTCGTCGAGTCTCAAAAAATTAACCATATATTCCTCATTGGAGTCCAATTTAGGTCCATCTATTGAAAAATAGCCTACTCTCGCTATCAGGTATAAAAATTTTCTTTAACCGTGCGTGTCATGGAAAAAGTAAGTCACTTTGAGAGGTCACCCCAGATAAGGTCAGGGATATCCCGGAACCAGGCGTTTCATATAGCTCCACCTTTTTCAATAGAGGAATATCCGAAATCACTTTGTCTTTAATCCATTGAACCAACCTCTCTAGAGAAGCCTCTTCAATATTAGCAAGATCCCCTAAAAATTGATGATCTAACTGTTTATAGACAGGATCAAATTTCAATTTGACGTCTCCATAATCTATCGTCCAACCCATAATCTCATCCATTACCGAACATAAGTAGAGCCTGCAGCAATAACTATGACCAAGTACCTCGCTTGATTCGAGTGCTGGTACTGCTGCCTCAAAATATATATCTGTCCAGATCTGATGAGTTAATCCATTGAAATGGCAGCCCGAGGATGAATTTTCCATTACTGTTACCCCTAGCAAGTTAGAAAATTCTGGTTCGCCTCTTTCCCATATCCAAATCGCTAGCAATTCGCTGGTAGGATTACTCAATCCGGAGATATGATTTAAAGTGTGGCCATTTAATTCGGCCTTCAACTCGTCTATTAGTCGTGAAAGATTCGCATCCTCCTGATGAGAAGCACCCAGTCCTAC